>JAIYEK010000253.1 GCA_027487015.1 Erythrobacteraceae bacterium | reverse complement strand
CCGGCTGCGCGGACTTCCTTGAGAACATCGGGGGCGGCCTCCAGAAACGGGCGCGGATTGACCGCGCGGTCATTGATGCGGACTTCGAAATGCAGGTGCGGCCCTGTCGAGCGCCCGGTCGAGCCGAGCCCGCCGATCGTCGTGCCCGCCGCGACCGCCTGACCGACCCGCACGTCGATCCGCGACAGGTGGGCGTAGCGGGTCAACATTCCGTTAGCGTGGGTGATCTCGATCGCATTGCCATAGCCCGACTTGCGCCCGGCGAAGGTCACGCGGCCATCGGCAGCGGCGAAAATCGGCGACCCGATCGGACCCTTGAAGTCGATCCCGGCATGCATCGCCCCGCGCCCGTTGAAGGGATCGCGGCGGTAACCGAAGCCCGAGGTGATCGACTGGATGCTGGCAGGAACCACCCGCGGGATACCGTCAAGCGCGCGCTCGAACACCGTCATGCGCGCAAGGCTGAGGCCGAGGCGCTCGAACCGCGGGTCGAGGTCGGCGGCGGCCAGCGCCTCAAAGGGACCGCCCATCGCGGCTTGGGTCTGGCGGGTCATGGTCTGGGGATCGAGGTTCAACTTGCGCATCGCCGCCTCGGCGCGGCGCGCGCGGGCATCGGCGAAGCGGGTGAGCCGCTCGACAAAGGCGAGTTGGCGCGCTTCGATCTCGGCGAGGCCCTTTGCTTGCGGGATCAGCGCGCTGACCTTCTTGACGGTCTCGCTGGCTTCGGCGGTCGAATCCGTGATCGTCCCGCTGGCTGCGCCTTCCTTGACCATGTCCTCGGGGAGCATGCGGGCCATCTCGTCGAGGAACGTCTGCCGCTGCTTCAGATCCTCGACCACCTTGTCGAGATTGCCGCCATATTCGTCGAGCCGTTCGCCCGCTTTGGCGATCCGGGCTTTCTCTTCGACGAAAGAGGCAAGATCAGCTTCGGCGCGATACTGGCCCCAGGCCATGACGGCGGTTGCGATCAGCCACAGGGTGGTGACGGACACCACGCCGCCGGCGACGCGCATCTGGAGCTGCGAGGATACCTTGATGAAGCGCACCTGCCCATCGGCGCGCATGAAGAACTCGCGGTCGGGGAACCATTGCCGCAGCCGGTCGCCCCACGCATGTGCGGTATCTTTGAGTGACAAATTGCGGCCCCGGTGTTGTTATTGTGCCCCGGGCCGCGGAGCTATCAGGGCGACCTCTTATGGTCGAATCCTATATTGCACTCCTAGGTGAGTTGATGCGGAATCGCGGCGAATCGATCATCGATTGCAGATCGGGTGAAAGACGGGGGCTTGCAGCCCTGCGAATCCCCGGTTCCCCTAGGGCGAATCGGTGCCGTCAGGCGTGATTGGGCGGGCGGGCCTGACAGGCGGGCCGCAGGATGCTAGACGGGCATTCATGACCAAGTTGACCGCCGTCCTTTCGCCTGCCGAGACCACCGCCGATCCCGAGGCGCTGGTGACGGCGCTCGCGCATCAGGCGCGCACCGCGCAGCGTCAGCTTGCCGCGATGCCGAGCGCCGCACGCGCCGCCGCGCTGCGGCTGGCGGCCGACGCCCTGCGTGCGGCTGCGCCGCAGGTGCTGGCGGCCAATGCGCTGGACCTTGAAGCGGGCAAGGCGCGCGGGCTTTCGGGCGCGATGCTCGACCGGCTGATGCTCGATGAAGCGCGCCTTGCCGGGGTTGCCGATGCGGTTGTCGCGGTCGCCGATCTGCCCGATCCGGTGGGCCAGGTGATCGACGCATACACCCAGCCAAACGGTCTGCATTTCCAGCGTATCCGCGTGCCCATCGGCGTCATCGGGATCATCTACGAAAGCCGCCCCAACGTGACCGCCGATGCCGCCGCGCTGTGCGTGCGGGCAGGCAATGCGACCTTGCTGCGCGGGGGGAGCGAGGCGGTGCATTCGAACCGCGCGATCCACGCCGCGCTGGTGGAGGGCCTCGTCGCGGGCGGCGTGCCTGCCGAAGCGGTGCAGCTCATCCCCTCGCAGGACCGGGCCTGTGTGGGCGCGATGCTGACCGCGAGCGGCCTCATCGACATGATCGTGCCGCGCGGAGGCAAGAGCCTCGTCGCGCGGGTGCAGGCCGATGCGCGGGTGCCCGTGCTCGCGCACCTTGACGGGATCAACCACACCTACATCCACGCCGCCGCCGACCCCGCCATGGCCGAGGCCATCGCGGTCAACGCCAAGCTGCGCCGCACCGGCGTGTGCGGGTCGATGGAGACGCTGCTGGTCGATGCCGCCTATCCCGCGCCCGCCGCGCTGCTCGCCGCTTTGATAGATGCGGGATGCGAGGTCCGCGGTGACGCCCGCATCGCCGCGCTCGACCCGCGCGTCATCCCGGCGAGCGCCAACGACTGGGACACCGAATATCTCGACGCGATCCTCTCGGTCGCGGTGGTGGATGGGCTCGACGAAGCGCTCGCCCACATTGCCCGCCATTCCTCGGACCATACTGACGCAATCGTGACCGATGACGCGGCCGCCGCAGAGCGCTTCCTCAATGAGGTCGACAGCGCCATCGTCATGCACAACGCCTCGACCCAATATGCCGACGGGGGCGAGTTTGGCCTCGGCGCGGAGATCGGCATTGCCACCGGACGGCTCCATGCGCGCGGGCCCGTGGCGCTCGAGGGGCTGACCACCTACAAGTGGCAGGTGCGCGGGCAGGGTCAGACGCGCCCCTGATCCCATGGCGAAACCGCAACTGACAGGGCTGCTCGGCGGCAGCTTCAATCCCGCGCATGGCGGGCACCGGCGCATCACGCTGTTCGCGCAGGAGGCGCTCGGGCTGAAAGAGACCTGGTGGCTGGTCTCGCCCGGCAACCCCTTAAAACCGCAGGACGACATGGGCTCGCTCAAGGCCCGGCTGCGTTCGGCGGAAAAGCAGGCACGGCGCGCGCGGATCGTACCTTCCGCGATCGAGCTCGATCTCGACACCCGCTACACCGTCGACACGTTGCGCAAGCTCGTCCGGCGCTACCCCAAGCGGCGCTTCGTGTGGCTGATGGGGGCCGACAATCTTGCGCAATTTCACCTCTGGAAGGGCTGGCGGCGGATCGCGCGGACAATGCCGATTGCGGTGATCGCCCGTCCGGGGTATGATGCAGCCGCCATGACGAGCCCCGCCATGGCCTGGCTCCGGCGCTATATCGTGCCCGCCGCCAGTTTTCGCACAACGGGGCAATGGAGCGCACCGGCCCTGGTGTTATTGCGTTTCGATCCAGACCACCGCTCGGCCACGGCGATCCGCCGTGCTCATGCCGGGTGGGCCGAGCAGTTGCTCGGACAAGGATCGGCCAGCGCACATCATGACGCACCGGTTCGCGATCGGCTGACATTCCGCAGCATCCGGTCATGGGAGGACGCATGAAGCGCGCAGCCAGCGTTTCGGCGTGTTCTACGGCCGGTCTGCGTCATGCCAGCTTCCATCGCCCCGCACTTTGGAGATACCCGATTGCCGATGACCGAGGCATTTGTCGCATCGCTTCCGCTGGGAGCCACGCAGGTTGCCGCCAAGCTGGCCCAGTCCTTGGGCAAGCCTGAGGTGGGGCCCGACGCCCTGCACCAGCTGGTGCTGTCGCAGCTTGACGATGATCAGGCGCAGGACGTCGTCTCGATCCCGCTCGAGGGCAAGAGCTCGATCGCCGATCACATGGTGATCGCGAGCGGGCGCTCGACCCGGCAGGTCGCGTCGATGGCGCAGAAGCTCGCCGAAAAGATCAAGCAGGCGGGCTACGGCCACGCGCGGGTCGAAGGCCTGCCGGCTGCCGACTGGGTGCTGATCGACGCGGGCGACGTGGTGATCCACCTGTTCCGCCCCGAAGTGCGCAGCTTCTACAACCTCGAGCGCATGTGGTCGTTCGAGGGCGCGGAAACGTCGATGCTGGGTAGAAACTGATTTGTTTTGCGCTCGCCCCTCCGGGCGAGCGTCCTCGGCGCTGTTTCAAGCCCTTCGGGCTTGAGCACCTGCGGCTCGCGCGCGTGCGCTCGCGGCCCGCTTTGCGGGCCGACCCAGCGTCTCATTTCTAGGGTGGCGTTATCCTCCTCCACATCATCGCGCGGGGCAAAATCGGGCGTTCGTCGGAGGGCGAGCTGGTGGAGCGTTATTCCAAGCGCATGACCTGGCCGGTGCGGCTCACCGAGTGGCCCGATACCGGCGCGGGCAAGGCCGCAGACCCCCTCACGCCGCTCCGTACCGTGTTGCTCGACGAGCGTGGGAAGGCGATGTCCTCGGAGAGCTTCGCCACCCTGCTCGGCACGTGGCGCGATGACGGCGTGCGCGAGACGCGCTTCATGATCGGCGCGGCCGACGGCCATTCGGAGGCCGAGCGGGCCTCGGCCGACCTCCTCCTCGCCTTCGGACCCGCCACCTGGCCGCACATGCTCGCCCGCGCGATGCTGATGGAGCAGCTCTACCGCGCCACCACGATCCTTGCAGGCCATCCCTATCATCGGGCATGAGAGCGCCATGCGCCGCCCGATCCTGACCGCAATCGCCGTGATCGGCACCGGCATCGGGCTGGCGCTCGCCCTGCCTGACACCGCCGCTGCCCCCGCCACCGCTTTCGTCGACCCGGCCGAGGCCGAAGCCGCGCTCGCCCGCGCCACCCGCGAGAGCAAGCTTGCCGAAGGGCGCGCGGCCAAGCTCACCTCCGAGGCCGAGGCCGCGACCGAAGCCGCCCTGAAGACCGCCAGCGAAGCCGCCGCGCTCGCCGCGCGCATCCAGCAGGCCGAGGCCGATATCGAAGCCGCCCGCGCGCGTCTCGCCATCGCCAAGGACCAGCGCGCGCGCCTCACCGCAAAGCTCGCCGCCAAGCAGGCGCCGACCGCGCGCCTCGCAGCCGCGCTCCAGACCGCCGCGCGCCGCCCGCTGGCGCTTGCCGCGCTGCAACCCGGCTCGCTCGAGGATGTCGTCCACGTTCGCGCCGTCATGGCAAGCGCCGTCCCCCAGATCCGTGCCCGGACCGCCAGCCTGCGCCGCGATCTCGACCGTGGCCGCGCGCTTGAGGCGCAGGCCGCCACGGCGGTCGAACAGCTCCGCAACGGAGAGAGCGACCTGCTCCAGCGCCGCAGCGCGCTTGCCGCGCTCGAACAGCAGCAGCGCCTCGCCTCGCGCACTGCCAAGGGCGCGGCGCTGCGTGAAGCGGAGCGGGCGCTGGCGTTGGCCGAGGAAGCGCGCGATCTCGATGGGCTGGTCGGCAAGCTCGGCGAGGTGGCGGCGCTCCGGGACGAGCTTGCCGCGCTCCCCGGCCCGGTACTGCGCCCCGCCGACCTCGCCGCCGCGCTGCCGCCGGAGCCCGAGCCGCAGCCCACCGCCGCCGTGCCGCCGCCGTCGGACTTCCAGCTGCCGGTGCAGGGCCGCACGCTGATCGGCTTCGGCGCCAAGCGGGCGAGCGGCCTTGCTTCCACCGGCATCACGCTCGCCCCCGCCGCCCAGGCGCAGGTCGTCGCCCCGGCGCGCGGGCGGGTCGCCTTTGCGGGAGCCTATCGCGGCTTCGGGCGAATCGTCATCATCGAGCACGCGGGCGGCTGGACCAGCCTCGTCACCGGCCTCGAAAGGGTCGACGTCGCGGTCGGCGACTCCGTCATCGGCGGATCGCCCCTGGGCCGCGCGACCGGGGGGCAAAGCCCGGTGACGATCGAACTCAGGCGCGGCGGGAAACCCGTCAACCCCTTGCAATATCTGCGATAAGCACGCGCCGCCGGAAACGGACCACGCGCGCTTTGCCCCCGGCTGGCACACCCCAGCATGCGGCCACGTGTTATCTGGCGTTCAGCTCGGCAAACCTATACATTCGTGTGACAAAGGAGCCTTCCTCACCCATGAAAATCGCCGCTCTCCTGCGCAGCGCCGCGCTGGTCACCTCGAT
>JAIYEK010000347.1 GCA_027487015.1 Erythrobacteraceae bacterium | reverse complement strand
TCATCGCAATCCTGCTCACCGCGGCCTTCTGGGCCGTGATCCTGCTGGCCTGAGGGGAAAAGCACATGGGCAACGGAACTTCCATCGGCCGCGTGCGCGGGCTGGGTGCGGCACATGAAGGCCCGCATCACTGGCTGCTTCAGCGCTTCACCGCGATCGGCAACATCGTGCTGATGACCTGGCTCCTGGTCAGCCTCGCGCTGCTGGGCGACTATGGCTATGCGAGCATGGTCAAATGGCTCGCGCAGCCGGTCTCGGCGACCGCGATGATCCTGCTGGTCGTCAGCCTGTTCTGGCACGCGCGGCTCGGTCTGCAGGTGCTGATCGAGGACTATATTCACGACGGCGGCAGCAAATTCGCGATCATCGCCGCGCTCAATCTTGCAACCATCGGCGGGGGCGCCTTCGGGATTTTCAGCGTCGCCGCACTTGTTTTCGGAGGTAAGGCCTGATGGCTACCGCAGCACCCAAGGGCACCGCGAATGACGTCGGCGGTGCGCATCTGACGGGCGCCTACACGATCGTCGACCACATGTATGACGTGGTGGTAGTCGGCGCGGGCGGTTCGGGCCTGCGCGCGACGATGGGCGCGGCCGAAGCTGGCCTGCGCACCGCGAACATCTCTAAGGTTTTTCCGACCCGCTCGCACACCGTGGCAGCGCAGGGCGGGATCGCTGCCTCGCTCGGCAACAACAGCCCGGACCACTGGACCTGGCACATGTACGACACCGTCAAGGGGTCGGACTGGCTGGGCGATCAGGACGCGATCGAATATCTCGCGCGCGAAGCTCCGGCTGCCGTTTACGAACTCGAGCACGCTGGCGTGCCCTTCAGTCGCAATGCCGATGGCACGATCTACCAGCGTCCCTTCGGCGGCCACATGCAGAACATGGGCGCCGGCCCGCCGGTGCAGCGCACCTGCGCCGCGGCCGACCGTACGGGGCACGCGATGCTCCACGCGCTCTACCAGCAGTCGCTGAAGTATGACGCGGACTTCTTCATCGAATACTTCGCGCTCGACCTCATCATGAGCGATGTCGGCGGCGAGAAGAAGTGCGTCGGCGTGATGGCTATGTGCCTCGATGACGGCAAGATCCACCGCTTCCGCGCGCAGAGCGTGGTGCTGGCAACCGGCGGCTACGGTCGTTGTTACTACACCGCGACCAGCGCCCACACCTGCACCGGTGACGGCGGCGGGATGGTGTTGCGCGCCGGCCTGCCGCTGCAGGACATGGAGTTCGTGCAGTTCCACCCGACCGGCATCTACGGCGCGGGCGTGCTTATCACCGAAGGCGCGCGCGGGGAGGGGGGCTACCTCACCAACTCCGAAGGCGAGCGGTTCATGGAGCGTTACGCGCCTTCCGCCAAGGACCTCGCCTCGCGCGATGTCGTGTCGCGGTCGATGGCGCTCGAAATGCGCGAGGGCCGCGGCGTGGGGCCCGATGGCGACCACATCTATCTCCACCTCGATCACATCGACCCCAAGGTGCTGGCCGAGCGCCTGCCGGGCATCACCGAGAGCGGCAAGATCTTCGCGGGCGTCGACCTCACCCGCCAGCCGCTGCCCGTCACCCCGACGGTGCATTACAACATGGGCGGCATTCCGTGTAACTATCACGGGCAGGTCGTCACCCTCGGGCCGGACGGCAACCCCGACCAGGTCATCCCCGGGCTCTATGCCGTGGGCGAAGCGGCCTGCGTTTCGGTGCACGGGGCGAACCGCCTCGGCTCGAACTCGCTGATCGACCTCGTGGTGTTCGGCCGTGCGACCGGCCACCACCTGCGCGACAATGTGAAGCCGGGCGCCAAGCAGCCCGAGCTTCCCGCCGACAGCGCCGACTTCGCGCTGACCCGGCTCGATCACTTCCGCTACGCGCAAGGCGGCTCGCCCACCGCGCAGATCCGGGCCGAGATGCAGAAGGCGATGCAGAAGCACTGCGCCGTGTTCCGCGACCAGAAGCTGATGGACGAAGGCGTCGCCAAGCTCGCCGAGCAGAACAAGCGGATGGAAGACATCCACGTCACCGACAAGTCGCTGATCTGGAACTCGGACCTGATCGAGACGCTGGAGCTCGACAACCTCATGGCGCAGGCCAACGTGACGATGGCGAGCGCCGCCAACCGCAAGGAAAGCCGCGGCGCCCACGCGCACGAGGACTTCCCCGATCGCAACGATGCCGAGTGGATGAAGCACACCATCGCCTGGTTCGACGGCTGGGGCGGCCGCGGCTCGAACAGCCGGATCGATTACCGTCCGGTGCATGAGTACACGCTGACCGACGACATCAAGTACATCGAGCCCAAGGCGCGGGTGTATTGATGCGGCTTTGGCGGCGGGCAGGTTTGGTGATCGCACCGGCCCTGCTCGCCGCCGCAGCCTGCTCGCCGCAGAGCGGGAGTAAGCCGGAGGCGGTGGCCGAGGGCATCGCAAGCCCGGCTGCCGAAGACGCCGCCATACCGGCTTCCGCCGCCCCGCCTTCCGATCCCGTGCCCGCCAAGCTGCTTGGGCTCTGGGTCTATTCGCATGAGGAATGCGAGCCCGATTCCGAGTTCAGCCCGAACGCAGCCCGGATCGACGCCGAAATCAGCTTCGAACCTGATGGCACCTATTCGATGGCTGTCGAAGGCTTTCCCTTGACTGGAACCTACCGCTACGAGAGCGGCGAATCTCCGCGCATCCAGCTCGGCGGCAGCATGCTGAACTTCGCGGTTGAAGGCGACACCTTGCAGAACTGGAGCGAGGGTGATGCCGTCTACCAGTGCGGCCGCGTGTTCATTCGCAAGGTTGGTTAGCAGTTGCTGCGGGTCGCGATCATCGGCGGTTACGGCAATTTCGGCAGCCACGTAGCGCGCAGCCTTGCAGGCGATCCGGCGATCCAGCTGATCCTTGCAGGACGCTCGCTCGCCAATGCGCGGGCCGCGGCGGCGATTATCGGTGCAGCAAACCCCGCCGAGGCCGGAGTCTACGACCTCGCCGGGCCGCCTGAGGCGCTCGCGGCGCTCCGCCCTGATCTCGTCATCAACATGGTCGGGCCCTACAACGGGCAGAGCTACGCCGTCGCCGAGGTGGCCATCGCCTGCGGGGCGCATTATTGCGACATTGCCGACGCGCGCGATTTCGTCACCGGGATCGGGGTGCTCGACGACAAGGCCAAAGCGGCGGGCGTGGCGGTGCTGGCGGGCGCAAGCTCGATCCCCGCGCTGACCGCCGCCTATGCCGACGCGGCGTGCGAGGACATGCACACGATCCATACTCTCGACTACGGCATCAGCGGCGCGGAGCAGTCCAATGCGGGCGCGGGGACGGTAGCGGCGGTACTGTCCTTCGTCGGCCAGCGGTTCACCCAGCTGATCGGCGGGCGGATGGAGGAGGTGACCGGTTGGGGCGATCAGCGCCGCGTCGAGATCCCCGGCATTGGTGCGCGGTGGTTCGGGCGGGCCAATGCGCCCGACCTTGATCTCTTCGCCGCGCGCTATCCGGGTCTTCGTGAGCATTCCTTCTGGGCAGGCCACGCTATCCTGCCGATGCATTTCGGCACCGCGCTGATGGGCTGGCTGACGCGCTTGCGGCTGCTCCCCCGGCTCGACCGCTTCGCGCCGCAGCTGGTCCGCATCGCAAGCCTGTTCAACTGGCTCGGCACCGGCACCAGCGGGTTCTTTATGACCATAACAGGGGAGGGCCCCGACGGCGCACCGCTCACCCGCCGCCACTTCATCATCGCCCGATCGGGGCATGGACCGTTCATCCCCTGCATCCCGGTCATCCACATCGCCAAGGCCATGGCTGCCGGTCGCCGCTATGAACCCGGCGCGCGGCCGTGCCTCGACATCGTCAACCTCACCGAGTTCCGTGCCGCCTTTGCCGATTTCGACATCACGGAGACCGCGGCATGATCGAACCCGAGCTTCCCGACTGGGGCGACAAGCGCCCGCTGTTCATCTTCGACCATGTCTGCGTGCTGTGCTCGGGCGGGGTGAGCTTCATCATGAAGCATGACCGCGCCGGGAAAATCGCATTCACGCCTGCACAAGGCGAGCTCGGCCAGACGCTCTGCAACCATTTCGGGATCGACTGGAACGCCACCTACGTCTTCGTCCGCGATGGCCGCGCCTTCACCAAGAGCGATGGCTATTTCGAGGTGGCGCGGGTGCTGGGCGGATGGTGGCGGCTCGGCCTCGTGTTCCGGATCGTGCCGCGTCCTTTGCGCGACTGGGTCTATGATCGCATCGCCCTCAACCGCTACCGCTGGTTCGGCACAACCGCCGAGGCCTGCCAGCTGCTCACCCCCGACCAGCGCGCGCGGCTGGTCTGAGGCACCGCCGCGCTTGACGGCTCGGCTGCGCGCGGGCAGCTTGGGCCTCGCATGCACAGGGGCGCGATCATGGGGAAGCTTTGGGCCGGGATAGCCGCGCTGCTGGCCGCGATCCCGGCGCTCTCGCAGTCCTCCGCGCCGCTCCCGCCCAATCCCAACCAACCGCCGCCGCACACCGCGCCGTTCCCCGATCTCGCCACCGGGCAGACCATGGCCGAGCGGCGCCAGAGCTACGAGCTGTCGCCCGAATTGCGCCGCGGGGTCTCGGCAGGCGAGATGCGCGCGCAGGCCGAGCGGCTCGAGACGGCGCTCGCCAGCCTCCAGCCCCAGCGTCCTGGCACGCCGGACGCCTATGTGCTGACCATCGCGCTCGACAGCGATCCGGTGTTCGCCCGTGAGGCGCGCGAGGCGGGGAGGGTGCTCGCGGCGCGATACGGCGCTCAGGGACGCACGCTGACGCTCGCCGGGCCAGATGGGACGCGCGACGATGCCCCCCATGGCTCGATCACCGCGCTACGGCTCGCGATCGCGCACCTTGGCAGTGTGATGGACGCGAAGGAGGACGTGCTCGTCCTCTACACCACCAGCCACGGCAACGACCTGGGCCTCGCCTATCACTGGGGCGATACAGGGTACGGCGTTCTCTCGCCCAAGGGCCTAAAGGAGGCGCTGTCCGAGGCCGGGATCCGGCGGCGTGTGCTGATCCTATCGGCCTGCTATTCGGGCGTTTTCGTCCCGGTTGTGGCGAGTCCCGACACCGCGATCCTCACCGCTGCCGCCAGCACGCGGTCATCCTTTGGCTGCATGGCCGAGAACGACTGGACCTATTTCGGCGACGCGCTCATCAACCGCGCGTTGCGCCAGCCGATCGGGCTGGAAGAGGCCGCGCGCACGGCCGGGCGCTCGGTTGCCGAGTGGGAGGCCAAGTCGCGCTTCCTCGCCTCGCTGCCGCAGGTGAATATCGGGATGAATGCCAAGGGTTGGCTTCCGGTGATCGAGGCCGGCATGCCGCGCGAGGCGAGCAAGCCGGTCGGCCGCCCCGCCGTTTCCGAATAAGGCTCTTGTTCACCTTGTACATGCGGAGCGCGGGGATTGACCTTGTGCGAGGGTAATGTATCCAGCGGATACATTACCCCATGCGAGGCGAATCCCATGACCCCCTTCGATGCCATCAAGGCCCAGCTTTCCGCGATCGTCCCCTTCGCCTCCTATGTCGGCGTCGCGCTTGGCGAGATCGGGGAGGCCACAGCCACCGCTACGCTCGAGCAAAGCCACAATACCTCGAACCATATCGCCACGATGCACGCAGGCGCGCTGTTCACGCTGGCCGAGGCGGCGTCGGGCGCGGCGATGGCGGGGATGTTCTTCGAACGCCTCGCGATGCTGCGCCCTGTCGCGGCCAGCGCGACCATCGCCTATGCCAAGCCGGCCAAGGGGCTGATCACCGCCGAAGCCACGGTCGATGGTGACAAACCTGCGCTGTTCGCGGCGCTCGATGCGGAGGGCAAGGTGCGCTTTCCCGTCACGATCCGCATGACCGACGCCGCAGGCCGCGAGGTCGCACAGATGAGCGTCGACTGGCACCTCTCGGCCTTGGCCAAAGCCGCGTGATTGCCTAACCCGAACGGATGACCCGGCGTGCGGCCTATCACCATGGCGACCTTGCAGCTGCCGCGCTTGATGCGGCGCAGGGGCTTGTAGCCGAGGACCCCTCGGCCAGCTTCTCGCTGCGCACGCTCGCCGAGCGGCTGGGGGTCGCGCACCGGGCGCTCTACAACCACTTCGAAGACCGCGAGGCGCTGATGGCGACATTGGCAGCCCGGGGGTTCGATCAGCTCGCCGCCGAGCTTGCGCCCACGCCCGACCCGGCGGGGTTCATGGCCGCCTATGTCCGTTTCGCGCTCGCGCAACCGGGGCTCTATGCGGTGATGACCGCGCGGCACCACGACCAGATCAACGCGCATGCTCCCTTGCGCGCCGCGGTCGACAAGGTGATCGCGGTCGCGCTCGATGCGCTCGCTACACCCTGCGCCGACGATGACACAAGGCGGCGCGAGGTCATGCGGGTGTGGATGCTGGCCCATGGCGCGATCGGGCTCCAGCGCGCCGGAATGCTGCGGATGCGAAGCGACGCAGCGTTCGCACAAGAGGTGCTGCACATCGCGGGTCTCGTCCCGCCACAGGAGAAATCGTGATGAACCCTGCCGATGCCATGCCCTTTTCCAAGCTGATGGGCGTGACCGTCACCGCTGCATCGGCTGACGCGGTCGAGGGCGAGATCACTGTGCGCGAGGATCTTTGCACCGCGGGCGGGATCATGCATGGCGGGGCGATCATGGCCTTCGCCGATGCGCTCGGTGCGGTCGGCGCGGTCGCGTGCCTGCCGGAGGGCGCCAAGGGCACCACCACGATCGAGAGCAAGACCAATTTTCTCGGGGGCGCCCCGGTCGGCAGCACCGTGAAGGGTCGCAGCGTTCCGCTCAAGGTCGGGAAGCGGATTTCGGTGTGGCAGACCACCATCGACACCGCCGAGGGCAAGCCAGTCGCGGTGGTGATCCAGACGCAGTTGGTGCTTTAGGGCACCACCCGCCGCGCCGAGATGATCTTCACCTCCGGCTTCAGCATCTGACCCTTCATCACGCCTTCGCCTGCGTCCGGGTCGCGCGGCGCCGCAAGGACCTTGGCGACGATGTCCATGCCGCCGGTCACATAGCCGAACACCGCATAGCCCGCCGCCCAGGCGGGGTCGCTCGCGGCAGGATCGGCATCGAAGCCTGTCTGGTCCTCGATCATGATGAAGAAGTCCCCGTCCGCATCGCCTGGCGCGGCCATCGCCATCGACAGCGCGCCGTGGGTGTGGGTGAGGCCCGTCGCGGTGGTGGCTTCGAAGGCGATCTTGGGAAGCACGCGCTTGGGATCGCCGCGCGTGCCGCCCTGGACGAGGCCCGAGGGCTTGCGTTCCCCCTCCAGATCCATCGCGCGGTAGAAGGTCGTGCCGTCCAAGCGCTTGGCGTCGACATAGCGCAGGAAATTGCCCGCGGTCACCGGCGCGCGCTCGGTCTCGAGCGCGATGGTGACGGGGCCGAGCTCGGTCTGGAGCACCACGGTCAAGCTCGCGGCCTCGGGGTGGGGGCGCACACCCGGGCGGGCAGTGAGGACCGGGTCGGCCGCGGGGGCGGGCGGGACGGGGCCTTCGCGCGGCGCCACGATCTCGAACTTCATCAGCAGGGTGCGCTGGCAGGTGGGCTCGCGCGGGTTGTCCCTGCAGTTCCGGTTGTTGTCGTCCGAGATCATGTAGAGCGCCGTCGCGCCCGCTTCCTCGCGCACCGCCAGCCCCTCGAAATTGTCGAGCATCAGCGGCGGGGCGAGCTCTGTGAGGGTGCGGGGGGTGTTGTCGGGCGCGAGCGCGACAATCGCGGCGCGGCTCTGCTTCGTGGGCGGATCGCTGGGAGTGTAGCTGCGGAAGAGGACATAGCAGGTGCCGTCGCCCGCGCAGGTCGCGTCGGTGGGAACGCCGCTATAGGCCGCGATGCCCTCGGGCGCAGCGAGGGCGAAGGGGATGCGCGTGCCATCATCGCCGATGCGCAGGCAATTGGGGCGCGCGGGATCGCTCCACTCCCCGCAGGCAAGCACCCCGCCGGGGTAGGCTGCGAGGGTCTCGATCCCGTCATTGGAGGCAACCTTGGGGAGGAGTGCGGCGGCTGCGGGATATTCGCCGGTGGCCGCCTTTGCGAGATCGGCATAGCGCAAGATGCGGTGCTGCTGCTCGAAGGCGACCAGCCATTCGCCCGAGGGGAGCCGGGTCAGCGCCTCGGCATCGCCGCGCGTCTTGTCGTCGATCTTGGTGCCTTTCTGATCGTGCAGCGGCCCGAGGCGCACGCCCGAGACATCGGTGAGCCGGCCCTTGATCTCGTCGATCGTCAGTTCGATCCAGCGGCCATCGTCGGTGATCCCGACGAGCCTGTCCCCGTGCCACTCGAGGCTGGAAATCCCGCCGATCTTTTTCGTGTCGGGGAAGATCTCGACCCCGCCGCGAAAGGTCAGCACGCCCACCTGGGCCGCGCCGAGATCGGCGGGCGCGGTCTCGGGCAGAAAGGCGTCATCCGCCTGTGCTGACAGCGGCGAAGCGGCAAGGGCGAGAGCGGCGAGCGCGGTGCGGGGCGTCCATGTCATTCGTCCGGGTGTATCGCCGCTTCGACGAAGCGCAAGGCGGGAAGGCCCGCGTTCAGCCGCGGGCAAGGTTTACATCTGTAATCGCCGTGACTACAGGTGTAATCATGAGCGAGGGAGACGCCCCGTGACCACGTCAGACGACAGCCCCCCAACAGGACCCGGCGAACGCATCACTGATGCCGAGCACGCGGTGATGGAAGTGCTGTGGGACCGCCCGCGCCAGACCGCCGCCGAAGTGTGCGAGGATGTCTGCGGGCAACGCGGCTGGAGCCTTGCCACGGTCAAGACCCTGCTCTCGCGCCTCGTCCAGAAGGGCGCGGC
>JAIYEK010000075.1 GCA_027487015.1 Erythrobacteraceae bacterium | reverse complement strand
GGCGTGCGCCAGGCCGCTCCGGCGCCGGCCACCGTCGCCGCCTGAGCCGTTCACGAGTTGGAGAGGGGGGCCCCGCCCGGCGCAAGACCGGAGCGGGGCCTTTTACTTTGTTTCGCCACAGGGCTGGGGCACAGTGTCGCGCGACTCGATCCTAAGGAGGGACCTCATGAGCATTCTCGACAGCATTCTGAAGAACATCGGCGGCGCGCCGGATGATGTGGTGAATCTGGCCAAGCAGATCGGCATCGAGCCTTCGATGGTCGAAATGGCGATTGGCGCGCTCGGCAAGACTCACCAGATGGACGGCGATACCGTCACGCTGGCGGCCGAGAAGACCGGCCTTTCGCCTGAAATCCTGAGCCAGGTCGTCGCTGCCATCGGCGGCGAAGGCTCGCTCACCCACTTCGCCTCGATGCTCGACATGGACAAGGACGGCAACCCGCTCGACGACATCATGGGCATGGCCTCGGGCCTGCTGGGCGGCGGCAAGAACTGATTGCCCGGAAGTGAGGCGCGCGCTTCGGCGTGCGCCTCAATCCGCGTCTGCGCCCGCTTCCATGTCGGGCACCTCGACCATATCGGGCAGGGTGCCGAGCTCGAGCGAGACGCCCTCGGGCGCATCGGCCATCGCCGCGATCAACTGCTTGGCGCGCACCGCTGCCCTCCCGCCGTGGGGATTGGCCGCCACCGGCGCCAGAATGCTGCGGGCAAAGGCGATCTTGCCTTCTCTGAGCAGCATCATCCCGGCCTGAATCTGCAACCCGTGATCGAACGGCGCAAGGATCGCCGCGCGCTCCAGCGCCGCACGCGCGTTTTCGTTGGGCGCGAGCCCGCGTTCCTGCTGCGCGCGGTAGAAATAGATCAGCGGCAGGGGGTGATCATTCTCGAGCGCATTGAGCGCGACGAAGGGCTTGATCGCGGCACTGTAGGCGGGTTTGCGCGCATCACCCTCGGCCTCGCTCGCGCGGCGGAACAGCGCAAAGCCTTTCTGGACATAGGCATTGGCACGTGAGGGATCGCGGGCGATGGCGGCATCGGCCGCCGCGATCGCCTCAGCATCGTTGCCCGCATCGAACTCCGCCTCGGCCAGCGCGGTGAGGACGCCCGGGTCCTCGGGGTATTTGGCCGCCACCGCCCGCACCTCGGTCAGCAGCACCGCGGCCTCCTCCCAGCCCACCCCGCGCTGCGAGCGGATCTGGAGCGGCATCATCGCCGCCTCGCCCACAGTCAGCTTGCGCAAGGTGATGGTGCCGGTCGAAAGCTTGTCCGGCGGAAGCTTAAGCGCGGACATGCGTGTCTGGCGCAGATAGACCTTCAGCTCCCTTTCCAGCTTGTCGAAATCGCCGAAAGCCGCCTCGCCGGCCGCCTTCTGATCCATGCCATTGGCAAGGTTCACCAGATAGGTGTTGAGCTGGCTCCGACGCGCCTCGGAGAAGAACAGGTAGTGATAAAGCAGCCAGCTCTTGCCGTAGAAGGCGTCGTAGCCCTTGACCTTCTTCTCCTCGTAGAGCGCCGGATCGAATAATTCGCGCACATGCACCGGGTCGGCAAAGGCAAGCTCGCCCCCGCGGTGCTCGGCCGGGCGGCCGACCCACATGCTGCCATCGTTCTCGAAGGTTGCCGCCGCGAAGAACTCGGCCGCCCCCTCGTCAAGCCAGCGCGGCTTGGCAAAGCGCGATGAGGACAGGAGGAAGTGGTGGGCATATTCGTGGAGCAGAATGATGGTCGAGAAATCGGGATAGCCGTTCTGCTGGTTGCGGATGTCCTGAACGAAAGCGCGGCTGGCCCCGGCGCGCGGGATGTAGAAGCCTGCGATCTTCTTTTCGCCCGAAAGCGAACGCATCGCCTTCTCGCCGCCCACGACATAGATGACCACGCGGTTGGACGGGCTGGGCGTATCCGCCTTGCGCCCGGTCACGAACACCATCGCGCTGTGATAGCGCTCGAGGTTTTCGCCAAAGGTCTTGATGTCGGCGGCCTTGTCGTCGGCATAGATGACGAAGTGCTCGGACGAGGCTTCGTACCACTCGGCCGCAGCGGGCGTGGCGGCAGCGGCAAGCGCGAGGACAGCGGCGGCGAGGCGGAACAGCGCGGAAATCATGGCAGGCATCCCCTGGTCGCCAGCCCTGCGAAGGCTGCGCGATCGGCCTCCAGCATATCGGCATTTTGCCGCGATGCCAGAGGCTTGGTGCGAGGCGATGCGAAAAATCAGCCGGATTGCGGCCGCGTGTCCTCGAGATATTGCCAGATCCGGCTGACCACCACCGAGCCTTCGCCGACCGCGCTCGCCACGCGCTTGACCGAGCCTGCGCGTACATCGCCCACCGCGAAGATGCCGGGCGCGGTGGTGGCGTAGTCATCCGCCTGTCCCGCCTTCGCGCCGGTGAGGACGAAGCCCTTGGCGTCGGTCTCGGCAAGGCCCGAAAGCCACTCGGTGTTGGGCGCTGCGCCGATCATGATGAACAGCGCGCGGGTGTCGATCCGGCGTTCGGTTTCTTTGGTCTTGAGCGTGAGGGCTTCCAGCCAGCTCTCGCCGTGAAGCGCGGTGACTTCGGAATGGTAGTGGATCGTGACCCGCGGATCGGCCTCCAGACGCTGCGAGAGGTAGCTCGACATCGAGGCTGCAAGGCTGCCCGATCGCACCACCAGATGCACGTGGCTCGCCGCGCGCGACAGGTACATCGCCGCCTGCCCGGCGGAGTTGCCGCCGCCGATCACCACCGCCTCGGTCTTCGAACAGAAGCGCGCTTCCATCTCGGTGGCCGAATAGAAGATGCCTGCGCCCTCCAGCTCCTCCAGATGATCGAGCGGCAGGCGGCGGTATTGCACCCCGGTCGCCACCAGCACGGAGCGCGCGCAGAGCTCGTCGGCGTCATCGAGCGTCAGGCAGTAGGCCCCGTCCTCGCGCAGGGACATCGCCTCCACGCGGCGCGGCATCACGAAGCGGGTGCCGAACTTCATCGCCTGCACCTGACCGCGCCAGGTCAGATCGGTGCCGCTGATGCCGGTGGGAAAGCCCATGTAGTTCTCGATCCGGCTCGACGTGCCCGCCTGCCCGCCCACGGCGGTATCCTCGACCACCAGCGCTTCGATCCCTTCCGAGCCCGCATAGACCGCCGCCGCCACCCCCGCAGGCCCGCCGCCGACGATCACGAGGTCGTAAGTCCGCCGCGAACAGATATCGAGGTCCATGCCCAGATATTGCGCGATCTTGCGCGGGGTCGGGTCCTCAAGCCTGGTATCGGCCCCGACAATCACCGAGGGCTCGTGCTTGATCAGCGTGCAGAGCTGCACCGTCTCCGGATCAGCCCCGTCGAGATCATAGGACTTGAAGGGGATGCGGTTGCGCGAAAGAAACCGCTCGACCGCTTGCACCTTGGGATCGCGATCCGCGCCGATGACCTTGATGGTGTCGTTGCTGGCCTCGAACTGCTTGCGGCGCCGTGCGGCAAAGACGGTGATGAGGTGATCGGAGAGCTCGGGCACCCGGCTCATCAATTCCAGCATGCCTTCGCGCGGAGCCTCAATCACGCGGGTATCGACCGCCGCCCGCATCCGCATGATGTTGGTGGCGTTGTTGAGGAACCCGATCTCGCCCATGAACTGCGTCGGGCCGAGCGCATTGGGCAGCATCCGGCCATTGGTGTAGGGATCGACCACTTCGATCTCGCCCTCCACGACGTAGACGAAGCGGTCCATCGGCTCGCCGATGTCCATGACGATGGCGCCCGCGGGGTAGAACTTCTCGCCGCCGATGGCACAGATCGCGTCGACATGCTCGGGCGCAAGCGGCACCCGGCGCATGGTCTCAAGGTCTTGTCCTAATGTTTCCATGCCGCCCTCCTGTCATGCGCCTGCTGCAACATGGGGACAGGTTAGCGGTTTGCAACGCAGGCCGCTGAGCCGGGATTGCTGCTTTTGTCGGGAGGGTGGGGTGCGAGCTACCCCGGCCGCAGTGCGACGCCGAAAAGCTCAGCAAGTGACGAGATCGGTGTGCCCGAAGCCCTTGGTGTAATCGAGCAGCGAGATCACCTTCGGCACCACGCGGATGATATAGGCCGAATCCGGCGGCGGCATCGGCTCCGGCAGCGAATCCTGCGGCGGATACTTCGCCATCAGCGCCGCCATCAGCTTGGCTGCTTCGGCGGGGTCCTCGACATGCTCGGCGTGCGCCGCCATCGAGAGCCCGGTGAGCTGCATGACCTGCTCGCAATTGTCGTCGATGGTCAGCGACACGCGGTTATCGTGGGCAAGGTTGGCAGCCTTCTGGCTTTCGGGGGCGCACAGGAAGTGGATGACGAGGTCTTCGCTGGCGAAGCCAACCTTGGTCGCCTGCGGCCACCCGTCGGGGCGCAGCGTGGCGATTGTCATCGTCCGGTTCGCATCAAGGATCGACAGGATCTTGGCTTTCAAGTGCTGGTCCACGGGGCTACCTCCTTGCACAGGAGGGCATTGGCCTGCTTGCCTGCGACACTGCGCCCCGCATCGCCTTGCCAACAACGCAATGCGGCAGAGGGAGCGCGGTGTGCGCTCGTTACCCCTTCGCCCCCGCGATGTAGCGGCTGACCGTGTTCGCCATCACGCTCAGGGGCGCGTTGCCGCCCAGCACCACGGCGGTGTTGAAGCCCTTGAGGTCGTATTTCGACTCAAGCTCGCCTTGTGCGCGGGCGCGGTTCTTGACGATCTCGCTGTGGCCGATCTTGTAGCCGCAGGCCTGCCCCGGCCAGGAGCAATAGCGATCGACCTCCGAGGCGACTTCCTCGGCCTTGGAGCCGTTTTCCTCGACGAAGAACTGCCGCCCCTGTTCGCGGGTCCAGCGCTTGTGGTGCATGCCGGTGTCGACCACGAGACGGCAAGCGCGGAAGGCGAGGCTTTGTAGGTAGCCCAAGCGCCCGACCTTGAATTCGTCATAGGCGCCCAATTCGTCGGCGAGTTGTTCGGCATAGAGCGCCCAGCCTTCCGAGAAAGCGTTGAAGGCGAGGATCGAGCGGATCAGCGGCAGCCGGTTCGAAAACTCGCCTTCCCACACGTGACCGGGGATGCTTTCGTGGAAGGCGAGGTCGGCCAGATCATATTTGCGGTGGAGGTCGGTGGTGCGCAGGTTGATCCACATCCGCGCCGGGATGGTACCATCCTTGCTGCCTGCGCCGCCGTAAGCCCCCGGCGCGCCCGGCTCTTCGGCGAGCGGCAGGCGGCGGACCTCGAAAGGCGGATCGACCAGCTTGTTGAAGGCGCGCGGCATCTGCGATTTGATCCAGCCGACACGCTCGTTGATGAAGGCGAGGATTTCCGCGCGGCCCGCATCGCCTTCGGCAAATTGGTAGCGCGGGTCGGCGCTCAAGGCGCGCATCCGTTCGCCGACAGAGCCTTGGGTGTAGCCGATCTCGCGCAGGATCGGGTCCATGCGCGCGTGGAGTGCCTTCAATTCGTCGAGGCCCTGCTGGTGGATCTCGTCGGGGGTGAGGCGGGTGGTGGTCGAGGCGCGGATCGCCCAGTCGTAATAGGCCTCGCCGTCGGGCTGCGCCCACATGCCGGCCGCGTCCTTGGCGGCGCCGCTCTGGGTCATCAGCTCGGCCAACTGGCGCTCGAGCGCGGGGGCGATGCCGGTTTGCACGATGCGTTCGGCATGCGCTGCGGCTTTCTCGCTGCCTGCGATCCCCGATGCCCTGAGCGGCCCGGCATAGCTTTCACGCGCCGCCGGAAGACTTGCTTCCATCTGCCGCATGGCCTTCTCGAGCAGGAAGCGGGGCGGCACCACGCCTTGGCCGCGCGCGTCCCTGATGCGCTCGAGCTCGCCGTCGAGCAGCGCGGGCACTTCGGCGAGGCGGTCCATATAGGGGCCGATGTCCTCAGGCGTCTTCAAGGGCTGGCCCGAGCCGAAGAAGCGCGGCAGATCAATATAGCCGCCGACGTTCTGGATGACGACGTAAGGCGCGTTGCGCCAGCTGCCGACCGCGACGTCGCCATAGGGCTTGGCCATGCCTTCGAGCGCGCTGGTGAACGCGGTCTCGACCACCTCGAAGCCGATCTGCTGGTCGCTGGTGAGGCCCTCCTTGGGGTAGGCCTTCACCTCGGCGACGAGTTCCTTGAGCGTTGTCGCATAGGCCTCGCGTCCCGCCGCGCCGCCGGTGCCGAAGGTCGATCGCCACCCGGCATATTCGCCGGTGTCGACGCCCAGTCCGGTCGCGCGGCTCGGCTCGTGGGCGAGCATCCGGTAGGCGACCCGGTCGAGCGCCGCGTCGGGCGCAAGGCCGGCGAGCGAGGCACTCGCGCTGGCGGGCGCGGGCTTGGCGGCGCAAGCCGGCAGCAGGGCAAGGGCGGAGGTGCCGGCCAGACCCGCAAGGGTCTGGCGGCGGGTGATCGTGGCGGTGCTCTCTCTCATGGGCGCAAGGTTAGGCGGCGCGCTTCGCCCAAGTCAATGAGAGAGGGCGGCGTGTCAGTCGGCGAGCATCCCGCCGACCTTGCCGCCCTCAAGCGCGAGCAGGTTCATCACCGCATGGTGGAGCGCGATGTTCTGCTCGGCGGTGCCTTCATAGCCTTCCATGCCGAGCTCGCCTGCGAGTTCCTTGCGGTTCTCGAAGGAGGGATCGAGGCCAACCAGCTTCATCAGATCGACGATCGAGGTCCGCCAGTTGAACTTGTCGGCATCGGGCAGGGCGCCGATGTGGGCTTCCATCTGCGCTTCGGTGAGCGGCTCGGGCTCGGCCGGGGCAGCGGGGGCTGCAGCGGGCGCTGCCGCGGCGGCAGGTGCCGGAGCGGGCGCAGCCGCTTCCTTCTTCTCGCCCCAGATCGCGTTCTTGATCGACGTGAAAATACCCATCATAGCCTCCCTCGTGCCGCTGTCCGGCAATGGTCCGGTACCGCGAATAGGCCGACGATGTTCCCGCGCTGTGACACGCGTATGACGGTAATGTCGCAAGGGGCCGACAAAGAGGAGCGTGAGCGAACCATCATGACCGACATCGTGCTCGCCATCGTGATGCTGGCCGCCTTCGCGCTGGTCGCGGGGGCCTTCGTGCTGTGGCGCCGCACGGGCGAGGCGAAGAACCCCGCGCTGATGGTGCTGCTCGCGGTGATCGCGGTGGTCAACGTGCTGATCTGGACGCTGCCATCGCCCGGCGGCAAGGCGCCGAGCGAGCAGGTCAAAGAGGCCGCCGGAGGAAACTAGGGGGAAGCCTCCCCCGGCGGCAGAGGCTTATTCCGGAATGCGCCAGGTGACCGAGTTCGAGTAGGTCCCTGCGACCGGCTTGCCGGTGCTGTCACGCGCCGCGTCGAAGCGGGCGCGCTTGGTCACGAGGTCGCAGGTCGCCGCATCGAGCGCGGGGTGGCCGGTCGAGCGGGTGATGCTGCACCCCGTCACCTTCCCGCGCGCGTCGATCTGGAGGGTGAAGCGCGCGGTGCCCGAAAGCTCCTCCATGATCCAGCGCGAGCGGTAGTCGTCATTGGTTACCCACTTGCCGGGGTTGCCCTTGGCCTTGGCACCGACCGGATCGTAGAGCGAAGCGGCGCTGGGCGTCGGCCCGGGGATCCCGAATTCGATCGGCCCGGTGGTGACCGAAGTGCCCGGGTCGGTGAGGGTGGTCACTGGATCGCCCTCTCCCAGCTCGACAGGGAATTGAGTCGGCGGCGTCGGGGTGGTCGTGGTGGTGGCGGTCGTCTTGGCGTCGCTGTGATTGGTCTCCGGCGTTGGGGTCGGCGGCGGGGGCGGGGGCAGCAAGATTTCGGCGATCGCGGTCGCCGTGGGGTTGGGCCGCGGGGGGGCGGGGGTCACCGTCACCGCGAGGCCGACGATCAGCAGCGCGCCGACGGCACCGGGAATGGTCAGCGCGCCCGCGAGCGCGGGGGCATT
>JAIYEK010000336.1 GCA_027487015.1 Erythrobacteraceae bacterium | reverse complement strand
GGCCCGGCCGTTGCTGCCGAAGCCGTTGAAGAGCAGACCGAATTCGACGTCATCCTGACCGGCGACGGCGGGAAGAAGATCCAGGTCATCAAGGAAGTCCGCGCCATCACCGGTCTGGGCCTCACCGAAGCCAAGGCGCTCGTCGAAAGCGCGCCGAAGGCCGTCAAGGAAGGCATCAACAAGGCCGAAGCCGAAGAGATCAAGAAGAAGATCGAAGAAGCCGGCGGCACCGTCGAGCTCAAGTAAGCTCGTCAGCCAGCGGTCTTCGGACCGATTGCAAAAGAGGGCGGTGCCAGCGATGGCGCCGCCCTTTTTTCGTCCGCTGCTGCGACGCCGGAACGCGGCGGCCGCGCCATCGGCAAAGCACCTTGACGATGCTCCTGAAACAGCGGTCGGGGAGCCGGTCGTGTAAAGTTAGAAAAGGTTAACAAACTTTACACCCTGTTGATAACCCGTAGAGTCGGGGCTCAGCTGCGAGTCGCAGGCTGTTGAGGCGCCAAGTGCAAGAGCGCCGGATGATCTCGGCTCAGCTGATTTGTGGGGGGATTATGCATTACCTAAGGCTAGGCCTGTTGTCGTGCGCGCTTGCGGGCAGCGCACCGCTTGCAGCGCAAGACATGACCTACGAGCCGGTCAGCCCGACCTTCGGCGGCAATCCCTTCAATTCGCAGCATGTTCTGGGCGTGGCCAACGCCAACAACGATTTCCGCGATCCCCGCGCGGCCAGCAGCAATTCGCAAGCCGACATCTTCGCCCGCCAGCTGCAATCGCGGCTGCTCTCCGCGCTGTCCTCGCAGATTGTCGATGCGATCTTCGGCGAGAACCCGCAGGAATCCGGCACGATCAGCTTCGGCGGCCAGACCATCAACTTCTTCCGCACGCTCGAGGAAGTGACCATCATCATCCGCGATGACGCCACCGGCGAGGAAACCCGCATCGTGGTCCCGCTGTTCATCGAAGTCGACTGAGCCCATGCGCAACGCCTTCCGCCTTTCCCTGCTCGCGCTCGCCGCAGCCCCGCTCGCCGGGTGCATGAGCGCGCCGCAGGACGGGCGTAACTCGCTGGCGACGACCACCAGCCTCGCCTACTTCCCGAAGAAGACCCAGACGCAGAGCCTGCTCAACCAGCTCCCCGTGCCCCAGCGCCCGGTGGCGATTGCGGTCTATGGCTTCACCGACCAGACCGGCCAGTTCAAGCCGACCGAAACCGGCCAGACGCTGTCGCGCGCGGTGACGCAGGGCGCGAGCTCGATGCTGGTGCGCGCGTTGCAGGACGCGGGCAACCGCCAGTGGTTCACAGTGGTCGAACGCGAGCGGCTCGATAACCTTCTGAAGGAACGCCAGATCATCGGCGAGATGCGCAAGCGCTATCTCGGCGAACAGGAAGTCGATCCCAATGCGCTCCCCGCGCTGCTTTTTGCCGGCGTGCTGCTTGAAGGCGGGATCGTCGGCTATGACACCAACACCGTCACCGGCGGAGCGGGCGCGGCCTTCCTCGGCATCGGCGCGCGGACCGAATACCGGCAGGACACGGTGACGGTCTATCTGCG
The DNA here is from genome assembly GCA_027487015.1 of Erythrobacteraceae bacterium. Taxonomy (GTDB): domain Bacteria; phylum Pseudomonadota; class Alphaproteobacteria; order Sphingomonadales; family Sphingomonadaceae; genus Erythrobacter. The sequence continues at coordinate 13,857 of JAIYEK010000336.1, read as the reverse complement.
CGCGGTTTCGGTGCGCACCGGCGAGGTGCTCGCCAATGTCACCACCTCCAAGACCATCGCCAGCCAGGCGATCGGCGCCAACGCGTTCAAGTTCGTCGCCTTCCGCGAGCTGCTCGAAGCCGAGGCCGGGTTCACGTCGAACGAGCCCGATCAGGTCGCGCTCCAGCAGGCGATCGAGAAGGCGGTCTATGGCCTCGTGCTCGAGGGCGTGGAGCTTGATCTGTGGCGGTTCGAGGACATGACGGCCGCCGCGCCGCTGCTCGCCGCCTACCGCGCCGAGCGCGACGGACGATATGATGCCAGCGACATCCAGAAGGCGCTCAAGCGGGCAGGCTCGCTCACGGCGCTGACGGTGGTCGATGGCGAGCCTTTGGACGAGAAACAGCGTGACGGATCGTGACGCTGCAAAGAATTCCCTTGTGATCGTGAGGGTTCAAGGGGGGTAACCGGTCCGGCGGTGCGGCAACACCAAGGGGCTGGAAAGCAAAGCACGCAAAGGAGCGGCAACTCCAATGCGCGCGAGGTAAGGTATGCGTTCACCTGATTGGCCCGGCGTCTATACGCGCCGTGGCCGATGCTTGGTATCGCCTATCGCCTAGGCGGATGCAATATATGAATACCGAGCGGCCCAGGACCGATTTCAGCAACACCGCCACGCAGGACTCCGGTCTGCGCGCAGCGGCGAGCGGTTCGGCGATCCTCTCGCGCCGCGTGCCCAGTCACCTCCAGCCCCGTTTTCCCGCAACCGCAGCGCTCACCCGCTTGCGGAGATGGAACCTGTCATCTCCGATTTCCGAAACAGAAGGATCCGAACAATGAAGAAAGCCATTACAGGCAGCGTGTCGCTGATCGCCTTGTCGCTCGCGAGCGCCGCGATCGCGCAGGGCGTGCCCAACACCTCCACCGTGACCCAAGGCGGCAGCGGCGGCGAGGCCACGGTGACCCAGAAGGGCACCGGCACCAATTCGTCCACCATCACCCAGGACGGCGCCGACAACGCAATCACCGTCGACCAGAACAGCGCCGCAGGTGGCACCAACACCTCGACTGTCACCCAGTCGTCGGCCGCCAGCGACAGCACCGCCGACATCGACCAGACGGGCGAAGGCAATGACAGCACCGTCCAGCAGGACGGCGATGGCAGCGATGTCGATGTGGCCCAGACCGGCACCGACAACATCTCGCGCATCATCCAGAATGCGATCGGCTCCGAGGCTACCGTCAACCAGAACGGCAACGCCAACTTCTCGAACATCGGCCAGACCGGCGACAATGCCAGCATCCTGGTCAACCAGACCAACACCGATGGCGGCGTGGACGGCAACGACAGCTTCATCACCCAGAGCGGCGACAACGCCAATGCCATCGTCGGCCAGACCGGGCAGGGCAACATCTCCAACATCATCGAGACCGGCAACGCATCGTTCACGCAGGTGACGCAGAGCGGCACCGGCAATGATTCCCGCGTGACGCAGGGCGGGTTGTCGGCGGATGCCTTCGTCAGTCAGACCGGCACCGGCAACGGCTCGATCATCGGCCAGACCGGCATCAGCTCGGTCACCGACATCGTCCAGAGCGGCGAAGGCAACCGTTCGACCGTGACCCAGGCGGGCTCGTTTGCGCGCACCGATGTCGACCAGAACGGCGACAGCAACACCTCGAGCGTCACCCAGTCCGCCAATCTTGCGGCGGTCAGCGTCGGCCAGAACGGCGACAGCAACTTCTCCACCGTGACCCAGAGCGGCGCCGGCTCGCGGACCAGCGTGACGCAGACCAACCTGACTGGCGCGCCGACGGGCAATACCTCGACCGTCGGCCAGACCGGCCAGGGTTCGCAGAACACCATCACCCAGACCGGTAGCGAGAACAATTCGAGCTTCACCCAGTCGGGCTTGGGCGCCGTCGCGCGCATTACCCAGACCGGTGCGAACAACACCTCCTCCGCGACCGAGAGCGGCGCGGCGTCCGATCTCGACGTGCGGCAGCTGGGTCGGGGCAACGCCTCGACCGTCACGCAGAACGGCGAAGGCTCGCAGGTCGACATCCTGCAGGATGGCACCACCAACACCTCGCTGGTGACCGGCACCGGATTCACCTCGACGGTCGATGTCCGCCAGACCGGCACGACCAACACCAGCACCGTCTTCCAGGCGGGCGGCGTCCTCAACGGGTTCACCAATGTCGACGTGACCCAGGACGGGGAGCAGAATGATTCGACTGTGCGCCAGCTGGCCGGTGCGGCCGATGTGACCGTGGGTCAGACCGGCGCGAACAACTTCTCCGATGTGGTCGGCCTGGCCAACCTCTCGGATGCGACCGTGACCCAGAACGGCACCGGCAACCGTTCGGAAATCGATCAGAACGCCGCCAACCGCCCGGGTCTGTTCGGGCCGGTCGCGATCGTCAACGAAAACCAGAGCGCGACCGTGACCCAGAGCGGCGAGGGCAACAACCAGCGCCTCAACCAGTATGGCCGCGACCAGATCGCCAGCATCACCCAGATCGGCGAGGACAACGTCTCCGGCACCACCGGGGGCCTGGTCGGGATCACGCAGGTGGGCGACGGCAACCTCGCCACCCTGCGTCAGGAAGGCGACCGCAACAGCTCGGTCATCAACCAGGGCACCTCGGGCAGCCTCACGCTCGTCAACGCGGCCTCGAGCGAGGACAACACCGCCCGGGTCACGCAGACCGGCACCGAGGGCAAATCGACCCTGACCCAGAACGGCGACGGCAACCTTGCCACCGTCGATCAGGACGGTCTGCTCAACGACAGCATCATCACCCAGACCGGCAACAACAACATCGCCGGCGTCACCCAGGGCGGGATCGGCGATGTGTCCGGCATCACCCAGGCCGGCAATGGCCACACCGCAGCCGTGTTCCAGGATCAGCCCTGACCGCGCGCGGGGCATGGCCCCGCGCCGCCTCGGGGGCTCGGCCGAATTTTAGGAAGATAAAACATGAAAAACATCATTATCGCAGGCGTTTCGCTTCTGACCCTTGCCGCGGCACTGCCGGCATTGGGGCAGAGCGTGTCCACGCTCGAACAGATCGGCACCGGAAACGGCGCAACGGTCGACCAGTCCGGCAACAACACTTCCGACGTCGACCAGACCGGTGACAACAACCGTGTGACTGCAAGCCAGACCGGCAGCGGCAACGTCTCGGACATCGACCAGACCGCGCTGGGGGCAGGGGCTTTCGTCACCCAGAACGGGACCGGCAACAAGTCGACGATCACGCAGGCTGATGCCTCGACCCGCAACTCGCTCAACCTGCCCCAGGATCCGGAATCGACCGTTAACCAGCTCGGCAACAACAATGAATCGGTCGTCAACCAGAACGCGGCGATGCACAACTTCAACCAGGTGGCCAACGTTACCCAAAGAGGTGACAGCAATATCTCGAACGTCGATCAGGATGTGGTGGGATCGAGTCAGGCCTATTCGGTGCGCGCGCTCGTAACGCAGACCGGTCTGGCGAATTCAAACGTGGTCCAGACCATCACTGCCTCCGATGCGGGCGGGCTGTACGCCACGGTCATGCAGGACAATTCGCAATCGAACGTGAACCAGCTCGCCAGCGGGCGCCAGTCTTCGTTGCTGACTGCCATCGTCAATCAGCAGAGCGGTTCGGACTCGTCGATCAACCAGACCGCGACCGGTGTAGGTTCGGGCGATCTGTATGCCTCGGTGCGGCAGAGCAACGGTGCGACCTCGACCGTCGACCAACGGGCCAACGGTGTTGGCGCGGCCAACCAGGACGTGTTCGTGACGCAGAACGGTCAGAGCATCTCGAACATTTCGCAGACCTTCGATAACGCCGACAGCAACGCCTTCCTCGCCCGGCTCAACCAGCGAGGTGCGGGCAACCTTTCGAACATCACCCAGCGTGACGAAGGGGCGGGCTCGGCGCTCGATCCGGACACCGGGCTGACGGCAGACGTCAACCAGACCGGTAACGACAACACCTCGAACCTGACGCAGCTCAACCGCGGCGCCTTTGCCGACATCGACCAAACCGGCAACGGCAACACCTCGGCCGCCTCGCAGGGCGGATCGGGGAACCGTCTGGTGCTGCTCCAGTCGGGCAATACCAACAGCTCGGACATCACTCAGACCGGTGTCGACAACTCGGCTGACGTGCTCCAGGCGGCGCGCAGCGGCGGTGCGACTTCGACCATCGACCAGCGCGGCCGCGGCGATCTGGCCTTCGTCGACCAGCTGGTGGGTTCGGACGGATCGACTTCGCTCATCACCCAGACGGGTGCGGGCGGGCCGGCCTCGGCCAACACGGCCGATGTCACGCAAAGCGGCGCAAGCAACGGATCGGAAATCACGCAGAGCGGCTTCGACAGCGCCGCACTGGTGGACCAGTCGGGTGCCCGCAACACCAGCATGATCACCCAGACCGGCACCGTCGACGGGCTCGAAAGCACCGTCAAGGTGACCCAGTCGGGCAGCGATAACGAATCGACCATTCTCCAGAATGGTTCGCTCAACGCCGCGACGGTCACCCAGTCGAGCGACAACAATCTGTCGAACATCACCCAGACTGGCACCGGCGGAACGGTAACCGTGACGCAGGGCATGTGACCTTCAACCCTCCGGGTGCGGCCAAAGCCGCCGCCCCGGACAGCACAACATTGATCTTTCGCAAGAAACCTATTGCATGAAGGAATTTGAGATGAAGAAGGCAATCCTTACCGGCGTCTCGATGATGGCGCTTTCCATCGCGGCTCCTGCCCTTGCGCAGAGCCAGTCAGACATCAACCAGAGCGGCACCGCAAACGCGGCCACCGTCACGCAGAACGGCACCAACACTTCGGAAATCGACCAGACCGGCGAGAGCGCGGTCGCGACCGTGAAGCAGGCCGGCACCAACAACGATTCGAACATCACCCAGACCGCCGGCGGGACCGTGACGGTCGACCAGTCGGGCATCACCGGCTCGACCTCGAACGTCACCACGCTGGCCGATGACCGCGCGCCCGAAAGCCGGGTTGATGTGGTGCAGACCGACACCGGCGCCAGCAGCGCGGCCAATGGCGAGGCCAACGTCTCGACCGTCATCCAGGCCAACGTCAACGGCTTCGGCAGCACCGGGACCGGCAGCACCGTCAGCGTGAACCAGACCCAGAACGCCGCGGGCGCGGGCCAGAACTTCTCGCTGGTGAACCAGGGTCCCAATGCCGTCAGCGGCCAGGTGAGCGTGCAGCAGACCGGCGGGGACAACACCTCGACCTACAGCGCGCAGACTTCGACCGACAATGATGCCTTCATCAACCAGAACGGTCAGGACAACGTCTCGAACGTCGTCCAGAACTTCCAGAACGGGGCGGCCATCGCCACGGTCAACCAGACCAATGCCGGCGGGGCGGTCAACACCGCGTCGATCAGCCAGACCTCGGCCGGTTTCGCCGCCAATCCGCCGCAGTTCGCGATCGGCGCCGATGCCACCATCACCCAGAACGGTGAAGGCAACGATGCCTCGATCAACCAAACCGGCTATGCCGATGCGGCGATCGAATCCAACGAAGCCAGCACCACCCAGCTAGGCGACTTCAACACCTCGTCGACCATCCAGAGCGGCACGATGGGCTTTGCCAGCGTGACGCAGAACGGGAACGAGAACGATTCGACCATCACTCAGTCGGGTGAAGGCTCGAGCGCGACTGTCAGGCAGACCGCGATCGAATCCGGCAACGGCACCCGCACCCGCGGCAAGGATGGCCTCGACAACCCGCTCGGCGACGTCATCCGCAGCAACTTCTCGAGCATCGTCCAAAGCGGCAACGGTGTCGAGGCGTCGGTAACCCAGACGGGCGATCTCAACCGTTCGGGACTGGTGCAGACCGGCAACGGGGCATTTGCGGATGTGCGCCAGGAAGGCCTGTTCAACAACTCGCAGATAAATCAGAGCGGCGATGCCTCGGCGAATGTCATCCAGGGCGGCGATTATGGCGACAACAATTCGCAGATCAACCAGACCGCTAACGGGTTGGCACTCGTGATCCAGTCGGCTGACGTCTCGGCGCCGACCTACTACCCGACCAACCTCTCGCTCATCACGCAGAACGCCAATGCCGGGGCGTTCGTCCGCCAGACGGGTCAGCAGAACGAATCGGACATCACTCAGGATGTCGGCGCAGACGGGTCCAACGCCAGCGTCACCCAGACCAACCTGCTGGGTCTCACCGCGCTCGATACCAACCTGTCGTCCATCACGCAGTCGGCTTCTGACAGCCGCATTGATGTGGTCCAGAACGGCCTCGGCAATACCTCGGGCGTCGAGCAGGCCGGATCCGGGAACACTGTGTTCGTCGACCAGATCGGCAACTTCAACCGCTCGACGGTGACCCAGGACGCCGGCAGCTTGAACAGCACCGCCGACATCAACCAGACCGGTTCGGATGGCCTCTCGACCCTCACCCAGACCGGGTCGGGCCACAAGGCGACGCTAAACCAGGGCGGGCTCGATAACGAATCGATCATCGCCCAGAGCGGCAGCGGCAACACCGCCACCGTGACCCAGACCAGCGACGCGAACTACTCGTCGATCATCCAGAGCGGGACGGGCAACACCGCCACCGTCACGCAGGGCCAGTCCGTCACGCAGGCCCAGTAAGTCTCACAATCGGCACCCGGGCGAGACCGGCTCTCGCCCGGAGCCTTCCTTTCAGCTATCAGAGGCGGATGACGAGGATGACATTGCTCGAACCGGTCCGCTTCAAACCCGCAGGCGGCGTCCTCGCGGCGGCGGCGCTGGCTTTGGGTGCCGCCCCGGCGCTCGCCCAAAGTGGGCCCGAACGCGGCGTGTTCGTCACCCAGATCGGCGACGGCAACGAAGCGACCGTCACCCAGCAGAATGCCGACAGCCTCGCGCGCGTGGCGCAGGACGGCAATGACAACCGCGCCACCCTCGCCCAGAAGGGCCCGGCCCCGCAGGTCGCCCGGATCGCGCAGGATGGCGACGGCAACCGTGTCGATGCGCAGCAGGACGGCATCGGCACCGCCCAGCTCGGTCTCGCCCAAGAGGGCGACGCCAATTCCGCCACGGTGCTGCAGCGCGAGAACGGCGCCGATGCGCAAACGCTCGCGGCGATCCTCCAGCGCGGGACCGGCAACACCGTGGTGCTGGTGCAGGACGGCAGCGACAATCAGGCGAGCCTCACTCAGATCGGGGACGGCAACACCATGACCGCAACCCAGCTCGATAGCGGCAACCGGCTGGAATGGACCCAGAGTGGTGACGGGCTGGCTGACCTCAGGATCACCCAGACCGGCGGGGCCAATCTTCAGGTCACCCAGAGCAACACCGGCGCGCAATTCCTCCCGCCGCCCACACCGGGCGGCTAGGCGAGGGCATGGCGCGCGCCCTTGTCTGGCTTGCCGGGATCATGCCGGCGGTGGCACTGGCGGGCTCCGCGCTCGCCGCGCAGGAGGCGCCGGCGCCGGCCCTCGACCGCACCGGGGCCTTGCAGATCGAGCTTCCCGCGCAAGCGCCGTCCACCGGACCGGGCCGCGCCTATCTTGACGAAAGCGGTGCGCCCGCCCTTCCCGCCACCCCGCGCGCCAGCCTTGTCGGCGAGCCCGCCGAGCGGCTCTCCCCGGCCGAGAGCATCGCGCCCGCGAGCCAGCTGTCCGCGCTCTCGGACAGCGGATCGGGGATGGCACAGCTCAGCCGCGCCGATCTCGACGCGCGCCTCGCCCAGCTTTCGCCGGCCGAGCGGCGGGTGCTCCTCCAAGCGATCGAGGGCAGCGACATCTGTGACGATCCGCCGCGCATCGCCGAGATCATGGCGCTGTGCCGCAATCGCATCGAGACCCGCTCGGGCGAGTTCACCGCGCGCGCCGAGGGAGGCCTCAGCGCCGAGGACCAGCTGCTGCGCGGCGACCTTGAAGTCAACACGCTGCCCTCGCTCACCGCGGTGATCGACCGGCTCGGCCGGGGCGGCGCCTCGGTCGGCGATCCCAGCAACCAGGCGATCGCAGCGATTGCGCTCGGCACCGGAATGCCCCCCTCCGACGGCGATCCCAACGGGGATGGCACGAGCACGCCGCAAGTCGGCGAGGAAACCCAAGCGCTGGTCAATGCGCTCATCAATCAGCTCGGAGGCGGGACGCCATGATCGCAAAGCTTGTTGCCCTGCTCGCCGCAGTCGCCCCCGCAGCTGCCGTTCCCCCCGCGCACCCGGAGACGCCCGCCATGTCTGAAGCACCCCGCGCCCTCACCCTTGATGTCGCGGCGCAGGGCGGCATGCTCGAAGTGCGCCTGACCGGCCTGTCGGAGCGCGCCCGGGGCGTGAGCTATTCGCTCGAGGTGACCGGCACCTCGACCTCGCGCCACCACGGGTCGACGCAGCTTGCTGCGGGGACGCAGGCGGTGCTCTCGACCATGCGCACATCGGCGGGCGCGGACTGGTGCGTCAGGCTGATCGCCGAGGAAGAGGGCAGCGCGCCCTACGAGATCACGCGCGGAACCTGCGCTGCCGGCTAAGGCCGGGCGGCGTCAGCGACGGCGGGGGATCTGGTCCATCGCGGCCGCCCCGGCGCTGCGCTCAGGCGCGCTGATCTGGTCCATGTGAACCTTGCGCGCGACCTTGGGACGGGTGTCTTCGCGGCCGATGTTGAACTCGTCATAGACCGGATCGTAGCTGATCGGGATGCCCTGCGCCTGAAACTCGGCGAGCGAGAGCCAGGCATTGCCCGATGACGAGTTGCGGATCCGCGCCAGATCGGCCGGAGCAATCCGGTCGGCGAGCAATTCGGCAACCGAGCCGAGCCTGACCTTGAGGCCCGTGGGGGTCTGCTGGAAATCGACCTGACCCTTGGCCCGCCCGTCGACCCGGGTGAGGAGGCGGTCGCGGAATTCGAGGTCGGCGATGCGCTGCGCTCCAGCCGAAGCGGGTGCGGTGAGCGCGGCGGCCTGCCGTGGTACCGCCGCGGCGGCGGCGGCCGGTGCTGGGGCCGACTTGGCCGGGGCGGCAGGAACCGGCGCGGGCTTTGCAGCGGCGGGCGCAGGGGTCGACACAGCCACGATCCGGGCCGGAGCCTTCGCCGGTGCCGAGGCGGGAGCGACCGGCGCAGCCGCAGGGCGTGCAGCGGCGATGCGGGCGGGCGTCACCTGCTCGATCATCCCGCGCGCAGGAGGTTGTGTCGCCACGGGAGCCGCCGCAGGGCGCGCGGCAGGCGCGGCAACGGCGGGGGTTGCCATGGAAGCGGCAAGCGGTGCCGGCTGGCTCGCAGCGAGCGGTGCGGACGGCGGCGTAGCGCTAACGGGCGCGCGCAGGGCGGCCTGCTCTTCGGGCAGAAGGCTGGCGAAGGCACTCGTTTCGCTGGCGGCTGCGGCAGGGCGCGACGGCGGTTCGACCGCCGAGGGCTGCGCCGAGAGACCGGCAGGCGTCGCTGCAGGCACAGTCTGCGGGGCCGCCACCGCGCGCGCGGGGGCGGCGACGGGGGCGGAAGCAGGCTCGGCTGCGATCGCAGGCGCGCTCCCCGCAGGCGCGGCGAGCGGTGCGGGAGGCGTGGCGGCGAGATCGGCGAAGGCGGCGTCAAAGTCGGAGGGCGCAGGTGCGGCCTTCCCGGCTGGCATCGCCTCAGCGGTGACGGCAGCCGCGCGGGCCTTGTCGGTGCCCAGATCGATGATCGGCGCATAGCGCACGCCCGCAAGCTTGGGATGCGTCGGCGCGGTGCTTGTCGCGGCACGCTTCGCAATCGAGGGATCGGGCTTGGCGGCCGGTTCGGGCGGATCGAGCGGCGTCGGACCGCGGCCCAGGTCGCCCGCGCCGACCGAGAATTCGGGCACGGTGAGCGCGGCGGCGACCATCACGCCGCCGGGCAGCACACGGGTCAGCATCCGACGCGACGCGCGGCGCGTGCCGGTCGCGGTGCTGCCGTTTGCGGCGCTGTCAGAAGAATTTCGGCGTTGCGTCACACTAGCCCCCAAGCGGCAATCTTATCTTACGCCAAACCGATTCGGGAAAGCAGAATCGCCGGAATTGCGCCGTTTTCGGACGATGTTCGCGCCCTGTTCCGGCAAAGAGCGCCGCCCCCAAGCCGCAATCGGGGGTTGGCGGCCGGATTCGCCTTTCCCCGAATCGCACCCGCGCCTATTCGGGCCGGCTCGCCTGACCGCGGGCATATGGACCGACATGACACAGGCAACCACTCTCGAGACGCCCGGCTGGGGGCAGGAACTGCGCGCGACGCTGGCGCTGGCGGTGCCGCTTGCCGCGACCAACCTGCTCCAGATGCTGATCCACGCGGTCGACGTGATCTTCATCGCGCGGCTCGGCGACACGCCGCTGGCCGCATCGAGCCTCGGGATCGCGATCTTCGGCCTCACCTTGTGGGCGATGACCGGGCTGATCGGCGCCTGCGCCCCGCTGGTCGCGGCCGAACGCGGGCGCAAGCTGCATTCGGTGCGCGACATCCGCCGCACGGTGCGCATGGGGATGTGGGTGTCGGTGATCTTCGGCCTCGTCGGCATGGGCGTCGCCTTTGCGGGCGAGCCGCTGCTGCTGGCGAGCGGCCAGGATCCCGCGATCGCCGCCATCGCGGGCGATTTCCTGTTCGTGATCGCCTTCGCGATGATCCCGATGATCATGGCGGGCGTGTTCCGCATCTTCGTCGCCGCGCTGGGCAAGCCGGGCTATGCGACCGCGATCACTCTGCTGGCGCTCGGCACTAACATCCTCGGCAACTGGGCGCTGGTGTTCGGGCATCTCGGCCTGCCCGCGCTGGGCCTTGCCGGATCGGCGCTGTCGAGCGTCCTTACCGCGCTCGCGATGCTGGTCGCCTATGTGTTCGTGATCGGGCGCGACCGGACCCTTCGCCGCTACCGCATCTTTGGGCGCTGGTGGCGGCCCGAATGGACGCGGCTCAAGGAGATCATCGTGATCGGCACGCCGATTGCGCTGACCGTGCTCGCCGAGGCGGGGCTGTTCAGCGCGGCGGCGCTGCTGATGGGGCGGTTCGGCGAGACTGAACTGGCCGCCCACACCCTCGCGCTGAACCTCGCCGCGCTCGCCTTCCAGATCCCTTTCGGCACCGCGCAGGCCTCGACGATCCGCGTCGGCTTCCACCACGGCGCGGGCGACCGCTTGGCAGCAGGGCGCGCCGGCTGGGTGGCGATCGTCATCGGGACGGGGTTCATGTGCTCGACCGCGCTCGCGATGATGCTGGTGCCGACGCTGCTGCTGCAGGTCTATGTCGACCCCTACGCCCCCGCCAATGCCGCGCTGGTCGGCTTTGCGGTGCAATACCTGACGCTTGCGGCGATCTTCCAGCTGGCCGACGGCGTGCAGGCAGTCGGCGCGGGCGCGCTGCGCGGGCTTCAGGACACCCGCGTGCCGATGTGGATCGCGATCTTCAGCTACTGGGTGCCGGGCTTCGGCATGGCGATCTGGCTCGGCTTCTATACCCCGCTCGAAGGGACGGGGGTGTGGATTGGCCTCGCCACCGGCCTGTTTTTCGCTGCCGCGCTGCTGCTGTGGCGCTGGGCGCGGCGTGACCGGCTGGGGCTGACGGACTACACGCCCGCCCCCGTTCCGGCCTAGCGCGTAGGCGCGGGTGCGGGTGCGGGGGCGGCGATGGGGATGGTGAGGCCCAATTCGTCGAACTTCAGCTTCACGCCCTCGTTCAGTGCCCAGGACAGCGCGAGGTAATCGCCCGCATTGCACCACACCCTGAAGCCCACCTTCACCGCATTGTCCGCCAGCGCGGCGACAAAGGCGACCGGCGCAGGCTCGGCCAGCACCCGCGCATCGGCCCGCGCAAGGTCGAGCATTGCCTGCTTGGCCAGCGTGAGATCGTCCTCATAGGCGATCGGCACCACCAGCTCGAACCGCCGCGTCGGCATGCGCGAGGCGTTGACCACCGCCTTGTTCCACAGCTCGTTGTTGGGAACCATGACATAGAGCCCGTCCAGCTGGAGCAGCTCGGTGGTGAACAGGCCGATCGATTGCGCCGTGCCCGAAACCGTGCCGGCGGTGATGTATTCGCCCACGCGGAAGGGTCGCTGGATCAGGATCATGACGCCCGCCGCGACGTTGCTGAGCGTGCCCTGCAGCGCGAGGCCGACCGCCAGCGCGAGGCCGCCCAATGCGGCGATGATGCTGGTGGTCTGGACCCCGAACTGGGTCAGCACCGTCACCGCCACCACCACCCACAGGGCATAGCGGATGAGGTTGCTGAGGAATTTGGCGACCGTCGGCTCGATCCGGCTGTTGCCGGTCAGCGCGCGGTCCGCCCAGCGCGACAGGAGCCGGGCAAGGATCACGCCCGCCAGCAGCACCGCGAGCGCGCCGGTCAGGTAGGCGAGATTAATCTTGAACCACAACCACGCTTCGTGCGCGACGTTGATCTCGTCGGAACGGTTGGCGATCAGGGGGGTCAGTCGGCTCGTTGGAGAGGTCACGGGCGCTCGCGTTGGAGGGCAGGAACGGGCGGGGCCGCCACTTGGCCGCCCCGCATGCCCGCCCTGCCTAGCCGGGAGTGACGGTGATTTCCACCCTGCGGGCACCGGCGAGGTTACTCGCTTCGTCGGAGGAATCTTCCGGCTTGACCAGATCGATGCGGTCGGCGGCGACGCCTTCCGCGGTCAGCGCCGCCTCGACCGCCTGCGCCCGGTTCTTGGCGAGTTCGGCATTGGCGGCGGCATTGCCGGTGGGGTCTGTGAACCCGCTCAACTGCGCCCGGTCGGACGGGTTGGCTTCGAGCCACGCCTTCACCGGTGCGACCGCCGCGGTGAATTCAGGCGCGACCTCGCTCTTGCCGACCGCGAAATAGACCGAGACCTTGGGCCGTCCCTCGACCACTTCGGACAGGATGCCAGCGCCTTCGGGAATGACCGGGGCGGCGGGCTCGGCCGGGGCGGCGGGTGCAGCAGCAGGCGCAGGCGGCGGCGGCGGGTCACGGTCGAAACGTCCGGCGACGTAGCTTCCGGCGATCATGGCGACGAGCATGAGCGTTGCCGCGCCGACAAAAACGACAGCGGCAAAGCCGAGAAAGCCGTCGCCGCCCGCACCGCCAGCAGCCGCGCCAACCCCCGTTGCCGGAGCGGCGGCCAAGGGCTGCGGGGCGACCGGTTCGGCGGGCGCGGCTGGCACTTCGGCCACAGGCGCAGCCGGCGCGCTCGCTTCGGTCGGCGCTGCCGACGCCAAAGTCGCGATTTTCGCTGCCGCTGCCGCTCCGCCGAACAGGCCGAGCTTTCCGAAATGCTCCGCCAGCAGATAATAGACCGTCACCCGGTTGCGGAAATTGGTGTCGCTCATACGCTTGCCGACAGCGGCAATCGCGGCGTCGAGCACCTCATCGGGCTCCTCTAGCCCCAGCTTTTTCTTGCAGAATTTCTCGCGCACCCGGCCGGTTTCTTCCGCGTCGGTGAATGACACCAGCGAGGCATCGCGGCTGCGCAGCGCGATCCCGCAATAGGTGACGATCTTGGCGATCACGCCGTCATCGGCGTCCGGCACATAGCGTTTGACGTCGGCCGCCCAATCGGTCGGCTTCACTGCATCGGTCATATTCTTCTACCCCCCGCCCCGTCAGGAGCGCCCCGTGAACATGATCCCGACTCGGACTTACCAGAGCCGGGCGCAGCCGTCGCGAAAATTTCTGCTCACCGCGCCTTGACTCATGTCCCCCCCGCAACCATTTGCGCTTCGTTGGCACTCTCAGAGGGGGAGTGCCAAGCAACCCCTAGTCCATTTCAGGAAAGGTCATAATCATGGCATTTCGTCCGCTGCACGACCGCGTTGTGGTCCGTCGCATCGAAGCCGACCAGAAGACCGCTGGCGGCATCATCATCCCCGATAGCGCCCAGGAAAAGCCGAGCGAAGGCGAAGTCATC
>JAIYEK010000081.1 GCA_027487015.1 Erythrobacteraceae bacterium | reverse complement strand
TTGGCATTGGGCAGGATCAGGTGGATGAAACCGGCATAGCTCCAGTTGTTGGGCAGCTTGTCGATGTAGAAGGCCTTGCCGGTCTTGCGCTGGACCCGGGTGCGCTCGAGGAATTCGGCGCCCAACTCCGCCAAGCGTTCGGGCGGCATTTCGGCCATCGCGCGCGGCCAATCGCGCGGGTCCCCGCCGGCCGCCTTCGCCTCACGCATCGCGATTGCCGGAATGTCGGGCAGTTCCATCGTCCCCTCAATTGCCGAATGGCTGGCGAGGATCTGCTCGAGCAGCGTCGAACCTGCGCGCGGGAGGCCGAGGATGAAGATCGGATCGGGCGCCGGATCACCGAGCCCCGCGCGCTGAGCGAGGAACTCGGGGGTGAGGACTTCGATCATCCGGTCGACCTGCTGGGTGGTCGTGTCTGGCTCGTAAGCCAGCTCGCGGCTGCGCAGCTCGTTTCCGGCGGCGTAGTGGTGGAAGCTCCGGTCAGCGACGCCGCGGTCGCCCCAGGCCTTGCCCAGCGCGAAGTGCAGGTGAAACGCGTCCTCCGTGGACACCTCTGTCCCCAGTGCGGCGTCCATCGCAGCGATGTCCGCATCGGAGAACTCGACTGTTTTGAGGTTCGCAAGGCTCCACCACACCTCGCCTAGATGCGGCTCCACCGCCAGCGCGCGGCGATAGGCGGCGATGCTGTCCTCCAGCCGGCCCACGGTCTTGAGGAGGTGGCCATAGCTCATCCACAGCTTGGCATGGTCGGGGAAGGTCCCGGTCAGCTCGGCGTAGAGAGCCAGCGCCTCGTCATAGTCGCCGATCCGCCCGAGCGTCGCGGCCAAGAGGTTGCGGCTGCTGGCATTGGCCGGGTCCTGCGCCAGCACCTGCTCCAGCACCTCGCCCGCCTCGCCGAAGCGGTTCTGCTTGTAGAGCACGATGGCGAGATTGGCCCGCGCGGCGGTGAAGGAGGGCGCGAGTTCGATCGCACGGCGCAGCAGGTTTTCCGCATCCCGGTATCGCCCCAGCCGGCCGGCAAGCTCGGCCATCATCCGGATCGCCGCTGCATCGGTCGGCTGGCGCGACAGGCGATGGCGCAGGCGGGCTTCGGCCTCGGGCACATCATTGGCGATCATCGCCTGTGCAATGGCGATCAGCTCGGGATCGTGCGCGGCGGCGCGGATCGCGGCCATCTCCGCGCGCGCCGCCTCCTCGTCCCGCCCTAGCTGGCGCAGCACGCGGCCGAGCATGCGGTGCGCGCCTGTATCCTGCGGGTTGCGGGCCGTGATCGCGCGCAATTGCGTGGCGGCGGCGGCGGGATCGCGGCGTGCCAGTTCAACGATAGGCGACGGCGCTGCGGCCGACGGCTTTGCCTCGCGATTGCTCATCCGCGCCGCGTAACATGCGAGGTGACGAGTGGGTAGTGGCATTGCCCTTGCGCTCACCAGGCCCTACCCAGCCGCCGCTGATTCACCGGAGATTGCCACCATGGAGACCCTGTCCGAAACCCGCAGCCACGGCGGCACGCAAGGCGTCTACCGCCACGCCTCAGCTGCGACCGGGACCGACATGACCTTCGCGGTCTTCGTACCCGATCACGCACCGGGCGAGCGGCTGCCGGTGCTGTGGTATCTCTCGGGCCTCACCTGCACCCATGCCAATGTCATGGAGAAGGGCGAATACCGCGCCGCCTGCGCCGCGCACCGTGTGATCCTCGTCGCCCCCGACACCTCGCCGCGCGGGGACGAGGTTCCCGACGCTGCGGACGAATATGACTTCGGCAAGGGCGCGGGCTTCTATGTCGATGCCACCGAGGCGCCCTGGGCGCAGCACTACCGGATGCGCTCCTATATCGAGGACGAATTGCCTGCGCTGATCGGCGAAAGTTTCCCCGCCGATATGGCGCGTCAGGGGATCACCGGGCATTCGATGGGCGGGCACGGCGCACTCACCATCGCCCTGCGCAATCCCGGCCGGTTCCGCTCGGTCAGCGCCTTCGCGCCAATCTGCGCGCCCTCACAGGTGCCGTGGGGCGAGAAGGCCCTGGGCCGCTACCTCGGCGAGGACCGCGCCGCTTGGGCAGAATATGACGCCGTCGCGCTGATCGAGGCCGGAGCGCGCCTGCCCGACCTGCTGGTCGACCAAGGCAGCGCCGACAATTTCCTCGCCGAGCAACTGCGCACGCCGCTGCTCGAGGCGGCCTGCGCCGCTGCCGGCATACCGGCGACGATCCGGATGCAGGAGGGCTACGACCACTCCTACTTCTTCATCTCGACCTTCATGGCCGAGCACGTCGCCTGGCACGCAGCGCGGCTTACAGGCTGAGCGGGCGGGCGCGCGTCAGGCCCAGAGCTTGGCGGAGAGTTCCGGCAGGGCGGCGGCGTAGCGGGCGACGTCCTCCATCTTGCCGGTGCTGACCCGCGAGAAGCCGTTGAGCTTGCCATAGGCGCCGCGGATCGAGATGCCCTTGCTCGCCATCGCATCGCGCAGGGCGTTGGCATCGGGCACCTTCACGAAGACGAAATTGGTCTGCGAAGGCAACGCCTCCAGCCCCGCCTTGGAAACCGCAGCGAGGATCATCTGGCGCCCTTCCAGCACCGCCGCGCGCGACTGTTCGAGGAACGGCGTGTCGTTGAGGCTGGCGATCGCCGCGGCAAGCCCGGCGAGGTTGCCGCCGAAGCTCATCTGGTGCGAACGGATCTTCGCCGCGTTCTCCTCGCTGGCAATGGCATAGCCGACGCGCAAGCCCGCCATGCCGTAGATCTTCGAGAAGGTGCGGCACACGATCACATCGGCCCCGGACTTGACCAGATCGATGGTCGAGTTGTCGTCGGGCCGGTCGGTCAGCTCGTTATAGGCCTCGTCCACCAGCACCGTCGCCTTGGGAGAGACCTTGGTGACGAAGGCCTTGAGCTCGGCGGGCGGGATGAGCATGCCGGTAGGGTTGTTGGGGTTGCACAGGTGCACCATCGCGACGCTGTCATCGAGCGCGGCGGCCATGCCATTGAGGTCGACGCTCATGTCGGACTTCAGCGCCACCCGGTTCGCCTTGATGCCCTGACGCTCGGCATATTGGACCGTGGTATCCCAGAACAGCTCGGGCGCGAGGATTGCGCCCTTGCGGCCCCAGGCGAGCGCGGCGGCGCACAGCACTTCGGTCGAACCTTCGCCGATCACCACCTGCGCAGGCGTGACGCCGAAACGCTCGGCGATCATCGCGGTCAGCTTGGCGTGGCCGCGATCATTGTAATAGCAGCCCATCTTCGAGGTGTCGGCAATCGCCCGCAACGCGCTCGGGGCCGGGCCATAGGGGTTCTCGTTCCGGCTGAGCAGCGCTTGGCCGAGCTTGGGCCCGAAATCGGGCTCGACTGCCGCGGCCGCGGTGGCCGCGCTGAGGGTGGGGAGCGGAAGGGCGCCAAGTCCGGTGGCAACTCCGGCTCCGGCGAGGAATGAACGGCGGTTGGTCAACATGAGGCAGGTCCTCTCTGCATGGGTGATCAAAAGGTCAGAAACGCGTGATCATAATGACGCCGATAATGGCGAGGTATAAGCCAAAGAACGCACGCAGGATATTGGCGGGAAGGTAGTGGGCGGCGGCAACGCCGTGCGGCGCGAAGAACATCGACGTCGCAATCAGCGCGGCGGCTGCAGGCAGATTGACATAGCCGAGCGATCCCCAGCCGAGACCTTGCGCGCCATAGCCGATGATCATGAAACCGATGGTCGATGGCAGCGCGATGATCGCGCCCATGCCCGCCGCTGTGCCGATCGCGCGGTGGATCGGCGCGCCGCACACCGTCATCGTCACGGTCGTCACCGTGCCCCCGCCGATACCGAGCAGGGTCGAAAAGGCGCCGAGCGAGGTCGCGATGCCGACGCGGGACAGCCCGGTGGGGAGCTCGGCGAACAACGGCGCACCCTTGCGGGCGGGCAGCAAGAAATAGACCGCAAAGCCAAGCACGCCGCAGCCGAAGATCAGCGCCAGCTGGCGGCTCGACACCATGCCGGCGACCATGGTGCCCACCGCGGTGCCGAGCACCACCCACAGTGCCCAGCTACGCAAGAGATCGAAATCGACTGCCCCGCGCGCCGCATGGCTGCGGGTCGAGCGAATCGAGGTGAAGATGATCGAAGCGAGCGACGTGCCGACCGCGACGTGGGCAATCTCCTGCGGCACCACGCCCAGCAGCGGCAGCAGGAACATCAGCGCAGGCACGACGACGAAGCCGCCGCCGATGCCGAACAGGCCGCCGGCAAAACCCGCAGCGCCCCCCGCAAGCAACAACGCTGGGACGGCGATATACAAAGTGGAAACACTAGACACGGGCGGAGTGATAAGCCTGCCCGCGTATTAGCCAAGCACTTTATTGCGACGCACAATTTGCTTTTATCATAAAAATTCGCATATATGCGGAAATTTGTTCTTTTAATCCATATGGCGGCAATCTTTTTATGGATTGGCGTCACAAAACCGCCTCATTGATGCTCGTTCTTGAAATATCTTGAAACTTTACGTCATTTAACCACCATAAAACCGTAGATTTATTGCGATTTGAAGGCGCTCTTTTGCTAGTTCTGCAATGCAGCAATAACAAAAAGGGGCCCTCTCTCATGCGTCTTCGTCACCTTCTCCTTGCTTCACTAGTCATTCCTGCGGCGCCTGTTTTCGCCGAGGATGACGTCCTCGATGTCGCCGCCGAATCGGTCGAAGTCGCGCAAAGCGATGATGTCGCCCAAAGCGATGAGCAGGGGCCGCCGATCGTCGTCACCGGCACGCGCCGCACCGACCGCACCGTGCTCGAAAGCTCCGCCCCGGTCGACGTCTTCTCGGCTGACGACTTCAAGGCCCAGCCTTCGCCGCAGCTCCAGACCATCCTCCAGACCCTCGTTCCCTCGTTCAACCAGCAGCGCAACCTGCTCGGCGACGCTTCGGCTTTCATCCGCCCGCCGACGCTGCGCGGTCTGCCGTCCGACCAGATCCTCGTGCTGCTCAACGGCAAGCGTGTGCACCGCTCGGCGCTGGTCCAGCTTCAGGGCGGCGCGCTCAACGCCGGGGCGCAGGGCGCCGACCTTTCGCAGATCTCCAGCGCCGCGATCGGCCGGGTCGAAGTGCTGCGCGACGGTGCGGCCGCGCAATACGGCTCTGACGCCATCGCGGGCGTGATCAACATCGGCCTGCGCCGCGACACCGGCTACGAGATGACCGCCCGCTACGGTCAGTCCTATATGGGCGACGGCCAGGACACGCAGATCACCGGCTTCTACGGCACCGAGCTTGGCGACAATGGCGGCTTCTTCAATGTGTCGCTGGAATTCATCGACCAGAACGTGTTCGACCGTTCGGTCGAGCGCCCCGCCATCGCGCCGCTCCGGGCGCTCGGCATCACCCCCGACCAGCCGACCGGCAACCGGCTCGGCGGTCCGGAAAACCGCGCCTACCGCGCCACCGTGAACACCGAGATCCCCGCCGGCGAGGCGATTTTCTACGCTTTTGCCAATTATGGCTGGCAGCGGCAGGGCAACGACTTCAATTACCGTCCGCCGGTCTCGACCACCCACCTGCCGATCCCTGGCCGCCCGGGCACCGGTTCCACCGGCCGCGCAGTGCCGATCGTGTTCCTCACCCAGATCGGTTTTGATGCGCAGGGCCGCCCGCAATGGGACCTCAACGGGTCGACCTTCGACATCTTCAACAGCGCCAGCTACCCGCAATTCAACAACGGCTTCATCCCCTTCTTCGAACAAACCAACGAAGACATCGGCATCGTCGGCGGGTTCAAGGGCGACATGTCGGGCGTCAATTACGACTTCTCGCTGATGTATGGCGTGAACCAGGTCCGCTACTTCATGAGCGACACCATCAACGCCTCGCTCGGGCCGACGACCCCGACCGAATTCTACATGGGCAAGTTCGCCCAGCGCGAATTCAACTTCAACGGCGACTTCAACACCGAGGTCGAAGTCGGGTTTGCCGAGCCGCTGTTCATCGCCTGGGGTGTGGAAGTGCGGCGCGAGGCCTTCGAGGTCGGCCTCGGCGACACCCCCTCGTGGCAGATCGGCCCCTACGCCTCGCAGCGCCTGTTCCAGTGCACGCTGGCCGGCGCTCCCGTGCGGTGTTCGACCCCGGGCGCCTCGGCCCCGACCTTCGTGCGCACACAGACCGCGCTGCCGGGCTCCAACGGCTTCCAGGGCTTCGGCCCGGCTTCGGTGATCGAAGGCGGCCGCAACAACTATTCGGGCTATATCGATCTCGATGCCACGCCAGTCGAAGGGCTCGATATCGGGGTCGCTGCCCGCTACGATTACTTCGACGACTTCGGTGACACCTTCAACGGCAAGTTCTCCGCGCGCTATGAAATCACCGATGCCATCGCGCTGCGCGGCACGGCCTCGACCGGTTTCCGCGCGCCGACGCCGGGCCAGCAGTTCACCCAGAACCTGACCACCGGCTTCCCCTTCGGCTCGACCGTGCCGCTCGGCACGCTTGTGGCGCGGCCGGATAGCGAGATCGGCCAGTTCTACCTCGCTGAATCGCTCACGCCGGAAAAGTCGGTCAGCTTCTCGGGCGGGTTGGTCATCCAGCCCGGCGGCGGCTTCGACGTCACGATCGATTACTATAACATCAAGGTCACCGACCGCATCGGCCTGTCGGGGCAGATCAACCCCAACATTGTCAACGCGAACGGCCTGACCGACGCGCAATTCCTGCTCTCGCAGGGCGTCGCCGAAGCGGCGGAACTGGGCGCGGTGCGGTACTTCACCAACGCCTTCGATACCCGCACCCAGGGCTTTGATGTGATCATCTCGCACGAGGCCGACACTGGCATCGGACGGTTCAACACCAACTTGGCCGTCAACTACAACACCACCGAGGTGACCGACCGCAAGGTCATCAACGGCACGCTGGCGAGCGGGCGGGTGCTGTCGAACTTCCAGCCGGTCGACGATGTGCGGGTCGGCAATATCGAGGAATCGGTTCCGCGCTGGCGGGCGGTGCTCTCGACCAGCTGGCGCGAGGATATCTTCGATGCCACGGCGCGGGTGAACTACTACGGCAGTTTCACCAGCTACTTCGATCCGATCACCACCGGCATCGGTGCGACGCCGACCGCCGGCAACATCACCACTCTCGCCCAGGCGCAGGCGCTCTACCCGGTGCCCTTCACCAAGAAGTTCGACGCGCAGGCGGCTTTCGACATTGAAGTGGGCGTGACCTTCGCCGAGAAGTACCGCATCGCGGTGGGCGCGCAGAACCTGTTCGACACCATGCCCGAGCGTGAGACCCGCAACATCTTTGCCGGCACCGGCGGGGCGGCGAACGGGTCGATCTACAACGACAGTTCGCCGATCGGCTGGCTCGGCGGGTTCTGGTACGCGCGCGTCACGGCGAGCTTCTGACCGGTTGACTTATCGAGAGGGGGCGGGCGGTCTGCCTGCCCCCTTTTGCTTGTCCGGCCCGTTCAGCCCAGCAGGCTCTTGCGCATCGGGATCAGCGGCACATCGGCATGGCGCACTTGCCCCGCGATCGCCCGGTAGCCGCAACGCAGGTATAGCGGCTCGCCCGAGAGCGTGCTCATCAATTCGATGTCGCGAAACCCTGCCGCGCGCGCCGCGTCCTCGGCAGCGGTGAGGATCGCCATGCCCACCCCGCGCCGGGCGAAGCCGGGGTCCGTGTACATCGCCCGGATGCGCGCAGGCTCGGTCGCGGGGTCGAGCGGTGCAGGGTCGATCAGATCGCCCGCCCCGTCCCCGCCATACAGCGTGCGCCGCCAGCTCCACCCGCCGCACCCGGCGATCTGCCCGTCGAGCACCGCGCACAGATAGGTGCCATCGCGCAATAACTGGCTGTCAACGCCCATGAATCGCCGGCTCGCCGCGATCTCCTGCGGCGAGAGAAAGCCGCGCTGCAAGTCGGCAATCGCGCGCTCGACCACCGCCGCAATCGCCGGGAGATCATCATGGGTGGCGATGCGGACAGGGACAGTCATGCGGTCATTTCATGCTGCGGGTCGAGGCCGGTGGCGGAGCAGGAGGGATTCGAACCCTCGATACGCTTTTGACGTATACACACTTTCCAGGCGTGCGCCTTCGACCACTCGGCCACTGCTCCGTATCTTGAGCAATCCATCACCGAAGCGGGAGCGCAGCAAGAAGCGCGCGCCCTAGCCGCGAATGGCCTGTTTCGCAAGGCGCGCGCGGGGCGGATTTTGCCGGTCCTACATTTGCGCGAGGAATGACCCGTCGACGACCCCCGCCACAGAGCCGTGAAACAGCGCATGAAACGGCAATGACATGGCAACGACAGGGGGATGAAGGGGGGGTTTTCGCATCGGAAAATCGCTCCGGAATGTTGGAATTCGGGCCGGTTTTTCCCGGAATTCCGCCATTTTTGGCCGTGCTGGCGATGTTTCACGCTTGGCGCGGCCCGAAGAACGAAGTTTCTCCTTCCCGAGCACACTATCGCAGCTGGCCTTTTGTAGGAAAGCCCCTTGCGAGGCGCACGCAAACCGGGGCTGGCGAGCGCGCTTAGAGCGTGGCACATTGCGGGCATGTCCAAAGCCCTTGTCGCCGCATCCCTCGCCCTCGCCCTTGCTGTGCCGCTCGCCGCGCAGGAGGCCTCGCCCTCAAGTAGCGAAGCGGTAGGGCAAACAAAGACTCCCGCCCTCGCCCCGCCCGAGATCGTCGCCGCCGCGCCCAAGGCCGATTGGACAGCGATCCCGGCGGAGGACCTGCTGGTGATGACCCTCGCGCCAGATGCCGACGGCAAGCCGCGCATAGTGGTGATCCAGCTGATGCCTGCGCCCTTCTCGCAGGGCTGGGTGCACAACATCCGCCTGTTCGCCCGCGCCAAGTGGTACGACAATATCTCGGTCAACCGGGTGCAGGACAATTACGTCACCCAGTGGGGCGATCCCAATTACGACAACCCGGAGGCGACGGGGCAGGTGAAGCCCCTGCCCGAGGGGCTGAAGGTGATGACCGAGGCGGAGTATGTCAGCCAACCGTCAGAGGCCCGATTGAAGACACTGGTCGATGACTTGGCACAAGCTGAGTACCCCGAGCTGTTTGACAATTACTCCCTCGGAACAATACTCTGGCACGGATGGCCATTGGCGACGGATCAGAAGGTTGCCTGGCCCACCCACTGCTACGGCATGGTGGGCGTGGGGCGGAACTACTCGCCCGACACCGGCTCTGGCGCGGAGCTCTACACCGTGATCGGCCATGCGCCGCGCCATCTTGATCGCAATATCGCGCTGGTCGGCCGGGTGATCGAGGGGATGCAGCACCTCTCCTCGCTGCCGCGCGGCTCGGGCGCGCTGGGGTTCTACTCCGCCGAGGAAGCGGGCAAGCGCACGCCCATCATATCGGTACGGGTGGCCAACGACTTGCCTACGGCCGAGCAACCACGCTTCGAATACCTGTCGACGGAAAGCGAGACCTTCGCCCGCTACGCCGAAGCCATCGCCAACCGCCGCGATCCGTTCTTCATCGTGCCCGCTGGCGGCGCGGACATCTGCAACATCAAGGTGCCGGTGCGGCGGGTGGCCCCTTAGTCGTCATTGCGAGCGGCGCAGCCGCGCGGCAACCCATGACCTGACCTCGCTTCAGGGACGACGGCGGTCCATGGGTTGCCGCGTCGCTTCGCTCCTCGCAATGACGAGGGCTGAAGCCTACACCCGCTCCATCAACTCGATCCGGTTGCCGAAGGGGTCTTCGGTGAAGCACCGCGCATAGCCTTCCACCGGCGTGTCCTCGCGGATCGGATAGCCCTCCGCTGCCAAGGTCTCGCGCAGGGCGGCAAGGTCGTCGACCAGCAGCGCGGGGTGCGCCTTCTTCGCGGGGCGGAAATCGGGGTCGACGCCGATGTGCAGGGCCGCGCCGCCGCCGGTGAACCAGCAGCCGCTTGGCGACTGGTTGGCGGGCTTGGGCACCTCCACCATCCCGAGCAGGCCGACGAAGAACGCGCGGGTCTGATCCTCGCCGCCCGC
>JAIYEK010000137.1 GCA_027487015.1 Erythrobacteraceae bacterium | reverse complement strand
GTGCTGAGGATCGACATGGCGATGAACAGCAGCGACATGAAACTCAAGGAATAGGTGACGAAGATCGCGTGGTCATAGGCCTTGAACTGCCGCCGCCATGCGAAGATCAGCCACAGGAAAGGCAGCGAGAGCGGGATCAGCAACCAGCTGAATTTGTAGCCGTTCGATTGCAGCTTGTAGAGCATCAGGCTGGGGTTCTTCTGCCACTTCTTCAGGAGCCCCTTGTCGAGCCAGTCGATCCCCGTCTCCGGCGAGAACTTCACGGCGCCATCGGCTGTCGAGAATTCCTTCGCGCCCTTGTCGAGCACCAGCTCGAGCCCCTTCAGCTCATTGGCGATTTCCTCGCGGCGCGGGCTCGCGGCGGGGAGCGCACTGCGTTCCTGCTCGAGCGCTTTGATCTTGCTCTCGACCTCGTTCTTGAAGGGATTGTCGTCGCCCGCCGCGAAGATCCCTTCGGGCAGGTCGGACGGCGCCGAAATGCCGACCATCTGGAACACCGCAAACATCGCAAAGACGGTGAACAGGAACATCGCCATCGGGCTGACGAACTTCGCCCGTTCGCCCGCGATATAGCGGCGGGTCAGCTCGCCCGGCTTGAAGGTGAGCAGCGGGAGCGTCTCCCACAGCTTGCCGTCAAGGTGCAGCACCCCGTGCATGATGTCGTGGCCGATGGCCGCAAGGCTGCGGTGGATGTGGCCCTTCTGGCCGCATTCGGGGCAGAAATTGCCGGAGAAGACGGTCTGGCAATTGGCGCAGACGACCGGTCCCGCAGCCTGGTGCGCGCCGTCTGCGTGGGTGTGATCGACGGAGCGGCTGAGCAGCCCGCCCTCGATCGCCGTCCCGATGCTGTCGCCGAAATCGCTCATCGCCCGCGCCCCTGTTTTCGCCAGACTTATTGGCGCAAATCCGGCGGGTGCGGAAGCGGCTATTTGCCCCCTGTCACTGGCGCCTCATTTGCTTGCGAGGTTGCGCGCGTTACTTGCTTGCGAGCTTCCTCTCGATCGCGGTCCACAGCTGCGCGATGGCGCGCGCGGCGGGCGAGCGCGGGGCGAAGGCGCCGACCGGCTGGCGCATCGTCGCGCATTGCTCCACCGCACTCGCCAGCGGAATCGCGGGCCAGGTCGGGTTCGCCTCGCGCGCCGCCTTGTGGAGCGAGCGGCGCAGGTCCAGCATCGAGAGCACCGGCAGGATCGGCGGGTGGTCCTTGCCGATCGCGCGCACTTCCTCGACCACCACCTCGAAGGCGCGGGCCGACAGCGGGGAGGGCGGCAGCGGCACGATCACGAGGTCGGCCGCACGGATCACCTGCGCGCTCAACTCATTGAGAACCGGCGGACAATCGAAGATGATCCGGTCGTAGCTCTTGCCCAGAGTTTCGGCGAGCTTGGCCAGCCGCTTCTTCTTGCCGAGCCGGTCAAGCTGGCGGTCCAATGCGCGGATGCTCTCGTCGGCAGGCAGCAGGTCGAGCCCGCTGAAGGCCGTCGGCTGGATCAGCTTCTCGGGATCGCTCCCTTCGGCGAACATGCTGTCTGCGCTGCGTTTTTTCTTCGGGTCAACGCCGAGCAGGAACCCCGATCCGTTCGACGCGTCGAGGTCCCACAGCAGCGTCTTGCGGCGCGAAATGGCGCTCGCGCACCAGGCCAGATTGACCGAGAGCGTCGTCTTCCCGACCCCGCCCTTGACACTGTAGACCGCGATCGATGCCATGCGCCCTGCTATCCTGCCGTGTTACAGTTTGATTACAGCGACAAGAAATAGCGGCTCCGCCTCGCTTGGCAAGCGAAGTCGGACTGGGGTCAAGAACCAGTCAATCGGGTTGCAAAATGTGGCATCTGCGCGGTGACTACCGCGCCACAACATGGCAACGACATGGCGATGACCGGGCAACGCCCGCGCCATGTCGCGGCGGCCGTGTCAGCCGTCGTAATCGCCGCCCAGCGACGAGGTGCGCGCGGGCGCCGAGGCGGTGATCCGCAGCGCTTCGGCCGACTGGCTGAGCGAGCCGATCTCGTCAGCCTCGTCCTCGTCATCGGGGAGGATCTTCTGGAGGCTCACCACCACGGATTCGTGCAGGCCGACAGGGCTGACGGTCTCTTCAGCGATCTCGCGCAGCGCCACGACCGGGTTTTTGTCGCGATCGCGATCAATAGTCAGCTCGCTCCCACCCGAAATCTCGCGCGCACGCTGCGCGGCGAGCAGCACCAGGTCGAACCGGTTGGGAACCTTGTCGACGCAATCTTCAACGGTCACGCGTGCCATACTTGGGCCTTATAAAAGAATCGCGGATAATCGGGAAGCGCGCAGCTAGGCACGCGGGGGCGGGAAGTCAAGGACAAGGGCTGCAACGGCCTGATTGACTGGCCGCGACTCCGTGACTTCCCAGCCAACGAACTGACCGCTGCATCAGGCTTGTGAGCAAACTTGCCTGTCATCGTGTCTTGCAAGCATCATATTCTTCAATATAAAGTGATCTTTAGGGGGGATATTCATGATACAGGCTTGGCTTGTCCGTCGTCTCGCATTGGCGACGACCGCTATGATGTTCAGTGTTCCAGCAGTCACTCAGGCGCAGCAATCCGCCTCGGCTGAGGCGATGGTGGCCTTGGAAAAGGCGCGCAAAGCTCGAGAGGACGCGCTTCAGGCACTGGGGGAGGCTGACAAGGCCTTGAAGGCAGCCGAGGCGTTGCTTGGCGCCCAAGCGGTCAGGGCAGGCAACGAGACTGGTGTTCCTGCCTCCGCGGCGCAGCTTGAGGCGACGCGCGTTCCGGTAGTCGCCGCAACCGGGGATCGGGCATCCGCGTCCGTGATCTTATGCGATGGTTACACGGAAGCCGAAATTGCGGAGCGCATACTTACTGCAGCCGCCACCGGTGAGCCTGCCTCAAAGGATGGCCTGAACTGGTTCACACAACAGTGCCTTGGCCTTACGAAATGGCGACAGTACGATACGAAGTCTCTCAATTTGGGCGCCACGGCCGCATCTTCCGACGGCATTATCGAAGCCGGCTTTGGCTACACCACCCGTTGGCTAACCGGGGACCGATCGCTTCGCACCAGCTATCTCAGCTTTAAGCCAGCTGTCCGTATCAGCACCGATGATGCGACCCAAGCGGCGCTGTTCGATCTCGACAAGTTCCAGTTTGCAGACGGCGTCGGCATCAAGCTTGGTGTGGAATGGGGCCGAAGCGGAGCAACCAAACGGAGCAAGGTGAAAGAGGATATCGAGGCTTCGCTGGCCAAGGCACGGGCGAGTTGCATCGCTGCGCGAGGTGTGTTCGACCCGTGGGCCAAGCCAGTTGCGGACGAGGCTGCCGCCGACCGATCGCAACAACTGAGCCTCAGATCAGGGAACGACCTCTTGCAACTGTGCATGGGGACCAATCTACTGGCATGGTTGAAAAACGATGCTTCAGCCTCGTGGGCGAGCATTGTGAAGCCGGTATGGGGCTATGAAGCCAAGCCGGTTTTTTACGTCGGTCTTGAGGGCAGTATCGCCTGGTCGGAACAGAGCTACTATCCACTGCGCGACACGAATACGGGCCAACTCACTGGTAACACGCTGCCCGCGGATTTCCTTGACAAAAAGGGCGCAACCACGCTCGAAACCGCGCCTTTTGCTCTGTCAGGTTACCTTGGCGGCTCTTGGCCGATCAATGTTCCATTCTTCAGCGGCGATAACGGGAAAGACGATGCCAAGGGCCGCGCCGGTTTGGCCGGTTCCATGACCTATCGCAGGACGTTCGAATTCCCAAAGTCGGTCAAGGATCAGACCGTCTGTGCACAGGTGGTCGCATCGAACTTCGACCAGTGCAGGACAGTCAATATTGGCGCGCCGCTCGAACGTGAAGGGTTTGTCGCCGCCGCCGCGCTGAAGTTCGAAATGCCCCGCATTGCGTTCTTGCCGGCCATAGGTTTTACGATCCGGCCAACCTATGCCTTCGATATCGGACAGCTTGGCCTCGAGGTTCCGATTTTCTTTCTCAGCGGTTCGGACGGAAAACTCAACAGCGGGATCAAGCTGACCTGCACGGACGATGCGCGGACCAAGAGCGGGTTTCAGGTCGAGGGGGAGTGCGGTGCCGCACTTTTCTTTGGATCGACTTTCTCTTTGAGCGGGACGCCCTGAGAGCCGTTGGGAGGCGTCTGGCCAGAGCATTGGGCGCCGCCCCTTGTTAAGGTTCGCGGAAGGCCTTGGACTGGGGACCGTGGCAGAACTTGCGGCGCATGAGGGTGTGCTACGCCCGCCCCCTTGCACCAGCGCGCGGCGCCCATTATCACCTCTCCCACGGGGGCAAGCAACCTCCCGTCCAGGCTGAGACAGGCCCAAGCGTTGCCTCGTCATTCCCCTTGCCGTGCGGCTATCCGCGCGGCGGGGCCGTTTTCGAGGTGGGCATGGCTGAACTGGACCAATCAACTGCTGCACCGGGCGCGGATGTGACCGCTCCTGCTCCTTCCTTCTCCGAGCTTCTTGCCGCCTTCACGCGCATCGGGTTCCTATCCTTCGGCGGGCCGGCCGGGCAGATTGCGTTGATGCACCGCGAGCTGGTGGAGGAGCGGCGCTGGGTGGCGGAGGAGGACTTTCTCCACGCGCTCAATTTCTGCCACCTGCTCCCCGGGCCCGAAGCGCAGCAGTTGGCAACGTGGATCGGCTGGCGCTTGGCTGGCGTGCGCGGGGGCCTTGCCGCGGGGTTGCTGTTCGTCATTCCGGGGGCCTGCATCATCCTCGCGCTGTCGATGTTCTATGCCTTGGCCGCGAACCTCGGCTGGGTGGCGGCGCTGTTCCTCGGGGTGAAATCGGCTGTGCTGGCGATCGTGGTGCAGGCGCTGCTGCGGATCGCGGGGCGGGCGCTCGACACGGGCCTCAAGAAGGGTCTCGCGGCGGCGGCCTTTGTGGGGCTGTTCCTGTTCGACCTGCCGTTCCCGCTGATCGTGCTGGGGTCGGGGGTGATCGGGATGATCGTTGCTCGCAGCCGGCCTGACCTGCTCGCGCTCAAGCCCGCGATGGACGGCGGCACTTTGCCCGCCAATCCGTGGCGCACCACGATCCTGTCGGTGCTGGTGTGGGGCGCGATCTGGGCCGCGCCGATGGTGTTGATCGCCGCCACCTTGGGGCAGGACCATGTGCTGTGGAAGGTGGGCGCGTTCTTCTCGCAGCTCGCGATCGTCACCTTCGGGGGCGCTTACGCGGTGCTCGCCTATATGGCGCAGGAGGCGGTGCAGGGCTTCGGGTGGCTCGAGGCGGGCGAGATGGCCGACGGGCTGGGGCTGGCCGAGACCACGCCCGGCCCGCTCATTCTGGTGACGCAGTTCGTCGGCTACCTTGCGGCTTTCCGCGCGCCCGAGCCGTTCTCGCCGCTTGTCGCGGGATTGATCGGAGCGGGGCTGACGACCTGGGTGACCTTCGCGCCATGCTTCCTGTGGATCTTCGCCTTCGCGCCGTGGATCGACCGGCTGGGGAACGCGGTGTGGCTGAAGGGCGGGCTGGCGGCGGTGACTGCGGCGGTGGTGGGCGTGATCGCCAACCTCACCGCATGGTTCGCGCTCCATGTGCTGTTCGCCCGCGTCGGCGAGGTTGAGGCGGGGCCGCTGCGGTTCGACTGGCCCGAGCTTGCCAGCTTCGACTGGCGCGCCGGGGTGCTGGCGGCGCTCGGCTTTGCGCTTGCTTTCGGGGCCAAGTGGGGGGTGCTGCGGCTACTGGCGGTGTGTGCGGCGGGAGGGCTGGCGCTCAGCCTCGTAGGCTAGAGCCAGCCCGCCGCCCAGGCGATTACCACCGCGGCGGGCACCAGCATGACCTGCGCGAGCAAGGTGCCGACGAGGCGGCTCAGCGAGACCCAGATCATCGCCCGGCGGAAGGTCGCCTCGCTGACCGAGCCGTCGACCACATCGTCGGTCAGCGCCGAGATCTGCGGGTCAATCAAGGCGAACAGCAGGATCGTCGCAAAGCCGTTGACGATCGCGGTCATCTGCGAGGCGGTGACGCGGAACTCGGGCACCAGATAGCCCGCATAGAGCGAGGCGATCACGCCCACCGCCAGCAGGCCTTGCGCCAGCGCATTGGCGATCAGCACGCTCCAGCTCACCCCGCGCGGGCCTTTAAGCGATTGCAGCGTCCCGCCCGATGGCACCGCGATCGAATCCCGCAAGGTGGCGAGGCCAGAAGGCGTCATGGCGCGCAGGATCAGCCTGGTGGTCGAGCGATTGGTCTGGAAATAGGTGATTGCCGCAGCGAACACCCGCTGCCCGGTCGGCACCAGCAAGATGCCCAGCATCACTGAGGCGGCGGCGGCGAAGAGTACCAGCCGGAGGTCCCAGATCAGCATGGAGCCATCGCTGGTCGCCAAAGCGGTCTCGATCCGCTTGGCGAGGAAGGGGCCGAGGAAGCCGTTGGAGGTGCGGCTGACCAGCAGCAGGACGTTGAACAGCGCAAAGGACAGCGCAATGCGCCCCGTCCGAACCCCTGCGATCCGCGCCGCATAGGCGAGCGCGCCGATGAGGTTGATCACGCCGGTCAACGCGCAGATCAGAAGCAGTTCGTTGTCCATTCGGAAGATCCCCGGCGCCGGGCTCGTCCTAGATGATCGGCCACGCCTTCCAGATGCTGTAGGCGCTGGTGACGATCAGCACCAGTGAGACCGCCAGCAGCAGCGTGCGCGGCTGCACCCGGCTTGCGAGCACCGCGCCAAAGGGCGCAGCTATCACTCCGCCAAGGATCAACCCGCCTGTGATCAGGGTGAAGGCGGCCGGACCCAGCGTGAAAAGGAAGGTCAGCGAGATCGACAGGGTGAGCAGGAATTCGGCGGTGTTGACCGTGCCGATCACCTTCCGGGGGTCGCCGCCCTGGATTAGCAGGTTGCTCGTCACCACCGGCCCCCAGCCGCCCCCGCCCGCCGCGTCGAGGAAACCGCCGATCAGCGCCAGCGGGCTTGTGTATTTGGGGTCCTCGAAGCGGGGCTTGGCCAAGCGGATCGCCCGCCACAGCAGGTAAAAGCCGATGCCGGTGAGGTAGAGCATCACGAAGGGCCGCGCCGCGCTCGCGTCGATGTTCGAGAGGACATAGGCCCCCGTCACTCCGCCCAGCACCCCGAAAGGCACCAGCCGCCGAAACAGCCCCCAGTCGACATTCCTCTGCCACGCATGACTGAGGCCCGAGGCCCCGGTGGTGAAGAGCTCGACCAGATGGACGCTGGCCGAGGCGCTTGCGGGCGGCACGCCCATCGCGCTCACCAGCAGGGTCTGGGTGGTGACGCCGAAGGCCATGCCCAGCGCCCCGTCGATCATCTGCGCGGCAAAGCCGATGGCGATGAACGGCAGGATTTCGATAAGGAGCTGGGCAAGATCCGGCATGAGGCATGTCCTCTCTGCGAGGGTGGAAGGGTCAGAAGTCTTAGAAGGTAATGGCGACGGTTCCGCCCCAGGTGCGCGGATCGCCGGGCAGGCCTGCGATCAGGCCGGTATTGCCCGGGCCGACGAACAGCTGCTCGAAATAGTCCTCGTCAAACGCGTTCCTGACCCAGCCGAAGATGTTGAGCCCGCTCTCTGTACGGAAACCAAGGCGGAAATTGGACAGGCTGTAGCCATCGACATTGGTGTAGATAGACGGCGAGGCGTTGGACGAAAAGTCCGACCGGTAGCTGCCGTCATAGCCCAGATAGACCTCGCCCTCCTTGCCCAGGAACTTGGTGGGCAGGTTGCCCTCCGCCCCGAACGAGAAGGACCACTTCGACACGCCCGGCAGGCGCTGGCCGGAGATGTCGCAATTGGCCGGGCTGAGACCGCCGGGGGTGCCAGGGGCAGACGGTGTCTGGCCGGCGCCGACCGTAGTACCGCCCGAAAGCTCCGGTGGGCAGGGCGCATCGACGAAGCGCACATATTTCGCGTCGGTATAGGCCCCGCTCGCATAGGCGGTGAAGCGGTCGCTCGCGCGGATCGAGAAATCCGCCTCGATCCCCTGTGAGCGCACCTTGCCCGCATTGGCGAGATAGCCGCGCAGCACCCCGAACTGGCCGTTGTTCACCGTCGCCTGATAGTCGCGGATGTCGGTGCGGTAAGCGGCGAGGTTGAGCGTCGCCCTGCGGTCCCAGAACTGGGTCTTGAGGCCCAGCTCGAAGTGATCGACCTTCTCGGGCCGGATCGTGCCCGCTGCGGCGATCGGCACGCCCGCGGAATCGGTCGGCAACCCGTTCTGGTTGATCCCGATGGTCTTGAAGCTGCGCGCATAGGTGCCGTAGGCGAGCACATCGGGCGCGAGTTCGTAGCTCGCCGTCAGATCGTAGGTGAGGTTCCAGTCTGTATCCTCGGGCGCGCTGGTCTGGGGCGTGAACACCGCCAGCTGCGCGCGGCTGCGCGCGTCGGTTTCGGTGCCGAGCAGCTCGGTGCCGGTGCCGGTGAACACCCGGCGCTGATAGAAGCCCGACTTCTTGTCGTAGTTGAGGCGCACACCCGGCTGGATCGTAAAGGCGTCGGTCACCTTCCAGCTCAGCTGCCCGAACAGCGCCGCGCTGGTGCTCTTGAGGAACTGGGTGTTGCGCGCCGTCAGCCCGTTGAGCACGCT
Source organism: Erythrobacteraceae bacterium (assembly GCA_027487015.1). Taxonomy (GTDB): domain Bacteria; phylum Pseudomonadota; class Alphaproteobacteria; order Sphingomonadales; family Sphingomonadaceae; genus Erythrobacter. The sequence continues at coordinate 4,448 of JAIYEK010000137.1, read as the reverse complement.
CGGATCGTTCGACAGGGCGTTGTTCGGGGCGATCGTCCAGCGGCTTGAATTGATACCGTGCTGCTCGGTCCCCTGCGTGTCGATCTGCTGGTCGAAGGCGAAGGCGCCGACCACGAAGTCGAATTTCTCGCCAGTATAGGCGTAGCGGAATTCCTGCGTGTACTGGTCCTGCTGCGACGGGTTCTGCGAGAGGCGCACGATCGACAGTCCGGTGAAGTCGCGGTCGTTCTCGGGCTTCCAGTCCCAGGTCCGCCATGCGGTGACCGAGGTGAAGGTGCCCGGCCCCACGTCCCAGGTGATATTCAGCGCCGCGCCGCCGATGACGTTACCTGCGTTGAGGCGGGAATCGAGGTCGGTCAGCCGGTCGAAGGGATTGGTCGAGGGCGGGGCGTAGTTCTGCGCGGCGGCAAGCGCGGCAAACTGGCGGTTCAAGGGCCGCTGGGTCGCCCCCGTGCCGACGAATACCGAACCGCAGCACACCGCGTCCTGCTTGTTGTAATCGCCCGTCAGCTTGATCTTCAGGCTGTCAGTCGGCTCCCACAAAAGCTGGGCGCGCAGGCCGATATTGTCGAGGCTCTGGATGTCCTCGCCGGTCACCACATTGCGGATCGTGCCGTTGCGGCTGGTGCCCGAAAAGGCGATGCGCGCGGCGACCTTGTCCGAGAGCGGGCCGGACACGGCAACGCGCGCCTGCTGGTAATTGTAATTGCCGACGCTGACCTCGGCGCGGCCTTCGAAATCGAAGGTCGGCTGGTTGGTCTGGATGTTGATCGCACCCGCGGTGGTGTTCTTGCCGTAAAGCGTCCCCTGCGGCCCGCGCAGCACTTCGATCTGCGCCACATCAAGGAAGTCGAAGGTCGCCGAGGCGACGCGCGAGTAATAGACGTCGTCGACATAGATGCCGACGCCCTGCTCGAACCCGTCACTGGTGAGGCCGAAGGGCACGCCGAGGCCGCGGATGTTGACCGCGGTGTTGCGCGGGTTGGAGGAATAGAACTGCAAGGTCGGCGCCAGCTGCTGCAAGCGGTTGACGTTGAACGCCCCGGTATCGTCAAGCTGCTTGGCGTCGAGCACCGATACGGCGAGCGGAATGTCCTGCGCGCTTTCCTGCCGGCGGCGGGCGGTGACGATGATGTCGTTGCTGCTGTCGGCCTGCGCCTCTTCGGCGGCGGCTGCGGCATTGTCGGTGCCGGCGTCTTGCGCGGCGGCCGGAACGGCAGTGAGCGCGGCCAGACCGGCGCCGAGCAGCAGCGTGCTGCGGAGGGTAATCAGATGCATGTTGTCTCGCCTTTGCAAGCGGGTTTGCATCCGGTTGGCCGGTCTGCGGGTCCCTGTTGATTGGTGGTGTGAGAGGTCATGGCCGACGGTCAGTCGGTCAGCCGTTTCCTCTCGGTAACGTCGATCTGCATGACCTTTCCGTCATGCACGGTAAGCTGGATCGCGCCGTAGCGCAGGCGGCCGAGCGCCTCGCTGACCAGCGCCAGCGCCTCGGCCGCGACCGGGCTTTTGGCAGAGCCTGTCTCGCTGTGGTCCATGAATGGGCCTTTCGTTACGCGGGAGGTGCCCGCTGCGAAAGGAATTAAACTCTAGCGAATTGCTTGACAATAGGCTTCGCGCGCAGATTTTCTGTAGTCCGGCGAAAGGTGGGCTTTGCGCGACAACCGGTCGCGGCGTCAGGCCGTGTCCTCGGCAAAGGCGGGGACCGGCGCGATCGGATCGGACAGGCGAATGCCGTCAAGGATCTGAGCGGTCCGGTCACGCACGTCGAGCATCAGCGCGCGGGTCCGGCAATCGCCTTCCTCGACGCAATTCTTGCATTTCTCGTGCGCGTAGCGGCTGGCGCAGGGCACCAGGGCGAGGCTGCCGCGCATGTGGCGGATCAGATCGCCATAGGTGATGTCGACCGGCGGGATTGCCAGCCAGTAGCCCCCGTCGCGCCCGCGCTGCGAATCGACCAGGCCCGAGCGGGTCAGCTCGGACAGGATCACCGTCAGGAACTTGGCCGGGATCTTCTGTTCCTCGGCAATGCCCGCAAGCTGCACCGGCCCCTCGCCATAGCGGTCGGCAAGGTGCTGCATCGCGCGGATCGCGTAGCGGGTCTTCTGCGACAGCATGGGAGATTGTCTATCCGCCGCGTAAGGATTGCGGTCAAGGCCGGGGCCCTACGCTGTGCACCCCCGCAAGCCTGCCCCCGTTCATCGCGCCGCGCTGTCCTCCTGTCCCGCTGCCGCGCTAGAGCGGCCCGCATGGCCACCGCCACCTCCGAATCGGTCCAAACCGCGCCTGAAGCTCAGTCCGACACCGGGCCCGATTACCGCGATCCCGATCCCTTCAGCCTGACCGCGGCGGGGCACGAGTTCACCTTCTATCCCCATGGGCAGGATCGGCTGCAGGCGCTCGTCGCGCTGATCGAGAGCGCGCGCGAGAGCTTGAAGGTGTTCTACTATCTGTTCGACAGCGACAATTCGGGCACCATCGTGCGCGACGCGCTGGTCGCCGCCCAGCGTCGCGGGGTCACGGTCGATCTGATCATCGACGCTTTCGGCAATGATGCGGGCGCGGCCTTCTTCGAGCCGCTGGTCGAGGCGGGTGGCAGCTTTGCGCTGTTCAGTCCCAAATGGGGCGCGCGCTACTTGGTGCGCAACCACCAGAAGTTTGTCATCGCCGACGGGGCCCGCGTAATGACCGGCGGCGCGAACGTCTCGGATCACTATTTCGCCACCCCGGCCGAAAACGGCTGGTGCGACCTTTCGGTGCTGATCGAGGGGCCGGTGGTGGAACAGTTCACCCGCTGGGTCGGCCTGCTCCAGAGCTGGGTCGCCCACGAGGCGCAGGGCCGCACGCGCCAGCTTCGACGCCTGCGCGATATCGTCAAGGAATGGGACGGCGGGGACGGGCCGGTCCGCCTGCTGGTCGGCGGGCCGCTGGTGCGCAAGGGGCACTGGGCCTGGGTGCTGCGCAAAGACCTCGTCACCGCCACCCGGCTCGATAGCGTGTCCGCCTATTTCTCGCCGCCGCGAAGCTTCCGCCGCCTCATCGCCCGCATCGGCCGGCGTGGGCAAGCGCGCATGATCATGGCCGGCAAGTCCGACATATCGGCTGCGATCGACATGGCGCGGCTGCTCTATGGCCAGCTGCTGCGTGCGCGGGTGAAGATCGCCGAATTCGCCGTCACCAAGCTCCACATGAAGCTCGTTGTGGTCGACGACATCGCCTATGTCGGCAGCGCCAATCTCGACAAGCGTTCGTTCCGCATCAATGTCGAGCTGATGGTGCGGATCGATGACCCCGCGGTGGCAGCGGGTTTGCGCAATCTGATCGACCACATGGCCGAGGCGAGCGAGCCGATCACCCCGGCCTGGTATGCCAAGCACAGCACCTTCCTCAACCGGATGCGCTGGCGGATCGCCTATTGGCTGAGCCTTGCCGACTACCGCATCAGCAAGGTCGGGACCAACTAACGCCGTTAGTTGTATCGTTAACGAGCGCTTTACGCATTACACCTAGGCTGGTGTCATGCGGGGGATGATCCACACACTGCGGGCGCGGGTGATGCCGCCCATTCCGGAGGCGATCCGGGACGAGTTCACCCTGCTGCGCGCGCGGCGGGTCGAGACGCAGACCCCGGTCATGTACGTGATGCTGCTTCTGACCACGCCGACCGCGGCCTGGGCGGGCTCCGCCGATCTGCACTGGGGCATCAAATATGGCATGCCCGCGCTGCTGGCGGTGCTGTGCGTGCTCGGCTTGATCGAGAACATCGTCGCCCGCCGCCGCCACCTTGGTCTGCGCCGCGCAGGGCTGATGGTGAAGAAGACCGCCAACGTTTCGGGCTTGGTCGGGGTGATGTGCAGCACTTGGGCGGTGCTGAACTGGCTCGCCTCGCCGCCGGAAGCCCATGCGGCCTTTGCGATGATCATCGCGATGGGCGCGCTTGCAACCGCCTATTGCCTCTCCGCGATCCGCTTTGCCGCGATCCTCAACCTCGTGATCGGGGTGGTGCCGATTTCCGCGCTGATGCTGCTGTCAGGACGCCCGGCCGAGGTGGCCGCGGCGACATCGCTGGTGCTGGCGACGCTGATCCTCGTGCGGTTCATCCTGCAGGGCCACGCGATGCTGGTCGACCTGCTGCAATTGCAGCACCAGACCCGCAACCTTGCGCACACCGATCCGCTGACCGGCCTCGCCAATCGCCGCGCGCTTGACGAGCGGATCGCAGGCCTGCTCGGCAAGGGGGACGAGGCGCCGCGCTTCAAGCTGGTGCTGCTCGATCTCGACGGGTTCAAGCCGGTCAACGACCGCTACGGCCACGCCTTTGGCGACCGGCTGCTGTGCAGTGTCGCTGAAAGGCTGCGCGATGTTGTCGGCGAGGATGGGCTGGTGGCCCGCCAGGGCGGCGACGAGTTCGCGGTGCTGATCCCGCCGCACTCGCCGCTCCATGATGCGCC
>JAIYEK010000017.1 GCA_027487015.1 Erythrobacteraceae bacterium | reverse complement strand
GAGGCCCGCAAGGCCAGCGTGATCGCCGCTGCGGTGACCGAGGCCGAGGCGCAAGGACTTCCGGCCGAGGTCGTCGCCGATATCTGGGAGCGGCTCGTCGAAGGCTCGATCGCCTACGAATTTACCGAGTGGGACCGGATCCGCGGCTAACCCGGCTTGCGGTTCAGGAAGCGCGCGAGCCGCAGTTCCTTCTTCGCCGGCTCCGCCTGACGGATCGACTGCGCAAGGGCGCGCACCTTGGCCTCCCACTTCGCGCCCTTCTTTTCCGCTCCGCCGAACTTGACCTGCCCCAGCGGCAGGATCCGCACCGGCTTGAACCCCGCAAAGGCGAGGATCTGCTTCTTCCAGCGGTGGATCAGCGCATTGCCATAAGCGAGCCGCAGGAAGATCGGCGGGGTGTCCATCGTTACGATCACATCGGCCGAGCGGCCCGCCATGTTGCGGTCCCACCAGGTATCATTGGCGTGATAGGCGAAGGTGAAACCGGGGAGGAACAGCCGGTCGAGTAGACCCTTGAGCGTCGCCGGCTCCGCTCCCCACCACATCGGGAAGGCAAAGACGATGTGATCGCAGGCGTCGAGCATTTCGGCGAGACGCTGGAGATCGGGCTCCCATTCGGTGCGCTTTGCGTAGCCGTGGGCGAGGTTGGGGTTGAAGGCGAGATCGCGCAGCGCCACCTGCGTCACCTCGGCGCCCGCAGGCAGGGCATCGCGGTAGACCCCGAGCAGATGCGAGCAATAGCGCCCCTTGTCCGGGTGCGCATCGATCAGCAGCACGTTCATCGGCGGTTCCCCTAACTGGCTCCGCCGTCAGCCTAGGCCCTCGCGCACAAAAGAAAAGGGCGACCCCGCAGGATCGCCCTCTTGCTTTGCCGTGCGGCGGGAAGCCGGATCAGCGCGAGTAGAACTCGACCACCAGATTCGGTTCCATCGTCACCGGGTAGGGGACTTCGTCGAGCTTGGGCACGCGGGTGAAGGTGATCTTGTCGGTGCCATCGGGCATGACGTAATCGGGAATGTCACGCTCGGCGAGGCTCTGGGCTTCGATCACCAGCGCCATTTCCTTGGCCTTGCTGCCGAGGCTCACCACGTCACCCACGTTCACGCGGCGCGAGGCGATGTTGCACTTCTGGCCGTTCACATAGATGTGGCCGTGGCTGACGATCTGGCGCGCCGCGAAGATGGTCGGCGCGAACTTGGCGCGATAGACCACCATGTCGAGACGCTGCTCGAGCAGGCCGATCAGGTTCTGGCTGGTGTCGCCCTTCATGCGCGAAGCTTCGAGGTAGTTGCGCTTGAACTGCTTTTCGGTGACGTCGCCGTAGTAGCCCTTGAGCTTCTGCTTGGCGCGCAGCTGCAGGCCATAGTCGCTCATCTTGCCCTTGCGGCGCTGGCCGTGCTGGCCGGGGCCGTAGGAACGCTTGTTCACCGGGGAATTCGGACGGCCCCAGATGTTCTCGCCCATGCGGCGGTCAAGCTTGTGCTTGGCGCTCTTGCGCTTCGACATAAGTCGTATCCTTCAATGTGCTGACCCGCCACTGCGGCAGGCTTCAACCCGGAATCGCTCCATCACGACATGAACCGTGATGCGGCGCCTGCTTCACCGGGGTGCAGGGCCCATTTGCGAAGGCGCGCGCATAGCAGGATTGGCGGGCGGGTCAAGCCCGCCGGCACCGGGCGTGTCAAGCGCGCTGGCGCTGGGCCTCGGCGATGCCCTGTTCAAAGGCGGGGATCCGCTCGAGCGGGACCGGCGAGGGCCCGGCGAGGACATCGAAATGCTTGCCACGGCCGTAGCGCTTCAGCTTGGCGAAGCCAGCGCGGTAGAGCGCGCGGCAAATCGTCGCATTGTCGGTCCAGCGGTTGTCGTGCTCGTAGAAGATGCCGATCACATTGGCCGCATGGCGCGAGGCGAGCAGCTCCTCGATGATGACCGGCTCGTGCCCCTCGACATCGATCTTCACGAACAGCGGCAGGCCTGCAGGCAGGTGCGCTTCGAGCCCGGCCATCGTGACGAGCTCGATAGAAATGCTGCGGCAATCGGTCCGCTCGGCCATGTGCGCCTCGAGGCTCGCCTGGCCGCTGTGCACCGGGTTGATGGTGATGGCATGCGTGCCGGCCGTGTCCGACAGCCCGACATTGAGCGCCGCGGCGCGGCCCTCCAGCCCTTCGAGCGCCAGATTGGCGGCCAGCAGCCGGTGCGTCTCGGGCACGGGCTCAAGCGCGATGATCCGCTCGCATAGCGGGTTCTTCGCCGCGATCAGCGAGAACAAGCCCTGGTTCGCGCCGATATCGAGGAAGGCGAAGGGCCGGTCGATGCTGGCGAGGAGATCGGCGAGATAGGGGCCGTAGGTGCCGTACTGGCAATAGGCGAAGGTGCGATCGGCCCAGTTGCTCTGCATCCGCACCCCGTAGACCGAGCGCGATGCCTGCGGCGCGGCATCCTTGCGCAGCTTGCCGGCAATCAGGTGGACATGACGCATGGCGCGGGCGCGGATCACGCGCAGGTGTCGCCACAGCAGGAAGTCGCGGCTCATCCGGGCAGCGGAATGGTCGGGCCATGTCTGCAGCTCGAGCGCCCGGTCGGGCGCGGCCACGGGTTCGACGATCCGCATCTGTTCTGTTTTTCCCGATGGCAACTTTTCATCCGCCTATCGGAATATTGCGGCAGATTTGCTACGATGGTGTGACCGGTTCTTGCTCTTCTGGCGGGCGTTCGAGGCTGCTCAGGATGCCGCGCAAGGTGCGCACCTCAAGGTGATTCCAGCCCGGCTTCGTGAGCAGTCCGCGCAGCGTCCGGCGGGTGGCCTCGGCGCGGGAATGGGGGAAGAAATAATTGCGCGTTTCCAGAAGCTTTTCGAAGTGTGCGATCATCCCCTCAAGCTCGTCTTGCGGGGCTGGGGGGAGCGTGTCCTCGAGCGTCGGCTGCACCAGCGTATCGCCCGCACCCGCCATCTCGCGCCCCATCCGCGACCATTCGTAAGCGACAAGGATCACCGCCTGCGCGAGGTTCAGCGAGCCGAATTCGGGGTTGATCGGCACGGTCAGGATATTGCGCGCGAGTGCCACGTCCTCGGTCTCCAGCCCCGAACGCTCGGGGCCGAAGAGGATCGCGTGGCGGCCGGCGAGCGTGTGGACCTGCCGCCCGGCCTCGTCGGGGCCGATCACCGGCTTGGTCACGCCGCGCTTGCGAACCGTGGTCGCATGGACATGCGCGCAGTCCGCCACAGCTTCGGCGGTGGTGGTGTAAACCTTGGCCTGTTCGAGCACGATATCCGCACCTGCTGCCGCGGGTCCCGCCGAAGGATTGGGCCAGCCATCGCGCGGGCTGACGAGCCGCATCTCGGTCAGCCCGAAATTGAGCATCGCGCGCGCCGCCTTGCCGATGTTCTCGCCCAATTGCGGGCACACGAGCACGATCACCGGCTTGTTGAGGTCGGCCATCTTCCGCCTATTCTTTCGCGGCTTGCTGGACGGTGCTGGCGAATTCCTCGAAGTCGCGCGCTTCGGAGAAGTCGCGGTACACGCTGGCAAAGCGAATATAGGCGACCGAATCGATCTGCCGCAGCCCCTCCATCACAAGCTCGCCGATATGCGAGGAGGGCACCTCGGCCTCGCCCGAGGTTTCGACCTGGCGCTGGATGCCGCTGATGAGCTGGTCGAGCCGCTCCTGATCGATCCCGCGTTTGCGACAGGCGAGCGCCACCGAGTGTTCGAGCTTGGAGCGGTCGAAGGGTTCGCGCCGTCCATCCTCGCCATTCAGGCCCGACTTGACCACCACCACCTCGCGCAGCTGCACGCGCTCGAAGGTGGTGAAACGCGCCCCGCAGGACGAGCACTGGCGACGGCGCCGGATCGAGGCATTGTCCTCGGTCGGGCGGCTGTCCTTTACCTGGGTATCGTCATGGGCACAAAAGGGGCAGCGCATTCAGAGGTTTACTTCTTGACCCTCTGATACAGCGCGAAGCCGGCTCCGGCGATCAGGCCGAGCGGCCAGGAGATGATCGGGAGGATCGCCCCCGCCACTGCGCCGATCGCAGCCCCGGTCAGCACCGGCGCGGTCGAGGGGTGGTTGATCCCCTCCTTGGCCATGCCGGTGACTTCAGCCTTCACGTCTTCAACCCAGTCTTGCGATCCGTTCGGTTCGTTCATGTCGGCGGTTCCTTACATTCCGGGATAGACGGGGAAGGCGGCGCACAGCGTGCTCACCCGTTGGCGCACGCTCTCTTCGATCTGCGCGTCGCCTTCGGGGCCATTTTTGGCAAGGCCCTCAACCACTTCGGCGATGAGCTTGCCGACGGTGCGGAACTCTTCGGGGCCGAAGCCGCGGGTGGTGCCGGCAGGGGTGCCCAAGCGGATGCCGCTGGTGACGAAGGGCGAGCGGGCGTCGAAGGGGATGCCGTTCTTGTTGCAGGTGAGCCAAGCGCGATCGAGGCCCTTTTCGGCGTCCTTGCCGGTCACGTCCTTGGCGGTGAGGTCGACCAGCATCGAGTGATTGTCGGTCCCGCCGCTGACGATGCGAAGGCCGTTCTCTTCAAGGCTTGCCGCCAGCGCGCGGGCGTTTTCGACGATGCGGTGGGCATATTCGCTAAAGCTCGGGTCGAGCGCTTCCTTGAAGGCCACGGCCTTGGCCGCAACGATGTGCATCAGCGGGCCGCCCTGAAGGCCGGGGAAGACCGCCATGTTGAGCGGCTTGGTATACTTCTCGTCGTTCCACAGAATGATGCCCGAGCGCGGACCGCGCAAGCTCTTGTGGGTGGTCGAGGTGACGATGTCGCAATGCGGGAAGGGCGAGGGATGCGCGCCGCCCGCGACGAGGCCGGAGATGTGGCTCATGTCGCACAGCAGCACCGCGCCCACTTCATCGGCGATGGCGCGGAAAGCGGGGAAGTCCCAGGTGCGCGAATAGGCAGTGCCGCCGCAGATGATGATCTTCGGCTTGCTCTCGCGCGCCTTGGTGGCGACCTCGTCCATGTCGATGGTCTCGGTCTCTCTGGCAACGCCGTAGGAGACGACGTTGAACCACTTGCCGCTCATGTTGACCGGCGAACCGTGGGTGAGGTGTCCGCCCGAATTCAGATCGAGCCCCATGAAGGTGTCGCCCGGGTTCAGCAGCGCGAGGAACACCGCCTGGTTCATCTGCGAGCCGGAGTTGGGCTGCACATTGGCAAAGTTGCAGCCGAACAGCTGCTTGGCGCGCTCGATGGCGAGGGTTTCGACCACATCGGCATAGTCGCAGCCGCCGTAGTAGCGCTTGCCCGGATAGCCCTCGGCATACTTGTTGGTGAACACGGACCCTGCCGCTTCAAGCACCGCGCGCGAGGCGATGTTCTCTGACGCGATAAGCTCGATCTTGTCGCGCTGGCGGGCGAGTTCCTTGGCGACCGCCGCCGCAATCTCGGGATCGGCGTGGGCGAGGTCATTGTGCCAGAAACCGTCCATCGGAGCAGTGCGGGCGGCGAATTCGAGGGGGGCGGTGCTCATTGATGCGTCTCGATATGATCGGGAGAGAAGGGCGGCTTGCCGAGCTTGCCGACCCGGCGCTGGTGGCGCCCGGCCGGATCGCCGGCATCGGCGAATTCTGTGTCGAGAAAGGTTGCAACGCAGGACTTCGCCATTTCGATCCCTACGAGCCGCGCGCCCATTGCGATGCAATTGGCATCATTATGCTCGCGCGCGAGGGCGGCGGAGAGCGGCTCGTTGACCAGAGCGCAGCGCACCTGCGGGTGGCGGTTGACGCTGATCGAAATGCCGATGCCCGACCCGCACAAGGCGATGCCGAATTCGACCGCCCCTTCGGCGATGATCTCGGCCAAGCGGTAGCCGTAATCGGGGTAATCGACGCTCTGGCCGGGTTCCGGGCCAAGGTCGGCGACCTCATGGCCTTCGGTCACCAGCCATTCGGCAAGTTCGGCCTTGAGCTCAACGGCCGCGTGATCGGAGGCGATGGCGATGTGCATGGTGGGCCTATAGGCGCTGGGCCGGGGAATCTCCACCCCCGGCGCGCGCCTTTTCGACCGGGGCTTTATGCGGATCGGGCGCAGTCGTCTGCGAAGCGGGGCCGCGCGGATTGGAGGCGCCTGCAGTTTGAGCGCAAGCCGCCGCATAGATCGCTGATTGTGCCAGGGCTAATGCCGCCCGGAAGGAGACGAGCGATGACCATGAGGCTTCTGATGTTGACGGGTGCTCTGCTGTGCCTGCCTGCGGGCGTCGCCGCCGAGCAGGCCGGGGGATGGGCGATTGATTCGATCCCGTGGCAGGAACAGGCCGCCGACGGGTCGCGTTTCGCCCTGCTCGAGGGAAGCCGCGAGGCGCCGGGCGAGGCGTTTTCCTATGCCTTCTTCATCCCCGCAGGCGGCTTCGACGGCCCCCACGCGCACAGCACCACGGCGCGGGTGTTCGTGGCGCGCGGGGCGTTGAAGCTGGGCTATGGCAGCACCGCTGATCCGGCGACGATGATAACCTATCCGCAGGACAGCTATGTCGTGGTGCCGGCACGCACGGTCCATTTCGACGGGGCGGACGTCGACACGATCATCATCGGCACCGCGACAGGGCGCTGGGCAACAACCTATGTCGATCCGCACGCCGGGGGATCGGCCGGAACCCGTCCAACCGATTGACCCCCCCGGTCCTGCTTACTGATCGAGGAACGACCGCATCTTGCGCGACCGCGAGGGATGCTTCAGCTTCCGCAGCGCCTTCGCTTCGATCTGGCGGATACGTTCGCGAGTCACAGAGAACTGCTGGCCGACTTCCTCCAGCGTGTGATCGGTGTTCATCCCGATGCCGAAGCGCATCCGCAGCACGCGCTCTTCGCGCGGAGTGAGGCTGGCGAGCACGCGAGTGACGGTTTCCTTGAGGTTCGCCTGAATCGCGGCATCCACCGGGATGATCGCGTTCTTGTCCTCGATGAAATCGCCGAGGTGGCTGTCTTCCTCGTCCCCGATGGGGGTTTCGAGAGAGATCGGCTCCTTGGCGATCTTCATCACCTTGCGCACCTTCTCCAAGGGCATGGAGAGGCGCTGCGCCATTTCCTCAGGGGTCGGCTCGCGGCCTTCCTCGTGGAGGAACTGGCGGGAGGTGCGGACCAGCTTGTTGATCGTCTCGATCATGTGGACCGGAATACGGATCGTGCGCGCCTGATCCGCGATCGAGCGCGTGATCGCCTGCCGGATCCACCACGTCGCGTAAGTCGAGAACTTGTAGCCGCGGCGGTATTCGAACTTGTCGACCGCCTTCATCAGGCCGATATTGCCTTCCTGAATAAGATCAAGGAATTGCAGGCCCCGGTTGGTGTACTTCTTGGCGATCGAGATCACCAGCCGGAGGTTCGCCTCGACCATTTCCTTCTTGGCGATGCGCGCCTCGCGCTCGCCCTTCTGGACCATGTTGACGATGCGGCGGAACTCGGTGAGGCTCATGCCGGTCTGCGCGGCGATGTCGGCGATTTCCGAGCGGATGCGCTCGATCGCGTCTTCCTCGCGCTCGAGGAAGGCGGCCCACTTCTTGTCCTTCTTGGCGCGTTCCTTGATCCAGCCGTCGTCCATCTCGTTGCCGACATAGGCGGTGAGGAAGTCGACGCGCTTGACCTTGTGACGCTCGGCAAGGCGGAGCATCTGCCCGCCCAGCGTCGTCAAACGGCGGTTGAAGGCGTAGAGGTTGTCGACCAGGAATTCGATCTTGGTCGCGTGGAACTGGACGCTTTCGACCTCGGCGGTGAGGTCTTCGCGCAGCTGTTCGTACTTGGCTTCCTTGGCCGCCGGGAAGGCATTGCCCAGCGCCAGCGTGTCGACGCGTTCGCCCTGGAGCTTCTCGAAGGCGTTGAACAGCGTGGTGATGCGCGCAAAACGCTCAAG
>JAIYEK010000211.1 GCA_027487015.1 Erythrobacteraceae bacterium | reverse complement strand
CCGTTCCACGCGCTCTCGATCGTCTTCCTCTACGGGTCGGCCGTCCTGTTCGCGATGCACGGGGCGACGATCCTGGCACTCGGCCGCTACGGCGGGGAGCGCGAGATCGAGCAGATCACCGACCGCGGCACGGCTGCCGAACGCGGCGCGCTGTTCTGGCGCTGGGTGATGGGGTTCAATGCGACCTTCGAATCCATCCACCGCTGGGCCTGGTGGTTCGCAGTGCTGACGACGCTCACCGGCGGGATCGGCATTCTGCTGACCGGCACGGTGGTCGACAACTGGTACCTGTGGGCCCAGGAACACTACTACGCTCCGGACACGATCAACTATGACCCGACCGGTGCCGCGCAGGCCTCGCAAGGCAACTGACTTCTGAGGGAGCGCCGGACCTAACACAGGTCCGGCCTCCATCCGGAAATGCGAAACCCGGCCGGGCGGCAAGCCTGGCCGGGTTTTCGTTTGGGCAGAGTGCGAGCGGGGCGCGCGCGCCGGTACGCTCAGGGATCGAGGCGGGTGCGCAGGTCCATCAGATGGAGCGGCAGCGAGGCGGCGAGCGGGAGCGCGATCCACCACCACTCCGCCCCGGTGAGCGCCGCGCGAAGCCCCAGGACGATCAGCGCTGCCGGACCGATGAGGCCGAGGACCCTGCCCCAGCTCCACCTGCGGGCCGCACGCAGCCACGCGGCTTCCGCCAGCAGCACGCCGAGAATGAGATCGGCCGCATGGCCGCTGGCAAAGAAGGCCTCGATCATCGCGTCAGCCCTCCCCCGCGTCCCGTCCGGCCTCAGCCGAAGGGCGCGTTGAGCTGGACAACCGCCCAGTTGAGCGCAGCCGCAAAGCTCACCCAGCCAAGGTAGGGCACCAGCAGCAGCGCCGCCCCGCGTGAGAAGCGGCCGCAATAGACGATCATCGCGAGGATCGAGAGCCACAGCAGCGTCACTTCCCAGAACGCCCAGTCGGGACGCTGCAAGCGGAAGAAGATGATCGACCAGCTGATGTTGAGAAAGCCATTCAATGCAAACAGCCCGATGACCCACTCGGCCTGCGCCGAGGTCCGAGCCGCGCGCCAGGCGGTGACGCCGGCCATGGTGATCAGCGCATAGATCAGCGTCCAGCCCATCGGGAACAGCACGTCGGGCGGGTTCCAAGCGGGCTTGGCAAGGCCCTGATACCACGGGCCAAGGTCGGTCACCGTCGCCCCCAGCGCCGCGACGCAGGAGGCGGCGATGGTCGCTACGATGACCGGGATGACAATCGTCGGCTTCATGACCACGGCTCTAAGCTGCATGGCCGCCCCCTGCAATGGCCGCCCCGCGCGGCGCCCGCCCTCGCGCTCAGTGCGCGGGGGCGAGGCCGAGCAGGTGCGCGGTGTCCTTGAGGAAGATCTTGACGTGCGCCATCGGTTTGGCGCGCACCAGCTTCTTGTGCATGTAGGCCTGCCAGGTCAGCTCCTGCACGTCCTTGTCGTCGCACATGGTGACGAACCGCTCGCGGCGCTTGTCGGACGAGTACCAGAAATACTGCATCATCCCGAGCACCCAGAACACGCGGCCATGCTCCTTCATGAAGCGCTTGCGGGCGGTCCTGAGCTGCTTGGCCTCGCCGGTCTTGAGGAAGGCGGCCGAGGCCTCGGCGACCATCCGGCCGCCGACCATGGCGTAATAGATCCCCTCGCCCGAGGCCGGGGCGACGATCCCTGCGGCATCGCCTGCAACGATCACGTCGGCGCCGTTGTCCCAGCGCTTCAGCGGCTTCAGCGGGATCGGCGCGCCCTCACGCCGGACGGTCTCACAGCGTTCGAGGCCGAGGTCGTCGCGGATCGTGGCGATCGCGCCCCTCAGGCTGAAGCCCTTGTTGGCGCTCCCCACTCCGATGCTCGCCGTGTCCCCGTGGGGGAAGACCCAGGCGTAGAAATCGGGCGAGAGGCGGCCCTGGTAATAGACGTCGCAGCGCGAGGCATCGAACTGGTCGGTGTTCTTGGGCGGCGACTTGATGATCTCGTGATAGGCGAAGACGCAAGGGATGCGCTCTGCGCCGGGGAGGCATTGCTTGGCGACTGCCGAGCGCGCACCGTCCGCGCCGATCACCACGCGGGCGCGCACGCTTTCGAGCGGGCCTCCGCGGCTGCGGCGGAAGGTGACGAGCGGGTGGCGCTCATCGTCGCGCTCGATCTTCTCGAAGGTCGCGGTGAGGCGTTCGGCGCCCGAGTGGCGCGCGCGTTCACGCAGCCATTCGTCGAACTCCTCGCGGTCGACCATCCCGACATAGCCGATCTCGCCCACCGGCATGTCGACCGCGCGGCCCGAGGGGGCGATCATCCGGGCAGAGCGCGCCTTGGCGACCAGCAGCGATTGCGGAATGTCGAAATCGGCGAGCAGCCGCGGCGGCACCGCGCCGCCGCAGGGCTTGATCCGCCCCCCGCGCTCGATCAGCAGCACCGAATGGCCGGCCAGCGCAAGGTCGGTCGCCGCGGTCGAACCCGAGGGCCCGCCCCCGATCACCACCGCATCGTAGAT
>JAIYEK010000332.1 GCA_027487015.1 Erythrobacteraceae bacterium | reverse complement strand
ATCGTCGCGATTTTGGCTGCCTTGGCCGGGTCCTGCGCTTTCAGCTCTTTCAACCCCTGCGCCACGCGCTGCATGTCGGTGGGGCAGATATCGGGGCAGAAGGTGTAGCCGAAATAGACGATCCGGTACTTGCCGGCAAAATCGCCCCAGCGCACGGGGCTGCCCTTGCTGTTCTGAAGCGTGAAATCCCCGCCGATTGCGGCTCCGGCGAGCGGAGGTTCCTCGGCCGGCGTGCCCGCGGCTCCGCAGGCCGTAAGCGCCAGTGCGGCAGCGGCCGCGAGGGCATACGGGACGAAGCGCTTTGCGGAAGGCTTGTTGATGCGGTTCATGCTCTGCTAACTGGCTTCTTGAGAAAGGCGCTGCGGCGATGTCCGTCCGCGCCGTCCCACACGGCAAGGTGTGGCAGGTAATGCGAAAGGATCAAACCGTGGCTCATGGTGTTTTGCGCAAGTTAGGGGTTCTGGCCGCGATTGCCAGCGCCGCGATGCTTGCGCTCGCCGTCCCGGCCGCCGCGCAGTTCCAGTCCGAGGGCTACCAGTTCCTCGAAGCGGTCAAGGAAAGCGACGGGGACAAGGCGACCGAGATGCTCTCGAAGCCCGGCACCCAGATCGTCAACACCCGCGACATCACCAGCGGCGATACCGGCCTGCATATCGCGGTCGCGCGCTCGGATACTTTGTGGGTGCGCTTCCTGCTCCAGCGCGGGGCCGATCCGAATCTCCGCAACAAGAAGGGCGCAACCCCGCTCCAACTGGCCACTGCGCTCGGCTTTACCGATGGCGTTGCGGCGCTGATCAAGGGCGGGGCGAGCATCGACATCGCCGACCAGACCGGCGAGACGCCGCTGATCACCGCGGTCCACGCGCGCAATCTGGCGCTGGTGCGGCTGCTGCTCGAGAAGGGCGCGGACCCTGACCGCAATGACAATTCGGGCCGCTCGGCGCGCAACTACATGGAGCTGCAAGCCGGCAACACCATGCTCAAGCAGGAATTCGCCGCTGCCGATGCCAAGCGCACCGCTGCGGGAACAAAGAAAGATTACGGGCCTTCTTTCTGACATGACCGATTTTTCAGACCTGACCCTCGATGAGCTGCGCATCGCGCTCGCCCCCGACATCGCCGCCTCGGCCATTTTCGATGGCTGGAACGAGACCGCGCTCATCGCCGCCGCCGAGATGGCGGGGGCCGATGTGGACGTGGCACGGCTCGCCTTCCCCGGCGCGAAGCCGATGGACATGATCGAGGCGTGGATCGCTTCGGTCGATCAGGCGATGGAAGCCGAGTGGCCGGCCGAACGCCTCGCCACTTTGAAGATCCGCGAGCGGATCCGCACGCTGGTCGCCTTCCGGCTGGAAGCGGTCGCGCATATTGATGAAGCCGTGCGCCGTGCGTTGGCGGTGATGGCCCAGCCGCAGAACGCGCGCCGCGCGCTCAAGCTCGGCTGGCATTCGGCCGACATCATGTGGCGCCTCGCGGGCGATACCGCCACGGACTACAACCACTACACCAAGCGCGCGATCCTCGCCGGGATCTACTCGGCGACGCTGGCGGTGTTCGTCAACGACGACAGCGAGGGCAAGGCCGACACCTACGCCTTCCTCGACCGCCGGATCGACGGGGTGATGAAGTTCGAAAAGGTCAAGGCGCAGTTCCTGAACAAGGACCGCGAACTGCCGAGCCTGACGCGGTTCCTCGGACGGTTGCGCTACCCGGCGCGCTAGGCTCCGCTCTTTCCGTCACCCCAGCTTGAGTCGGTGAAAAGCCGTTCCGCGCTGATGCGCGCACCCTCGCGCTGCCCTATTGCCCGACTCGGATTCGCGGCGCATCCTGTGCAGCCGGGGTCAAGACATTGACGGGAAGGACATTTCGATGGCGGGTTCGCTCAACAAGGTCATGCTGATCGGCAATCTGGGTGCTGACCCCGAAATCCGCAGCTTCAACAATGGCGGCAAGGTCGCCAACCTGCGCATCGCCACGTCCGAGACGTGGAAGGACCGCCAGACCGGCGAGCGCAAGGAAAAGACCGAGTGGCACACCGTCGCGATCTTCTCCGAAGGCCTCGTCAGCGTGGTCGAGCGCTACCTCAAGAAGGGCAGCAAGGTCTTCGTCGAGGGCAAGCTCCAGACCCGCAAGTGGCAGGACCAGAACGGGCAGGACCGTTACAGCACCGAAATCGTGATCCAGGGCCTCGGCGGCACGCTGACCATGCTTGATGGCGCGGCTGGCGGTGCAGGCGGCGGTGGCATGGGTGGCGGCGGCGGCGGCATGGGCGGCGGACGCTCGGGCGGCGGCGGTGGCGGCAGCTGGGATCAGAGCGGCGGTTCGTCGGGTGGTGGCGGCTTCGGCGGCGGCGGCGCGCCTGCGGGCGGCGGCTACGACGATCTCGACGACGATATTCCGTTCTGAGCCGACCAAGCCCCTCTTACACAACCTGAGCCCCGCAAGCGATTGCGGGGCTTAGTCTTTCTTGAGCCCCGCCAGCAAATCGGCGAGCGGCCCCAGCTGCTCGCCCTCCTGCACGATCCCCGCCGCCTTCCGCACGGCATCTGCGTTGGGCCCTTCGGCATAGGGGTCGATCGCGAGGCCGAGGGTCTGCGCGACCGCTTCGCCCAGATCGAACATGTCGCCCGAAAACCCGATCTCGTCGCAGTCGTCGGCTTTGAGTTCGATCTCGTCACCTTCCGCGATTGGTTTCTGGCCCTCTTCGACGAAGCGCAGGTCCACAGCCTCGTCGATGGATACCGGAAAATCCTCGCCGCTGATCGCGCAGGGCTGCTGGATCGCGGCGCGCAATCGCCCGGTCGCGCGGATCGCGCGAGGGCGCTGTTCCAGAGCGACTTCGGCGCGCAAGGCCTCGACCGCGCCAAGCCCGAAGCGCACCGCGAGCGCGGCGCGTTCCTCGGCGGTCGCCTCGATCACCACCGTGCCGCCCGCCAGCGGGCGGGCCTTGATCATCCGGCTGAGTTCGGACGGGGGAAGCGGGTCGCTCACCAGATCGCGCTCGCTTTCAGCATTTCGGCATCGGAAAAGCGCCCCAGCCGCTCGAACAACTTCATCAGCCGCTCGGCCACGGCGCGCGAGGCGACCGCCTCGTCCGCGTCCGGCGCAAAGGTCACGTTGCGCGAGACGGCCGCGGTCAGCTTGTCGAGATCGCCCGCGTTCAGGGCGCTGCGATAGGCGCCGAGCCGGCCGCCGAGCACGCTCATCAGCTTGCCGATGCGCTTGCCCACGACCACGTCATTGACGCCGAATTCCCTGAGCTGGCCGTCCATGTCCTCGACGAAGAGTTCTGCCAGCAGCGCGCTCTCGGCCCGCAGCTCCGAGGCTTCGATCCGCACCATCACGGTGCTGAGCACCGCGGTGATCATGTCGAAGCGCCCCGCGATCGAATCCGCCACCCGGCATTCGGTGTAATAGCCGCTGTCGCGCGCCAGCTCGATCACGCGGTGCCACAGCGGGCGCACGCCCTCGCGCGGGTCGGGGGCGGTGCCGAGCAGGCGGGAGAGGAACGACATGGGGCAAAGGGCCTTTCAAGGGCGGGACTGGCTGACAACGGGTGTGCAACGACCTGCGCACGATACGGCAACGCACGAGTGACGGATGCGTTCAACGCCCCCCGTTCAACAGGGGTTCAAGCGCGCCCGCCCACGGCTCTGCCCATATGGTGCGTTGCATGCGCGTCGCTAGCCCCTTAAAGCACCTCGCCCAAGGGACAAGTGCGCTCAGGAGCGCGCCGCGAGACAGGACGATAGAGTTTGGCGCAGATGATCAAGGCAGGCGCGATGATGAAGGCTCGAACTGGTGCAGCGGTGCTGCTTGTGGCGGCGGCGTTGTTGCCCGGCTGCGCCTCGATCCGCGAATCGCGCGGCTATATCGAGGACCCGACGCTCACCACGCTGATCCAGCCCAAGATCGACAACCGCCAGTCGGTCGAAGGCACGCTCGGCCGGCCCACCTTCACCAGCCAGTTCGGCACGCCGACGTGGTATTATGTCTCGTCAATAACCGGCCAGCGCCCCTTCAATCGCCCGCGTATCCGCGAGCATTCGGTGCTGGCGGTGACCTTCGATGCCAATGGCCGGGTGAGCGAGGTCAAGCGCAGCGGCGCGGATCAGGTGGTCTATCTCGATCCCGAAGGCGACAAGACCCCGGTGCTGGGCCGCGAGCGGACTTTCCTCGAAGATCTGTTCGGCAATATCGGACAGGTCGGCTCGACCGGCCTTCCGGGCGGTGGGGCAGGCGGCGGGCCCAACGGGCAATAGGCCCGCAGGCCGCGCCCGCTTGAACCGCTTCGCCCGCGCTCCATATTGGCGGGCATGAGCAGCGATCCTTGGGCCCATGGCCCCAATTCCCACGGTCTGGTGCAGTGGCACGGCACCACCATCATCGGCGTCCGCCTGAACGGCACCACCGTCATCGCGGGTGACGGACAGGTGTCGATGGGCAACACCGTCATGAAGCCCAACGCCCGCAAGGTGCGCCGCATCGGCGATGGCAGCGTGATCGCTGGTTTTGCCGGTGCGACCGCGGATGCCTTCACCCTGTTCGAGCGGCTCGAGAAGAAGCTCGAGCAATATTCCGGCCAGCTGATGCGCGCTTCGGTGGAGCTGGCCAAGGACTGGCGCACCGACAAGTACCTGCGCAATCTCGAAGCGCTGATGATCGTTGCCGATCACGACACGCTGCTGGTGCTGACCGGCAATGGCGACGTGCTGGAGCCTGTGGGCGACATCGCCGCGATCGGCTCGGGCGGCAATTTCGCGCTCGCCGCGGCCCGCGCGCTTGCCGACTACGAGCAGGATGCCGAGACCATCGCGCGAAAGGCGATGGCGGTCGCGGCCGAGATCTGCGTCTTCACCAACGGCAATCTGACGGTCGAGACCGTCTGACCCCCCTTCTTCCCCGGAACAAACATGGACAACCTCACCCCCAAGGCGATCGTCGCCGCGCTCGACGAGCACATTATCGGCCAGCAGGAGGCCAAGCGCGCGGTTGCCGTTGCGCTGCGCAATCGCTGGCGGCGGCAGCGCCTCGGCGCTGATCTGCGCGACGAGGTCACGCCCAAGAACATCCTGATGATCGGGCCGACGGGCTGCGGGAAGACCGAGATCAGCCGCCGGCTGGCGAAGCTCGCCGAGGCTCCCTTCATCAAGGTCGAGGCGACCAAGTTCACCGAGGTCGGCTATGTCGGCCGCGATGTCGAACAGATCGCGCGCGACCTTGTCGAAGAGGCGATCCGGCTGGAAAAGGAACGCCGCCGCGAGAAGGTGCGCGAGGCCGCGAGCGAGGCCGCGATGGACCGACTGCTGACCGCGCTGGTCGGCGACAATGCCTCCGAGGCGACCCGCGAAAGTTTCCGCCAGCGGATCGTCCAGAATGCGATGAACGATGTCGAGGTCGAGATCGAGGTGCGCGATACCCCCGCCGCGCCTTTCGACATGGGCAACATGGGCGGCCAGATGGGGATGATCGACCTCTCGGACATGATGGGCAAGGCCTTGGGCCGCAAGCCGACGCGTCGCCAGAAGCTGCGCGTGCCCGATGCCTGGGACAAGCTGGTCGAGGAGGAGGCCGACAAGCGCCTCGATCAGGACGATGTCGCGCGAGCCGCGCTGCTGAACGCAGAGACCAACGGGATCGTGTTCCTCGACGAGATCGACAAGATCGCGGTGAGCGACGTGCGCGGCGGCTCGGTCAGCCGCGAGGGCGTGCAGCGCGATCTGCTGCCTTTGATCGAGGGCACCACGGTCGCCACCAAGTACGGACCGATGAAGACCGACCACGTGCTGTTCATCGCCAGCGGCGCGTTTCATGTCGCCAAGCCCAGCGACATGCTCCCCGAGCTTCAGGGTCGCCTGCCGATCCGGGTCGAACTGCGCGCGCTGACCGAGGCGGATTTCGTGCGGATCCTCTCGGAGACCCGCGCCAATCTCGTGGCGCAATATAAGGCGCTGCTGGGGACCGAGCAGGTGACGCTCGATTTCGCCGATGACGCGATCCCCGCGATCGCCGCCATCGCCGCGAAGGTGAACGCCACGGTCGAGAACATCGGCGCGCGGCGCTTGCAGACGGTGATGGAGCGGCTGCTCGAGGAAATCAGCTTCGAGGCCGAGGATCACGCGGGCGAGACGATCACCATTGACGCGGCTTACGTCGAGGCGCGGCTGGCGGGGCTGGCGGGGAACACCGACCTTTCGAAGTATATCCTCTGATGGCGGGCGCGCCGGTCGGCGACCTTGCGGGGATGCTGGCGGGGATGGCCCCGGCGCTCGACGCGCGCCGCTGGGCCTTCGCACTGGTCGAGGGCGCGCTGCCCGAGGAAGCCTTCGCGATCATCCGCGAGGACGAGGGCACCACCGCGATCCTGCCCGATGAAGGCGGAGACTTCGCGCGGCTCACCCTGATGGTCCACTCCGCGCTGAGTGGTGTGGGACTGACCGCAGCGGTCGCCTCGGCGCTCGCCGAACGCGGGATTGCCTGCAATGTCGTGGCGGGGTTCCACCACGATCACCTCTTCGTGCCGTGGGAGCGGCGGGGCGAGGCACTGGAAACCCTCCAGCATCTCGCCGCCGCAGCCTGATCACTCGCCCAACAGGTACTTTTCCCAGAACACCAGCTGCGCCAAGAAGGCGTAGTCGGCATTGGCCTTCTTGCGGAAGCCGTGGCCTTCGTCGGCAGCGACCAGGTGCCACGCCTCGCCGCCATTCTTGCGGATCGCGGCGACCATCTGGTCGGCCTCGGACTTGGGCACGCGCGGGTCGTTGGCGCCGGTGATGACGAACATCGGCTTGGTGATCTCGCCAACGCGGGTGAGCGGGCTGATCTCGGTGAGCTTGGCGCGCTGCTTGGGATCGCGCTCGTCCCCGTACTCCACCCGGCGCAGGTCCTGGCGGTAGGGGTTGGTGTTTTCGAGGAAGCTCACGAAGTTGCTGATCGCGACGATGCAGGTGGTCGCGGTGAGCTTCTCCTTCAATTGCACCGCGGCGGCATAGCACATGTAGCCGCCGTAGGAGCCGCCAGTAAGGCCAACCTTGGCCGAGTCCACCGCCGGATCGGCGCGCACGGCATCGATCAGCGCGGCCATGTCCTTGACCGAATCCTCGCGCTTGAACGGCCCGTTGTCGAGGCTCACGAAGCGCTTGCCGTAGCCGGTCGAGCCGCGGACGTTGGGCAGGAAGATGCCGACGCCAAGCTCGTTGAGGTAGTAGTTGTCGCCCCCCATGAAGCCTGCGGTGCTCTGGCCTTCGGGCCCGCCGTGGACGTCGACGATCAGCGGACGCTTGCCGGGGAACTTGGCGGGATCGGGGAGGTAGAGCAGGCCCGAAACCTCGAGCCCGTCAAAGCTCTTGGTGGTGACGATGCGCGGCTCGACATTGACCCCCGCATCAAGGCCCCCGGTCTCGGACTGGGTCCAGCGGGTGAGCTTCATCGTCTTGGGATCAAGGCTCCACACGTCCGCCGCGCTCTTGGCGCTGCTGAAGGAGAAGCCGATCTCGCCCCACGGCGCGAATTGCAGGCCGCCGATCTGGCCGGCGGGGAGCGCATCGATAGTGGTGACCTTGCCGCTCGCGACATCGAGCAGGCGCATCCGGTCGGAACCCGCCTCGTTGACCTCGTAGACGATGGTCTTGCCGTCATCGGAGATGTCGAAGCCGTCGACATCCCAGGCCTCCTTGGTGACGGGAGTGAAGGCACCGGTGACGGGGTCGAGCTTGCCGAGGCGCTGGAAGTCCGAATCCCGGTCGGTGGTGACCCACAAGGTGCCATCGGGCGCGACCTCGAGGCCGGAATAGCTGACCTTGGCCTTGGGATCGCCCATCGGGGTCATGCTGCCGGTGGCAAGATCGAGGCGGTAGATGTCGACATCCTCTACCGAGCGGTAGTCGGCGACGAAGGCGGCTTTGTTGTCGTTGGAGAACGCCACGATCGCCCAGCCGCCGCCCTTGCTCTCCCACACCAGCCGCGAGGAGGCGGGGTCGCGCGGGTCCATGACGTAAAGGTCGGCATCGGCGCCGTTGCGGCGGGTCGAGCTGAAGCCGATCAGGCTGCCGTCATGGCTCCAGGCGTTGATCTCGTTGCGGCTCTTGCCGTCGGTCAGCAGGGTGAGGCGGCCGTCCTTGAGGGTGTGGAGCTGGAAGTACTCGTCGCCCCCGCGGTCCTTGCTGACGACGATCACGTCGCCCTTCTTGGGTGCGTAGGAGCCGCGCACGGTCTCGGCCTCGAAGCTGATCTGGGTGCGCGCGCCCATCGGCATGGCGACGCGGTGGAGCTGGCTGACATTGGCGAAGCGGGTGCTGATGAGGACGGCGCGGGTGTTCGGATCCCACCCGGCGAAGCCTGCGCCGCGCGATTCGAGATAGGGGCGCACGTCGTCGACCAGCGCGAGGGGGATGGCCGGCATCTCCTCGGCGGTGAGCGCGGCCGGGATCGGCACAGCGGGGGCCGGGGCGGGCGCAGGCGCGGCGGGCGCTTCCTGTGCGGCGAGCGGCATGGCGGTGGCGGCGAGCAGCGCGCCGAGAGACATGGAACGAAGCATCCGGACTTTCCCCTTGTGTGCTGGCACCCCGAGCGCGCGCGGCCATCGCCAGGCCCCGCGCCATCAGGCGATTGATCGCGCCGCGGGGACAGCCTAGCTTTGCTGACGTCCCAAGCCAAGCTGGCCGATTGCCGGCCGCGCTGCTGCGAAGAGAGGAGCCTGCCGATGCCCACCGGTCGCTGCCATTGCGGCGCTTGCGTCTACCAGTTCGACGACGCGCCGACCCGCGCCTCGGTGTGCCACTGCTCGGATTGCCAGCGCTGTGCGGGCGCGCATGGGGTGGGCTGGCTGGCGGTGCCGAGCGGGGTCTTCCGGCTGGTCGAGGGTGAGCCCGCTGTCTACCGCTCCTCCCCCAATACCGAGCGGTGGTTCTGCGGCGCATGCGGCACAGGGCTCTACTATATCAACGAGGTCGCGCTGCCCGGCATCGTCGACATCCAGATCGCCACGCTCGATGATCCCGAGGCCTTCCCGCCCGCGGTGCTGATCCAGATGGCCGATGCGCCCGCGTGGGTGGCGACGTTGCACGAATTGCCGAAGTTCGACCGCTTCCCCGGCTGATAGCGGCGCTACTCGGCCGCCTCGGCCTCGACCACATCCTCGCGCCGCTCGCTCGCCTGGCGGTTCCACATCTCGGCATAGAGCCCGCCGCGCGTGAGCAGCCCGGCGTGGTCGCCGCTTTCCACCAACCGCCCGTGGTCGAGCACGAGGATGTTGTCGGCGTCGGCAATTGTCGAGAGCCGGTGAGCGATGGCGATGGTGGTGCGGCCCTTGGCGATCCGGCGCAGCGTGGCGAGGATCTCCTGCTCGGTGCGGGTGTCCAATGCGCTGGTCGCCTCGTCGAGCAGCAGGATCGGCGGGTTCTTCACCAGCGTCCGCGCGATGGCGACGCGCTGCTTCTCCCCGCCCGAAAGCTTCAATCCGCGCTCGCCCACCATGGTCGCGAAGCGGTCGGGCAGGCGGTCGATCAGCGGGGTGAGCGCGGCATCGCGCGCGGCTTGCTCGACCATGGCCTGATCCGCGCCTTCCGCACCGTAGGCGATATTATAGGCGAGGTCCTCGTTGAACAGCACCGAATCCTGCGGGACGATGCCGATGGCCGCGCGCACCGATTCCTGCGTGACCTCGGCAATATCCTCGCCCCCCACCAGCACGCGGCCCGAGAGGGGATCGTAGAAGCGGAACAAGAGCCGCCCGATGGTGCTCTTGCCCGCGCCCGAGGGGCCGACAATCGCGGTGGTGCTGCCGGCGGGCACTTCGAAGCTGAGGCCGTTGAGGATCGTGCGACCCGGATCATAGCCGAAGGTCACATTGTCGAAGACGACCGTCGGCTTGCGGATGATCAGCGCAGGCGCGCCGGGCTTGTCCTTCACCTCGATATCGGTGTCGATCAGGCGAAACATCTCGGCCATGTCGATCAGGCCCTGACGGATGGTGCGATAGACCCAGCCGAGCACGTCCAATGGGCGGAACAGCTGGATCAGGTAGGTGTTGACCAGCACCAGATCGCCGACCGTAAGCGTGCCCTTGCTCCAGCCCCACACGGTATAGGCCATCGCGCCTGCAACCAGCGAATTGGTGATCGCGCCCTGCGCCATGTTGAGCAGGCCGACCGAGTTCTCGGACTTGGTCGCGGCCACCGCATAGGCGCGCGCGGCGCTGCTATAGCGCGCTTCCTCGCGCTTCTCCGCGCCGAAATATTTCACCGTCTCGTAGTTGAGGAGCGAATCCACCGCGCGGTACAGCGCCTTGCCGTCGAGGTCGTTCATCTCGCGGCGCAGCTTGGTGCGCCATTCGGTGATCGCGCGGGTGACCCAGACATAGGCGACCACCGTCACCGCCGTCGCCAGCACCAGGTCGAT
>JAIYEK010000217.1 GCA_027487015.1 Erythrobacteraceae bacterium | reverse complement strand
CCCGCGACCAAGGTCGTCCCCAAGGAACTGCTCCCGGTGGTGGACCGCCCGCTGATCCAATACGCGGTCGACGAGGCGCGCGAGGCGGGGATCGAGCAGATGATCTTCGTCACCGGGCGCGGCAAGACCGGGATCGTCGAGCATTTCGACATCGCCTTCGAGCTGGAAAAGACCATGTCGGAGCGCGGCAAGGACCTCTCGGTGCTCGATCCGACTCGGGCGACGCCGGGCGATGTGATCGCGGTGCGCCAGCAGGTGCCCTTGGGGCTCGGCCACGCGATCTGGTGCGCGCGCGCGATCGTGGGTGACGAGCCCTTCGCGATCTTCCTCCCCGACGAGCTGATGGTCGCCCGCGAAGGCGGCACCGGCTGCATGAAACAGATGGTCGAGGCTTACGAAGAGGTCGGCGGCAACCTCATCTCGGTGCTCGAAGTGCCGATGGCGCAGGTTTCGAGCTACGGCGTGATCGATCCGGGCGAAGCGCGCGGGAACCTGACCGAGGTGCGCGGGCTGGTCGAGAAGCCGCCGGTGGCCGAAGCGCCCTCGAATAAAATCGTCTCGGGCCGCTACATTTTGCAGCCCGAAGTGATGCGCGTGCTCGAGACCCAGGGCAAGGGCGCGGGCGGCGAGATCCAGCTGACCGACGCGATGGCGAAGATGATCGGCACCCAGCCGTTCCACGCGGTGACCTTTGACGGCGCGCGGTACGACTGCGGCAGCAAGGTCGGCTTTGTCGAAGCGACGCTGGCCATCGCTCTCGCTCGCCCCGACATGGGCGCCGAGGTGCGGGCGATTGCGCTCGACCTGTTGAAGTGAGCGCCTAGGCCGGCGTGACCCTGAGCGGCAGGGTTTTGAGCCCGCCGACGAAGGTGCTGCTGGCGCGGGCCGCCTCGCCGGCCGGTTCCACCGCTGCCACCCGGTCAAGGATCGCCTCGAACAGGATCTTCATCTCCAGCCGCGCAAGATGCAGGCCGAGGCACTGGTGCGCGCCCGCTCCGAAGGCGAGATGGCGATTCGGCGAGCGCGCCGCATCGAAGCGGCGCGGGTCGGGGAACTGCGCGGGGTCGTGGTTGGCGGCGACGTAGTTGATCATCAGCCAATCGCCCGCCTTGATCGCTTGCCCGCCGAGCTCGCAATCCTCGGCCGCGGTGCGCATGAAGTGCTGCACCGGGCTGGTCCAGCGGATCGCTTCCTCGACAATGCCGGGAAGCAGCGAGCGGTCGGCGCGGACGCGGGCATATTGCTCGGGATCGCGGGCGAGCGCCTGCATCGCGCCTGCGGTCGAGGCACTGGTGGTGTCATGTCCGGCGGTGGCGACGATGATGTAATACCCCGCCATGTCGCGCGGCGGCAGCGGCGCGCCATCGACCAGCGCATTGGCGATGACGCTGGCGACATCGTCCGTGGGATGCTTGCGGCGTTCCTCGGCGAGGGCGGCGAAGTAATCCTCGAAGGTCTTCACCGCGCCTGCGACGATCTGCACCACCTGCTCGGGCGTCATCTTGTCCATGCCCGAGCCCGACAGGTCCTTGTCCTGCCCGCCGAACAGCTGCTGGGTGAGCATCTGCATCCGGAATTCGTCCTCGGGCGGCACGCCGAGGATCTGCATCACCACGCGCAAAGGATAGGGGCCGGAGACTTCCTTCACGAAATCGACCTCGCCGCCCTGCTCCAGCATCCGGTCGACGGTGCGGGCGGCGAGCGCGCGCAGCTCGTCCTCCAGCCGGGCGAGGTTCCTCGGCATGAACCATTCCTGGGTCAGCTTGCGGTATTTGGGGTGCACCGGCGCGTCGAACACCACCAGCGAATCGACCAGCATGTTCGATCCCGTCGCCGCGCGGCTGAACTCGATCGCCTGGTTGAAGCTGAACACCACCGGGCGCGGGTTGTTGAGGAAGGCGGCGTTGTCCTTCGAAATCCGCATCACGTCGTCATAGCGGGTGACGAGCCAAAAAGGGTCGAACAGCCCGGGGGTATCGGGCTGGACGCGCGCGACCGGGGTGCTCGCGCGGATCGCATCGAAGGTGTCGAGCAGCCCGTCCCATTCGGCATAGGAGTGCGGATCGATGACCTTGCGGGCAATATCGCCCGGCAGCACCGCCTCCCCGCTCATGCCGCGGTTTCCCTAGCGGCGGCCGCATACTCATCGCGCAGCTCGCGCTTGTAGAGCTTGCCATTGGCCTCGCGCGGCAAGTCCGGGCGGAAATCGAACAGCTTGGGCATCTTGATCTTGGAGAGGCTGGTGCTGAGAAATTCGCGCAGCTCCGCCTCGAGCTCGGGGCCGGCATCCGCCATGTCCTTGGGCTGCACCACCGCGACCACCTTCTCGCCCAGATCAGGGCAGGGCGCCCCGATCACCCCTGCGTCCATCACCTTGGGGTGCGTGACGAGCAGGTTCTCGATCTCCTGCGGATAGATGTTCACGCCCCCGCTGATGATCATGTGGCTCTTGCGGTCGGTCAGGAACAGGAACCCATCGGCATCGACATGGCCAATATCGCCCAGCGTCATCCAGCCCTTGTGGTGCATCGCCTCGCGCGTCTTTTCGGGATCATTGTGATAGGTCGGGAGCAGCGCGTTCTCGAAATAGATCAACCCGTCCTGCCCCGCGGCGACTTCCTCGCCATCCGGCCCGCAGACGTGGAGCGTGCCATAGATTGACCGGCCGACCGAGCCGGGGTGCGCGAGCCAGTCGGCCGAGCCGATCATCGTCATCCCGATCCCCTCGGAGCCCGCGTAATACTCGTTCACGATCTCGCCCCACCAGCCGATCATCTCGCGCTTGATCGGCACCGGACAGGGCGCGGCGGCGTGGAGTGCGCGCTTGTGGCTGGAGAGGTCATACTTCGTGCGAATCGCCGGATCGAGTTTGAGGAAGCGCACGAAATGGGTCGGCACCCATTGGCTGTCGGTGATGCGATACTTCTCGAT
>JAIYEK010000189.1 GCA_027487015.1 Erythrobacteraceae bacterium | reverse complement strand
TCGTAGGCGATCGAGCCTTCGACGAGCCGCTCCCAGATATCGGCGACGACCTCGGCCGGAAGTCCTTGCGCCTCGGCCTCGGTCACCGCAGCGGCGATCACGCTGGCCTTGCGGGCCTCGTCACGCACCGCATCACGCCCCGGCTTGATCCGTGCGGCCGCGCGCATGTAGCCGAACCGCTTCGTCAGCAGCGCCACCAGCTCGCGATCGAGCGCGTCCACGCCCTCGCGCACCTCGACCATGGTCTGACAGTCTTCGGGCAGTTTGGGCATCAAGCGGAACTTCCAAGGTAATCGCGCCGGAACGTGGCGGCAAAGGCGGCAAAGGCGCCGTCCGCAATGGCATCGCGCATCGCCTGCATCAAGGCCTGATAGAAGCTGAGATTGTGCTCGGTGACCAGCATCGCGCCGAGCATCTCGCCCGACTTCACGAGGTGGTGGATATAGGCGCGGCTGTAGGTGGTGCAGACCGGGCACTGGCAGCGCGCGTCGAGCGGCGCGGTGTCCTCGGCATGGCGGGCATTCCTGAGGTTCACCGGCCCGTCCCATGTGAAGGCCTGCCCGTTGCGGCCTGACCGCGTGGGGAGCACGCAATCGAACATGTCGATCCCGCGCTCGACCGCGCCGACGAGGTCGTCGGGCTTGCCCACCCCCATCAGGTAGCGCGGGCGATCCACCGGGAGCATGTCGGGCGCATAGTCGAGCACCCCGAACATCGCCTCCTGCCCCTCGCCCACCGCAAGGCCGCCGACCGCGTAGCCGTCAAAGCCCACTTCGATGAGCTTGTCGGCGCTGATGCGGCGCAGGTCTTCGTGGAGCGCACCCTGCTGGATGCCGAACAGCGCGGCGCGGGCGGCGTGCTCCTCGCCGCTGTCGAAGCCCTCGCGGCTGCGCTTGGCCCAGCGCATCGAGAGCTCCATCGAGGCGGCGATCTCGTCGCGCGGGCGATCGGCGCGGGGGCATTCGTCAAAGGCCATCACGATGTCGCTGCCGAGCAGGCGCTGGATTTCCATCGAGCGTTCAGGGGAGATCATGTGCTTGGAACCATCGAGATGGCTCCGGAATTCAACCCCTTCCTCGGTGAGCTTGCGAAGTTCGCTGAGGCTCATCACCTGGTAGCCGCCGCTGTCGGTGAGGATCGGGCGCTCCCAGTTCATGAAGCGGTGGAGGCCGCCGAGCCGCGCGACGCGCTCGGCGCCGGGGCGCAGCATCAGGTGGTAGGTGTTGCCGAGGATGATGTCGGCGCCCGTCTGGCGCACGGCCTCGGGCTTCATCGCCTTGACCGTCGCGGCCGTGCCGACCGGCATGAAGGCGGGCGTGCGGATCTCCCCGCGCTGCATCGCGATAGTGCCGGTGCGCGCCTTGCCGGAGGTCGCGTGGAGGGTGAAGGCGAAACGGGGGGCGGTCATGGCGCCGGTGCCCCTAGCGCCCCCGCGCGGCCCTGTCACGCATATGCAAAAGGGGCAGGGAAACGTGCCTCGTATCCCCTGCCCCTTGCTAAGTCAGCCGTCAGGCCGCGGCTTAGAACTTGATGCCGACGCCCACGGTGCCGCGCAGCGTGTCGAACGCGATGGTGTCGACGTTGGCACGCAGCACGACCGAGCTCACCGGAACTTCCACGCCGACGCCGACGAGGTAGTCACCTGCGGTGGTGTCGAGATCGAAATCGTTTTCGTCGAAGTCGGGGTCGCCGATCAGGTTGCCGGCGTCGATGTCGACCCACTGGTAACCGCCGCGGGCGTAGATCTTGCTGCCGCCGCTGGTGCGCAGGCCGAGACGACCCGACACGCCGTATTCGGCATCGATCGGGCCCGAGCCGAGGTTGGCGTTGCCTTCAACGCCGGCGAACAGGGTCTCGCCGAGCGGGAAATCGACTGCGGCGAAGACGCCGTAGATTTCGCCGCTTTCGTCGATGTCGAAGCCGTCGAGGTCGGGATCCGAGGTGTCGACGCTAAGGTCGTGGAGGCCAACCTGCGCACCGATGGTGACTTCAGGCTTGGCGGTGTCCTGCGCCTGCGCGGCGGCCGGAAGGGCGATCGCGCCGAGCGCTGCGACCGTCGCAATTGCGATTTTTTTCATTTGGATTTCCTTTGCTTGAACCGGCCGCAGGGGGTGCGGCGGGTTGCCCAAGCAATTAGAAATCAGCCACTTGCTGCGCAATGAACGAAGATTCAGGTTTCCGTTCATGTCCGCCCATCGACAGATTGCGTCCGACCAACAGACGTTTTGTATCGACGGGTGCAATCTGCCGGAGGATCAAAAAACGACCCTCCGGCAATCTTGCATGCGTCAGAACTTGATACCGACGCCCACAGTCCCGCGCAGGGTATCGAAGGCGATGGTGTCGACGTTGGCGCGCAGCACAACGCTGCTCACGGGCACTTCCACGCCGAGGCCAACGAGATAATCGCCGCCGACGTCGCTGACATTGATGTCGTTATCGTCGAGGAAATCCTCGCTCACACCGGTCAGGTTCTCGATGTCGAGGTCGACCCACTGGTAGCCGCCGCGGGCATAGATCTTGCTGCCGCCCTGGGTGCGGAAACCGAGCCGGCCGGCCACGCCGTATTCGGATTCGATCGGGCCGCTGCCGAAGTGAAAGTTACCCTCGACCCCGGCAAACAGGTTCTCGCCGAGCGGGAAATCGGCCGCGGCGAAGGCGCCGTAGATTTCGGCGGTGTCATCGATGTTGAGATCATCGAACTCGCCATCGTCGGCGTCAAAGTCGCCGAGATCGACGCCGAGGTCGTGCATCCCGACCGAGGCGCCGATGGTGATGTCGGGCTTGGCGGTGTCCTGGGCCTGAGCGGCCGCGGGGAGCGCCATCGCGCCGGCTGCAACAAGCGAGGTGAAGACGAACTTCTTCATGGCTTTTTTTCCGTCCTTGTAAGATCCGCCGCGGGAGGTGCGACGTCGGACGGGGGCCTAGGAAGGGCGGCTTGGCTGCGAAATAAACAAAGTTATTTGGATACTTTAATGTCCGATTGGTAGTGCATTATGTCTGACAAAAGAAATCAGAGACTAAACTGCATTACTCCCGCAGCCGCCATCCGGTCCGGAAAATCACCGCGATGATGATCGTGCAGACTGTCAGGAAGCCGAAGGTCAGGCCGAGCGACACCGCAATCGGCACGTCCGACACGCCGTAGAAGGCATAGCGCAAGCCGCTGACCAGAAAGGCAATCGGGTTGGCGAGCGCGATTGCGTCCCAGGGCTGCGGCAGGTCGCGAATCGAATAGAAGGTGCCGCCGAGGAAGGTCAGCGGGGTAAGGATCAGCATCGGGATGACGCCGAGCTTCTCGAAGCTGTCAGCCCAGATCCCGAGGATGAAGCCGAACAGCGCGAAGCTGGCCGCCACAAGCATGATGTAGAACGCGGCGAGCAGCGGATGGGCGATCTCGTAAGGGACGAAAAGCCGCGCGGTGGCGAGGATGATCGCCGCCAGGATCAGCCCCTTGGTCGCCGCCGCCCCGACGAAGCCGGCGAGCGTCTCGGCCACGCCTACGGGCGCAGACAATAGCTCGTAGATCGTCCCGGTGAAGCGCGGCATGTAGATGCCGAAGCTCGCATTGCTGGTGGTCTCGCCCAGCAGGGTGAGCATCAGCAGGCCGGGGATGATGAAGGCGCCGTAGGGCACCCCGCCGACCGGCTCCATCCTTGCGCCGATCACCGATCCGAACACCACGAAATAGAGCGAGGTCGTCAGCACCGGCGAGAGGATCGACTGAAAGGCCGTGCGGAAGGCGCGGCCCATCTCACGGCGGTAGATGGCATAGGCGCTGCGCAGGGAGAAATGCATCACGCGGCCTCCCGCTCTTTGCCAAGCAGGCCGACGAAGATGTCCTCGAGCGAGCTGTCGTGGATGTCGAGGCTGGTGAAGGCGATGCCTGCGCGCGTCAGCGCCTGGGCGAGCTGCGCCACCTCTGCGCGGCCCTTCCCCTCCCCGTTGCCGCCGCGATAGGTCAGCCGCGTGCCGCCCTCGGACAGTTCGAGCGCGAAGCCAGCCAGCGCGGCTGGGATGTCTGCAAGCGGCGCGGCCAGATCGATCACCGCTTCGGTGGTGCCGAGCCGCTCCATCATCGCGCGCTTTTCATCGACCATAAGGATGCGGCCGCCCTGAATGATGCCGACGCGGTCAGCCATTTCCTCGGCTTCCTCGATATAGTGGGTGGTGAGGATGATCGTGACACCGCGTTCCTTGAGCGCGGCGATCTGCTCCCACATGCCCTTGCGCAATTCGACATCGACGCCCGCGGTCGGCTCGTCGAGGAACAGCAGTTCAGGCTCGTGCGCCAGCGCCTTGGCGATTAGCACGCGGCGCTTCATGCCGCCCGAAAGCTCGCGGATCTGCGCGTCCTTCTTGTCCCACAGCGACAGGCCCCGCAAAATCTCCTCGAGCCGCGCCGCATCATAAGGCTTGCCGAACAGCCCTTGCGAAAAGGCGACCGCGCGCCACACGCTTTCGAACATGTCGGTCGCCAGTTCTTGCGGGACGAGGCCGATCCGAGCGCGGGCGCTGCGCCAGTCCTTGGCGAGGTTGTGCCCGAAGGCGGTGATCGTGCCGCCGGTCGGCCGCACCAGCCCGCACACCGCGCCGATCAGCGTCGTCTTGCCCGCCCCGTTGGGCCCGAGCAGCGCGAAGATCTCGCCCGGATTGATATCGAGATCGACCGAATCGAGCGCCCAGGTCCCGCCCCCACCCCCTCTTGCGGCGTAGGTCTTGGTCAGGCCGCGGATCGACAGGATAGGTTCGTTCATGCAGGTAGTTGTGGGGGCGCAGCCGCCCCATTGCAACTCCCGCGGCGCTACTTCGCCACCTCGGCGACGGCTTCCAGATCGGCATATTGCACGAAGCCGGTCAGGCTCTGCTCAACCTGCGGATCGCCCATCAGCTCGTTCATGGCGATACGGCCGAGCTGGCCGAAGGCGGCCTCGACCCCGGCATTGTCCTTTCCCTTGAGGAGCGGGGCGGCTTCCGTGCGGCAATCGACCGTGAACAGGCGGGTGAACAGCGCCCCCATCTTGCGGTCGGCTTCCTCCTTTGCGCCCGGCTTGATGGTGATGGCATCCTGCATCGAATTGGCCGAGCCGATGCTCACGGCCACCCAGCGGATCAGCACCAGACGGTCGCGGCCGGTGGTGGAGAGCACCACGCATTCGCTCAAGGCCTTGGATTGGTCGTTCGGAAAGGCCACGCCTTGCGCTCCTGCGCCTGCCGGCACGAGCAGGGCCGCAGCAGCGAGGGCGAGCATTGTCTTGCGGATCATTGGTTGTGCTCCTTCAGCAGCAGGCTCGAATCGCCATAAGAATAGAAGCGATATTCCTTTTGAATAGCATGCGCATAGGCCGCCATCATCCGCTCGCGGCCCATGAGCGCGGCGACCAGCATCATCAGGGTCGATTTGGGCAAGTGGAAGTTGGTCATCAGCCCGTCGACCGCCTTGAGCTTGTAGCCCGGGGTGATGAAGATCGCAGTGTCCCCGGCAAAGGGTTGGATGATGCCATCGGCGTCGACCGCGCTTTCCAGCAGGCGCAGCGAGGTGGTGCCGACCGCGATGATCCGGCCGCCTGAGGCGCGCGCGGCGTTGAGCTGGTCGGCGGTCTCGGCCGAGATGCGGCCGAATTCGGCGTGCATCTGGTGGTCGTCGGTATCCTCGGCCTTGACGGGTAGGAAGGTCCCCGCCCCGACATGCAGCGTCAGCATTGCGCGGCCGATCCCGGCGGCATCGATCGCGTCGACGAGCGCTTGCGTGAAGTGCAGCGAGGCGGTGGGTGCGGCAACCGCGCCTTCCTCGCGCGCGAACATCGTCTGGTAATCCTCGAGGTCCTGCGCATCGATCCCGCGTTTCGACGCGATGTAGGGCGGCAGCGGCATGGTGCCTGCGCGGTCGAGCAGGACCTCGACCGGCTCCTCGCCTTCGAAAAACAGGGTGAGCGAGCCATCGGCGTGGCGTTCCTCGGCCAGCGCGGCGACGCCGCCGCCGAAGACCAGCTGGTCGCCGATCTTCACCCGCTTGGCGTTCTTGAGAAACGCCTGCCAGCGCCGCAAATCGATCCGCTTGTGCAAGGTGGCGCCGATCTTCGCCTCGCCGTCAGCGCGGCGGCCTTCGAGCTGGGCGGGGATCACGCGGGTGTCGTTGAAGACCAGCACGTCGCCGGGCGAGAGCAGCTGCGGCAGATCGCGCACGCCGCGATCCTCGAACGGTGCATCCAGCCCCCGCACCACCAGCATCCGCGCCGTATCACGCGGGCGCACCGGACGCAGCGCGATGCGCTCGGGCGGCAAATCGAAATCGAACAGGTCAACCTTCATGGGCCGCGCGCCTAGCGTGAAGGCGCGTGCGGCGGAAGGGCCTTACTTGGCCGAACCCGCCTTGAGCATGTCGGCGGTGACCGGCGCGTCCTCGGCCACGGCAGCGGCGGGCGGCGGCGGCAGGGCCTTGCCGTCGGCAGCGATCGAGGCTTGGACGATATAGGTCGGCGCGGTAGGCGGCTCGCCGCGGACAATCGCGTCGACCGCTTCCATGTTCTCGATCACGCGCCCGAAGTTGGTGTACTTCTTGTCGAGGCTGAAGCGCGGGTAGAAGACGATGAAGAACTGGCTGTTGGCGCTGTCATCCTCCGTGGCCCGCGCCATCGACAGGGTTCCGCGCACGTGGGGCATGGGGTTGAATTCGGCCTTGAGGTCGGGAAGCTCGCTGCCGCCCTGCCCGGTGCCGGTGGGATCGCCGCCCTGCGCCATGAAGCCTTCGATCACGCGGTGGAACACCACGCCATCGTAGAAGCCTGCGCGGGTGAGGGTCTTGATGCGCTCGACATGCCCCGGCGCCCAGTCGGCCTGGAGGCGGATCTTGACGCGCTGGCCGTTCGATAGGTCGAGCACCCAGATGTTCTCAGGGTCGACCGCAGGGTCGTAATTGATCGGGTTATAGGTGCGCGCGACCGCAGGCGCGGCGTCCTCGTCTGGCTTTTCGGCATTGTCGCCGAAGGCCACCGGGGGCGTGTCATCCTTCTGCTTCTGCGCGAAGGCCGCGCCTGGGGCGAGGACGAGAGCGATGGCGGCGAAGGCAGAGGCGAGCTTGGCTTTGATCATGGTTCCATCCGGATTATGACGCGCGTGTAGCCCTGCCGGTCTGACACTGCAATGAATGAAGCGGCCGCAGCCGGGGACGGGGCGCCGGAGACTAGGGTGCGCCTCAGTAGTCGCCCTTGAGGCCCTGTTCGCGCACCCGGGCCATCACATCCTCGCACACCGGCGGGCTGACGAAGCGGGCGATGTCCCCGCCATAGACCGCGATTTCCTTGACCAGCTTGGAGGCGATCGGCTGGAGCGAGACGTCGGCCATCAGGAACACGGTCTCGATCTCCTCGTCGAGCTGCTGGTTCATGCCGGCCATCTGGTATTCGTACTCGAAGTCGGCGACCGCGCGCAGGCCCCGGATGATGACGCTGGCGCCCTGCTTCTGCGCGAACTTCACCAGCAGGGCATTGAAGCCCACCACCTCGACATTGCCAAGGCCGAGGCTGGCGACCTCGCGCTCGACCATGCGGAAGCGCTCCTCGGTCGAGAACATCGGGTTCTTGGACGGGTTGGTGGTGACCCCGATAATCAGCCAGTCGACCAGCTTGGAGCCGCGGCGGATGATGTCGGCGTGGCCCAGAGTGATGGGATCGAAGGTCCCGGGATAGATCCCGACGCGGCGTGTCATATTGTGTTCTCTCCCGTGTCCAGCGCGCGTCAGGCGATCCGCGACGAGGGCGTGATCCACACGTTGCCCTGCCCGCGCAGCTTGTAGACGAAGCCCTCACCCGATCGCATCGCGCTGCGCAGGCCCGATACCAGCGGGCCGATATTCACATCGAGGCTGGCTGAATACATCAGCATGAAATCGCCATCGACCACGACTTCCTGCCCGTGCGTCACCGCGATCTCGTCGATCTCGTGGACCGGCACCGGGCTTTCGACCGCGAACACCCCAGCGCCGGTAATCTTGGGCTGGGCGAGACCATTGCCCGAGAACATGCCCTGGATCGAGGCGTGCATGTGGGTCGAAAGCGAAATCTCCGCCGCGCAGGCATAGAAGGCGCGGTCATCGAGCAGCAGCGCGTCCTGCGGGCCGTCCATCGTGGCGAGGATGAAGTGGCGGCGGACGGGCTCGCACCAGATCGTGCCGGTGCCGGTGTAGCGGGTGGCGTGAGCGGATTCGCCGGTCGCGGCCGACGCTGCGGCGCGCGCGAAGAAGCCCTTGTTCGCCTCGTGCCGGATCACATCGACCGAGAGGTTGCCGTAGGAATATTGCAGCGCGCCCGGCTGGATCAGCACAGCGCCATTGTTCAGCTCGATCTCGAGCTGGTGAACATCTGTGGGCTCGGCGATGTAGTGCACCTGGCCCTCGACCCCGGTCGGCAGGCCGCGTGCGACCATCTTCTTCTCGACATAGCGATGCACCCGCATCGTCACGCCGTCGCGGCTTTCTTCCTGAATGCACTGACGGAACGCCATGGGCTCTCTCCCCTCTTGCCGGTTAACGATCGCGCTCGACAATGAAGCGGGCGAGCGCGCGCAGGATATCGGCCTCAGTGCCGTAGGAGGCGAGGCGCAGCACCGCCTGATCGACCAGCGCGCGCGCCTGTTCGCGGGCCTTGTCGACACCCATCAGCGTGACGAAGGTCTGCTTGCCTTGGCTCTCATCCTTGCGCAGCGCCTTGCCGGCCTTCTCGATATCGCCTTCGACATCGAGGAGGTCGTCGGCGATCTGGAAGGCAAGGCCGATATCGCGGGCATAGGCGCGCAAGTGCGCCCGGCCCTGCGGCGCGACCTTGCCGAGGATCGCGCCCATCTCGACAGCGGCGGCAAGCAATGCGCCGGTCTTCAATTGCTGGAGCCGGGTGACGGCCTGAAGGTCGTAGACCACGCCCTCCTGGTCGGCGACCATGTCCATCATCTGCCCGCCCGCCATCCCGCTCATGCCGCTCGCCTGCCCAAGCGTGAGGATCAGCTCGGAGCGGGTGAAGGGGTCTTCGCTGGTGGCGTCATCGGCGAGAATTTCGAAAGCGAGCGCATGGAGCGCGTCGCCCGCCAGCACTGCGGTCGCCTCGTCATAGGCCTTGTGGAGCGTGGGCTTGCCGTGGCGCAGATCGTCATTGTCCATGCACGGCAGATCATCATGGATCAGCGAATAGACGTGGATCGCCTCGATCGCCGCGCCCGCACGCAGCGCCGCATCGCGGCTGACGCCGAACAGCGCGGCGGTGCTGCACACCAGCAGCGGGCGCACCCGCTTGCCCCCGCCGATCGCGGCATAACGCATCGCCTCGATCAGCCGCGCGCTGGTGTCATCGGGCACCGGCAGGAGTGCGTCGAACAGCGAATCGATTTCGGATTGGACGCGGCGGATTTCGTCGCCGAGCACGTTTCCGGTTGCCTCCACCAGCATCACCTCAGCCCTCCGTATCGAACGGCCGAGTGCCGGTCGCGCGGCCATCGGCGGCGGTGACGATCCGCTCGATCCGGGCCTGCGCCGCATCGAGCCGCTGCTGGCACGCCGCCCGCAGCGCCTCGCCGCGTTCGTAGAGGCTGATCGACTGATCGAGCGGCACGTCGCCGCGTTCCAGCTGCTGCACAATGCCCTCGAGCGCGGCCAGCGCCTGCTCGAAACTCATGGCGGAAATGTCCGGCGCTGCTGCTGCCGGTGATGAAGTGCCCTCGTCCATGGCGCGGAGCATTGACGGGGCGCAGCGGTGCGGTCAAGGCTGCGCGCGGCG
>JAIYEK010000082.1 GCA_027487015.1 Erythrobacteraceae bacterium | reverse complement strand
GCGGAGGTGGCCATGACGCACCGCCTTTGTCTCCGGGCGTGCCGCTAAGCAAGCCCGTTCGCCGCAAAGCGGGGTGCGCCGGGCGCAACTGCACCTTGCCAAATGTAACAACATAACATACATGCCGCTCCAGACATGACCCCCGACACTCTGCCCCCCGCAAACCGGAGCCCGCTCCGTCGCCGACTCGACCAGCTGGGCATCGGGCTTGCGGGCCTGTGCGCCGTCCACTGTCTGGCGACGCTGCTGCTGGTCTCGACGCTGGGGCTGGGCGGGCACTTCCTGCTCGACGACAATATTCACCGCATCGGCCTGCTGCTTGCCTTCGGCGTGGCGGCGGTGGCCATCGGCTGGGGGATTTTGCGCCACGGTCGGCGTCTGCCCTTCATGGTTGCCGTCGCAGGCCTCGCGCTGATGGGCGTCGCTCTGCTGGTGCCGCACGGGACCAACGAGTTCGTGCTGACGCTGATCGGGGTCGCGATCGTCTCGGCGGGGCACTGGCTGAACATCCGCGCCGCGCACTGAGCAAAACGTGTGGTTGCGCGAGGCATGCGAGGGACTATGTCACCGCGCATGACCAAGAGCATTACCCTGAACGGCGCCCCCCACCGCTCGGCTGCCGCCACCATCGCCGATCTGGTCCGCGAACTGGACCTCGCGCCCGAGAAGGTCGCGGTGGAGCGCAATGGCGAAATCGTCCCCCGCTCGACCCTGGCCGAAGCTCCGCTGGCCGAGGGTGACACGCTGGAAATCGTGCATTTCGTCGGCGGCGGCGATCATGTGGGCGACACCTGGACCGTCGCGGGCCGCACCTTCCGCTCGCGGCTGATCGTCGGCACGGGCAAGTACAAGAGCTTCGAGCAGAACGCCGCCGCCGTCGAAGCCTCGGGCGCTGACATCGTCACGGTCGCGGTGCGGCGCGTGAACGTCTCCGATCCCAAGGCGCCGATGCTAACCGATTTCATCGATCCCAAGAAAATCACCTACCTCCCCAACACCGCCGGATGCTTCACCGGCGAGGATGCGGTGCGCACCTTGCGGCTGGCGCGCGAGGCGGGGGGCTGGGACCTCGTCAAGCTAGAGGTGCTGGGCGAAGCGCGCACGCTCTACCCCGACATGCGCGAGACGCTGAAAGCTACCGAAGTGCTGGCCAAGGAGGGCTTCTTGCCCATGGTCTACTGCGCCGATGATCCGATTGCGGCCAAGCAGCTCGAAGACGCGGGCGCGGTCGCGATCATGCCGCTGGGCGCGCCGATCGGCTCGGGGCTGGGCATCCAGAACCGCGTGATGATCCGCCTGATCGTCGAAGGCGCCAAGGTGCCGGTGCTGGTCGACGCGGGCGTCGGCACGGCCTCGGACGCGGCGGTCGGCATGGAGCTGGGCTGCGACGGCATCCTGATGAACACCGCCATCGCCGAGGCCAAGGACCCGATCCGCATGGCCCGCGCGATGAAGCTCGCCGTCGAGGCTGGGCGGGAGGCCTACCTCGCGGGGCGCATGGCGCGGCGGATGTATGCGGACCCCTCATCGCCGCTCGCGGGCCTCATCTAGGTTAAAACTACATAACCCTAAATTAACCACGTCATGCGACGTTCTCCCTGTCCGAAGGAGACGCGCGATGATGATGCCGATTGCCGAGATGCGGGAATTTGCCGGGTTCGCCCCTGCCGAGCAGCGCTACATCAAGCGCAGCCTCGATATCGGCCTCGCGCGCACCGACGCCTTCCGCCGCTGGGGTCGCAGCGAGGCGGAGAACACCGCGATTCGCCGCCAATATGTCGCCTATCAGGACCTCAAGGCCCTGCGCGGGCTGATCCCGCAGGACGACACGCCCTACGAGGTCGAGCGCTTGCTCGGCAAGCTGGTGCGCCTCGCCGCCTTCGATCTGGAGCAGGAGCGGCTGGCGAGCTTTTCCGCGTTCCGCTTCCTCTACGAACGTCTGCTCGGCGCGGCGGTGCGGCCCTATCTGCCCGCCGCCTTCTGCGCCGCGAGCGCGCTGCCCTCGATCCGTCCGGAGCGCCGCAAGCTGCTGCTTCAGTCGCTGAGCGAAGCCGCCGCCACCGCGCCCGGCTGGTCGGACCGCGAGCCGGTGTTCCTCCCCGAATATGTGGACGACTTCGAAGCGGCTTGAGTGTTAGTGGGTGACGATGACGTCGCCCTACCACCCCCCGGTCAAGCGCTCGCTCAGCATCGCGGGCCACCAGACCTCTATCAGCCTCGAGCCGCTGTTCTGGGACATGCTGAAAGCCGCCGCGTCGCGCGAGGGGCTGGCGGTTGCAGCCTTGGTAGCGCGCATCGATGCCGAGCGGATCAAGTCGCCGACCCCGCCGGGGCTGGCAAGCGCGATCCGGGTGTGGCTGGTGGTTAACGTCGCTTAGCCGCCCTTTGCAGCGTCCGGCCATGCCGGGACGTCGCGCGGCGATTTGGGATAGGGGATCGTGCCCTTGGCGAGACCGAAAGGATCGCCGCTGCGCGAATCCAACACCGCTTCGCCATTCAGCATCTGCTCCGGAGAGATGCACTCGTCGGGCTCGTACTCACCCGTCACGCTGTGGACGGCATTGCGATACTGGTAGCAGAGTTTCGGGCCACCCATCGTTCGAAGGCCCCAGGTCCCGCGCACCACGCCGCCGTTGCGCGGATACCACATGAACAGTCGCCCATCGGCAGAGGTGTATTCGACATACACGCCGTGGCCCTTCTGGTAGTAGATGATCGTCCGGTCGGTCACGGCCGCAGCCATCGCCTCGCCCTGTTGCCCCGGGGTCATCGTCGCCACCTCGGCCTCGCGGCGGGCGCGTTCGGCCGGATCGAGGGTCGTGCGCGCGATGAGGTCCTTTTCGCTGACCTTCTCCGCCTGCGCCCCGCCCGGTGCGAGGGCCAGCATCAGCGCTGCAACGAAGAAAACCGGGCGCTGCATCAGTCGTCCACCCGCTCGATATCCGCGCCCACCAGCTGAAGCTTCTCCTCCAGCCGCTCATACCCGCGGTCGAGGTGGTACAGCCGTCGCACCGTCGTCTCGCCTTCTGCCGCGAGGCCGGCGATCACGAGGCTCATCGAGGCGCGCAGGTCGGTTGCCATCACTTCGGCGCCGGTCAGGACGTTCACGCCCTTGACCACAGCAGTCCGCCCCTCGGTGGTGATGTTTGCCCCCATGCGTGCCAGTTCGGGCACGTGCATGAAGCGGTTCTCGAAGATCGTTTCCTTGAGGACGCTCGTCCCATCCGCCTTGGCCAGCAGCGCCATCAGCTGCGCCTGCATGTCGGTGGCGAGGCCCGGGTAGGGCGCGGTGGTGAGGTCGACCGGCTTCAAGGCGCCATTCGCGGCGACATTGATGCCCTTGGCGTCCCAATCGATATGGATGCCGATGGCTTGGAGCGCGTGGATCGTCGCCATCATGTCTTCGGCCTTGGCGCCCTCGAGCCGCACTTCGCCCCCGGTGATCGCCGCGGCGCAGGCGTAGGAGCCCGCCTCGATCCGGTCGGGCATCACGCGGTAGGTTGCGCCGTGGAGGCGCTTGACGCCGTGGATGGTGAGGGTGGAGGTGCCGATCCCCTCGATCTCCGCGCCCATCGCCGCCAGCATGTTGCACAGGTCGACGATCTCGGGCTCGCGCGCGGCGTTGAAGAGCCGGCTGGTGCCGTTCGCCAGCACCGCGGCCATCAGCGCATTCTCGGTCGCGCCGACCGAGACGACGGGGAAATCGAAGTCCCCGCCCGGCATCCCGCCATCGGGCTGGATCGCCTTCACATAACCCGCGGCAAGCTCGATCTTGGCGCCGAAGGCTTCCAATGCCTTGAGGTGGAGGTCGATCGGGCGGTTGCCGATCGCGCAGCCGCCGGGCATCGACACGGTCGCCTCGCCTGCGCGGGCCAGCATCGGCCCCAGCACCAGGATCGAGGCGCGCATCTTGCGCACCAGATCATAGGGCGCGACGGTGGAGGTGATGCGGGTCGCCTCCATGCTCATCACCCGGCCGAAATCCTCTGGGCGCGTGCCCTGAATCACGGTGGTGACGCCGAACTGGTTCATCAGGTGCTGGAACCCGTCGATATCCGCCAGCCGCGGCAGGTTGCGCAGTGTCAGCGGCTCCTCGGTCAGCAGCGCGCAAGGGATGAGCGTCAACGCCGCATTCTTCGCACCGGAAATCGGGATCGTGCCCTTGAGGCGGTTTCCGCCCTTGATGATCAGTTTGTCCATGAATCCGCCTTAGCGAAAAGTGCCTTTCGTGCAACTCGCCCGCGCGGGGCGTGCGTGACGATTCCGAACAATCATTGACCTTGTTTATGGCGCAAGGCACGGGGGCAGCGGACGCGCCAGCCAGCGTACACCAGACAAGAGAGCCTTCGATGTCTCCCAAGCCGATCCGTAAAGCCGTCTTCCCCGTCGCCGGTCTCGGCACGCGTTTCCTGCCCGCGACCAAGGTCGTCCCCAAGGAACTGCTCCCGGTGGTGGACCGCCCGCTGATCCAATACGCGGTCGACGAGGCGCGCGAGGCGGGGATCGAGCAGATGATCTTCGTCACCGGGCG
>JAIYEK010000317.1 GCA_027487015.1 Erythrobacteraceae bacterium | reverse complement strand
GGCGGCGCTTATGGCCGCGAGGTGGCCGACGTGCTGCAGGACTGCGCAGTGATCCTGCCCGATGGCAACTTCATCACGCTGAACGCCGAGGAACTCGATTACTCCTACCGCCACTCGGCGCTGCCCGATGGGGCGATCGTCGTCTCCGCGCGCTTCCACGGGCACCCGGGCGAGCCTGCGGAGATCGGCGCCGAGATGGACCGCATCGCCGCCGCACGCGAAGCCTCGCAGCCCTTGCGCACCAAGACCGGCGGATCGACCTTCAAGAACCCCGAGGGCCACAAGGCCTGGGAGCTTGTCGACCGCGCCGGCTGCCGCGGCCTCACGCTCGGCGGCGCACAGGTCTCCGAGAAGCACACCAACTTCCTCATCAACACCGGCACCGCCACCAGCGCCGACATCGAAGGCCTGGGTGAAATGGTGCGCGACAAGGTTTACGCCGCGACCGGCGTGAGCCTCGAGTGGGAAATCCAGCGGGTGGGGCGGCCGTGAGGAACTTGTTCAAACGCGATGGCCTATCCGCCTTCGAGCGCGAGATCGTCTCGAACATCGAAAAGCACGGCTGCCACATCATGGCTGTGTTCGACCCAAATGGTAACAAGCCGAGCTTTGCCTATTCGGTCGGCTACACCCGCACGCTCGAGAAAATAGGCAAGCGAGACTGCCCGGAAGTGATCATGTTCGGCTTGCCCCGCGATGTCGTGGGGCCTGCGATCAACTCCCTGCTCGCGATGTGCGCTGCAGGACAGACGCTGGATGATGGGGATCGGCTCGAGTCTTTCTTCGGGGAGTATGACGCGGTCGTGCGCATCGTTCACGAAACGCAGATCGCGGAGGAATATCTCAACTCGGCCTTGTGGTATCACCGGACGCAGATGGGTCGATCATTGCGCAAAGTGGCCATGATCTTCTGGCCTGATCAAAATGGTGTCTTCCCGTGGGAAGAAGGATGCGAGGAGTGGGTCCGGCGTGACCAGCCCGCGCTTTACGAGCCGAGGCTTGATTCATGACTAACTCCCCCCTCCACGTCGCAGTCCTGATGGGCGGCTGGGCCAATGAACG
This sequence comes from Erythrobacteraceae bacterium, assembly GCA_027487015.1. GTDB lineage: Bacteria > Pseudomonadota > Alphaproteobacteria > Sphingomonadales > Sphingomonadaceae > Erythrobacter. Next base: position 3,018 of record JAIYEK010000317.1, on the reverse strand, counting down.
CCCGGTCTCGCTGACCAGCGGCGCGGGCGTTGCGGACGCGCTCGAGAGCCGGGGCCACAAGGTGACCCGCATCGACATGGGCCGTGACGTTGCGCTGAAGCTCCACGAGGCCAAGCCCGATGTCGTCTTCAACGCGCTCCACGGCGTGCCGGGGGAGGACGGGACGGTGCAGGGGATGCTCGACCTGATGGGGCTGCCCTATACCCATTCGGGCCTCGCCACCTCGGTGATCGCGATCGACAAGCAGCTGACCAAGCAGGCGCTGGTGCCGCACGGCATCCCCATGCCGGGCGGGCGGATCGTGAGCCGCGACGAGCTTTACGAGCGTGATCCGCTGCCGCGGCCCTATGTCTTGAAGCCCGTCAACGAGGGCTCCTCGGTGGGCGTCGCCATCGTCACCGCGGACAGCAATGTCGGCAACCCGATCAGCCCGGACGCGACCGGCCCGTGGCAGGAATTCGCCGAGCTCCTCGCCGAGCCCTTCATCAAGGGCCGCGAGCTCACCGCCGCGGTGCTCGACGGTCCCGATGGCCCGCGCGCGCTCGGCGTCACCGAACTCGTGATCGAGAACGGCTTCTACGACTACGAGCACAAATACACCGCCGGGCGGACCGAGCACATCTTCCCCGCGCAGCTCCCCCCCGAAATCACCGCGCTGTGCGAGGCCTATGCGGTCAAGGCGCACCAGGTGCTCGGCTGCCACGGCACCAGCCGCACTGATTTCCGCTGGGACGAAGAAGCGGGCGAGGACGGGCTGTTCGTGCTCGAAACCAACACCCAGCCGGGCATGACCCCCCTGAGCCTCGTCCCCGAACAGGCGGCGGGCTGCGGGATCGCTTATGCCGACCTCGTCGAGATGCTGGTCGCCGAGGCGCTCCGGGTCCACGCTCTCAAACAGGGAGGCACGCATGGCGCAGCAGATCAGGCGTAACGGCGCGTCCGGCGTCCGCCGCGCCGCCAAGGCGCAGAGCCGCGCGGTCACCGTGCGCAAAGCGCACAGGGGCGCGAGTGGCGTCATCGACCGGATCATGGGCGCGCTCCCCTTCACCGAGGAACAGTGGAGCCGCATCTGGCTCGCCATGATCATCGGCACGGGCGTCGGGATCGCCTTCGTCATCGCCAGCCTTGCAGGCGTGCCTGCGTTGGCGCAGGCGCAGGTCGCCGCGATTGCGGCTGACGCGGGCTTCGAGGTGCGCCATGTGCGCGTCACCGGCACCAGCCGGATGGACGAGCAGCAGGTCTATGCCCGCGCGCTCGCCGAGCGCAACCGCGCCATGCCCGATGTCGATGTCGCCAAGCTGCGCGAGGAACTGCGCGCGCTGCCGTGGGTCAAGGACGCGCGGGTTTCGATCCAACTGCCGCACACGCTCGCCATCGATATCGTCGAGCGCGCACCGCATGCGGTGCTAGAGCGGCCCGACCGGCTGATGCTGATCGATGCGAGCGGGGTCGAGCTGGAGCCGGTTGCGCCCGAGAAGACCAAGGGGATGCTGCGGCTCGCCGGGCCGGGCGCGGGCAAGCAGGCGCGCGCGCTGGAGACCTTGCTCGCCGCCGCGCCCGCGCTGGCGCCCAAGGTCGAAGCGGCCGAATGGGTCGGCAACCGGCGCTGGAACCTCACCTTCACCACCGGCCAACTGCTCGCGCTCCCCGAGGGCGAGGTCGAGGCGGCGACTGCGCTGGTCAAGTTCGCGCGGCTCGATGGCAAGAACCGCCTGCTCGGTGGCAAGGTGCTGGCCTTCGACATGCGCACCCCGCCGCGGCTCTACATGCGCCTGCCCGAGGCGGTCGGTCGGCCCAAGGTCGTCGCCGGGCCCGAGGAAAAGCCCGCGGAAAAGCCCAAGGTCGAGGCCGAGCCCAAGGAGGTGACCACCTGATGGCCGCGTCCAAAACCACTGCCGCCCAGCGCCGCCTCGCGCGGACCTATGCCGCGGTCAACATCGGCAGCTTCCGCATCAGCGCCATGATCATGGGCGAGTCCGAAAGCGGCGACCTGCAGGTGCTGGGCTCGGGCCACCGCGCGAGCGCCGGGATCAAGCGCGGCTATGTCACCGACATGGCCGCAGCCGCCCATGCGATCCGCGACGCGGTCGAACGCGCGGAGAAGAGCGCGGGCACGCCGGTCAAGGGCGTGTGGATCGCGTGTGCAGGCGCGGGGCTCGCCAGCCACGTGGTTGCGGTCGATATCGAGATCGGCGGGCGGCGGATCGAGGACGAGGATGTCGAAGCCCTGCTGGTCGAGGCGCAGGACATGATCCAGCCCGATGGCCGCAAGGTGCTCCACGCGCAGCCGGCGCACTACACGCTTGATGGCGCCCATGGTGTCGCCAACCCGCGCGGGCTCCATGCCGAGCGGCTCGGGGTCGATATCCACGTGATGCTGGCGGACGGCGCGCCGGTCAGGAACCTCACCGAGGCGGTGCAGAACGCGCATCTCGAGGTCGAGGGGGTGGTCGCAGCGCCGCTTGCCGCAGGGCACGCCTGCCTTACCCCCGAGGAGCGCGATCTGGGGGTCGCACTGGTCGAGATCGGGGCGGACATCACCAATGTCGCGGTGTTTGCGGGCGGGATGCTGCTCGGCTTGCACGCCATCCCGATGGGCTCGGGCTCGATCACCGATGCGATCGCTTCAAGCTTCGGCATCCGTCGCTCGCAGGCCGAACGGCTCAAATGCGTCGCCGGATCGGCCGTCGCCAGCCCGTCGGATCACCGCGAGCTCGTGCCCGTCTCGGGTCCGGGCGAGGGCGGGGAGGGGGCTGCGCCCGTCGGCCCGCTGGCTCGCGGCGCGGATGACAAGAACCGCATCGTGCGCGCCGAACTGATCGCCGTCGTCACCCAGCAGCTCGGCGTGCTCACCGGCGAAGTCGGCAAGGCACTGCGCACAATGGGCTTTGCTGGGGCGCGGGCGGGCCAGGTGGTGCTGACCGGCGGGGGAGCCGAGCTTGCCGGAATGGCCGATTTCATGCAGAGTGCGCTCGGGCAGCCGGTGCGGCTCGGCCGCCCGCCGCAGCTCACCGGCAT
>JAIYEK010000315.1 GCA_027487015.1 Erythrobacteraceae bacterium | reverse complement strand
TTGCGCATCTTCATCTTGCCCGCAGGGATGATCCAGAGCGCCCCGTCCAGATCAATCTCGCTCCACTCGGCATGGCGGAGCTCGCCGGGGCGGACGAAAACGTGAGGGGCAATCTGCAAGGCCAGCTTGGTTATGCCGCTGCCCTCGTAATCATTGATCGCGCGCAGCAGCTCGCCAACCTTTTTTGGATCGGTGATCGCCCCGTAATGCGTCACCGTGGGAGCGGTAAGTGCGCCGCGCAAATCTCGGGTAGGGTCCGACACCAGCCACGCGGTGGCAACGGCGTAGAGGAATACCGCACCCGCCAGTTGCAGGCTGCGTCGCGCGCTTTCGAGCTTCCCCTTACCTTCGATCCGGCGAATGGCTGTCAAGACGTCCATCGGCTCGATTTCGCCGATAGGCAGGTGGCCGATCGAACCGTACACCAGTGACAGCAGATATTCGCTGCGAGTGGCGGTGGCCGGTGCCCAGCCCTTCTGCCCATCCCGTCTGCGCTTCTGGCAGAATTCATCGCTGATCGCCTTGAAAGTGTCGGCGGCTTGAATGCGAGAGCGCAGCTTGTCGCGCGGCTTCTCTCTCGACGGGTCTTTGCCGAGAGCGATCATTTCGCGGGCTTCCTCGCGGCGGCGGCGTGCTTCGCCCAAACTGATTTCAGGGTAGGCCCCAATCGCCAGCAGCTTTTCGCGCCCATCGATTCGATATTTCAGTCGCCAGAGCTTGCCCCCGGCTGGGGTGATAAGCAGGTGCATCCCGCCCCCATCCGCCAGTTTGACGGGCTTGGGACCGGGCTTGGCCTTGCGGATCGCAACGTCTGTCAGCGCCATAGTAGCATCCAGCCTTTCCGGGGCTTGCCCCCCGCGATACCCCCACTCGCTACCGGCTGAATGCGGAAACGAGTGAGCACTTGCGGCACGATATCCGCTGAATACCTAGGATTTTAGGGAGTTGCCCAGACGCATGTGGATGCTGGCGGACGGGGAAGTGGAGCGGGTGAAGGGAATCGAACCCTCGTCGTAAGCTTGGGAAGCTTCTGCTCTACCATTGAGCTACACCCGCTCGGGCCGCGGGGCGCTTGCCATGATTGGGCGCGGGCGGTCAAGTGTGATTGCGCGGGGGTGGGCGTGTCCTGCCCGCTCAGTCGTCGAGCCACTGCTTCCACGCGAACCACCCCACCACGCCTGCACCGATCACCGCGCAGAAGGCGACCACGCCCCAGAACGCCATGGGGTGGTCCGCGAAGGGGATGCCCTGGACATTCATGCCCAGCAGCCCCGTGACGAAGGTCAGGGGGAGGAAGATGAAGGCCGTGACCGCAATCGCGAGACTGCGCTGGTCGATCATCTCGGCGCGCAGATCGGTCAGCTGTTCGTGGAGCAGCGCGGCACGCTCGCGCACGGCTTCGAGTTCCTCGGCCATGCGCGCGAAGCGGTCCGCCGCCTCGCGCAGGTGCAGGCGGTCGTCCTTGCTGATCCAGTCGAATTCGAGCTGCGCCATCGCGGCCAGCGCATCGCGGTCTGGCGCAACGAAGCGGCGCAGCACGATCGCCTGCGAGCGCAGCACCGCGATCCTGCGCCGCAGCTGATAGATGTCGCCGCTGTCGAGCATCCCCTCGCAATTGTCGAGCTCGTCGCCGAGTTCCGCGACCTGCGGATCGAGCTCCTTGCTGATCGCCTGCGCCAGCAGCGAGACGAAATCGCCCCCGTCGGTGATCTTGCCGGCATGCATCAGCGCCTCGACCTTGCCGAGCGCGGCGAGGGGGTAGCGGCTGACCGAGGTGACGCGGCTGCGCTCCACCCAGACGCGGATCGAGACGAGGCCGTCGCTGCCATGCGCGGCCTCTTTCGCGGTGCCGCGCAGGTTGATGAGCACCGCATCGTCGATCTCGTCGCAGCGCGGGCGGGTCTCGTGGGCGACCAGCGCGCCCGCGGCCATCGGCGGCACGTAGTCGGGCAGGTCCATCACATCGAGCTCGCCCATGCCGTCGGCGTGGAGCCATACGAAGCCCTCGCCCGCATAGGCGGCGACCGCGTGGGGATCGATCGGGGCGACCACGCCGTTCTCGACGACCAGCGCCATGGCGGCGAGCGGCGCGGGGGCGGGGTCGATCATGCCCTGCCTGTTAGCCCCCTGCCGACCCTTGCGGCAAGCACCCGCTTGTCAGAAATACTTGGCGCTGGCGATCGCGGCGCCTTCCGACAGCGCGGCAAGCTTGGCCCAGACGATCTCGGGATCAAGCGCGTTGCTGCCCGCGTGGACCGAGAAGCCGCAATCGACGCCCAGCATGACCCGCTCGGCGCCCAAGAGATCGGCATAGCGGCCGATGCGCTGGGCGATGAGTTCGGGGTGCTCGATATAGGGCGATTGCGGCTCGACCATGCCGGGGCACAGGATCTTGCCTTCGGGGAGCGGATGCTTCTCGAAGAAGGCGAATTCGTGCGCGTGGCGGGGGTTGGCGCCCTCGAGCAGGACTGTCTGCGGCTTGGCGCTCCAGACGATGTCGGCGATTTCATCGAGCGCGACGTCGCAGTGGTGCGGGCCGGGGTAATTGCCCCAGCACAGGTGCATGCGCAGCTGCTCGGCGGGGATGTTTGCTACCGCGTGGTTCAGCGCGGCGATGTTCATGCCGATGCGCTTGCGGAATTCCTCGGTGCTGAGGTCGGTGAACTGGACGTGGCGGCCCATCGCAAGGTCGGGGCAATCGACCTGCAGGGTGATGCCGGCCGCCGCGATGGTCTCGTATTCGTGGCGCAGGCCTTCGGCGAGGGCGAAGACATATTCCTCGTCGCTGGCGTAGAACTGGTTGGGGAAGAACAGCGCGGTCACCCCCGGCGAGGCGGCGGACATGAAAGTGGCGTGGCCATTGGCGAGGCGGACGAGGCGCTCGGCGTCGATGCGGGGCGCTTCCATGTCGATGACAGTGATGGGCGCGGTGCAGGCGGGCGCGGAACGCTTGGCGCGGCCCTTGTTGCCGAACACCTGCGCCTTGGCGCCGGGGAATGCCTCGAGGTCGGCGAATTCATACTGCCCGGCCTCGCCGCCGAAGCCCGAAAGGCGGTGCTTGATGTAGGTGGCGTAGGAGGGCTTGGACTGCTCGCCATCGTTGACGATGCTTACCCCCGCCTCAATCTGGCGCTTGATGACGTAGGCGGTCGCCGCTTCCACCGCAGCCTCGAAGGCTTCCTCGGATACCTGCTCCCCGCCCTCGCGGGCGAAGACCAGATCGAGCAGGGCCTCGGGGCGCGGCAGGCTGCCGACGTGGGTGGTGAGGAAGCCGCTCATGCCAGCTCCCCGCGTACAATCGCCGCGCCATCGGCCATCGCCTTCATCTTCCCGAAAGCGACCTCACGCGGCAGATATTTCAGCCCGCAATCGGGCGCGATCACCAGCCGTTCGGCGGCGATATGCGGCAGCGCACGGCGGATGCGCGCGGCGACGTCCTCGGGGCTTTCAATCTCGTGGGTCGACAGGTCGAGCACGCCGAGGATGACCGTCTTGCCGGTCAGGCTTTCAAGCACGCTGCAATCGAGCTGGGACTGCGCGGTCTCGATCGAAATCTGCTGCACCGGCGATCCGGCAAGTTCGGGCAGGAAATTGTAGCCCTGCGGGCGCTCATGGATCAGCGCGGCATAGCCGAAGCAGATGTGCAGCGCGGTGCGCCCCTCAACCCCGTCGAACGCGGTTTCGAGCGCGGCGAGCCCGTAATCGCGCGCCTTTTCGGGCCGCACCTGCATGTAGGGCTCGTCTATCTGGACGATATCGGCACCGGCGGCGAACAGGTCCTTGATCTCGGCGTTGACCGCGACCGCGTAATCCTGCGCCATCTCGGCTTCGTGCTTGTAGAAATCGTTCTGCGCCTGCTGGGCCATCGTGAACGGACCGGGCACGGTGATCTTGATCATCCGGTCGGTGTGGGCGCGCAGGAATTCGACGTCGCGGGTTTCGACCGCATGCTTGCGCCGGATTTTCCCGGTGACGCGCGGGACCGGGTTGGGCTCGCCGCTGCGGTCGAGGGCAACGCCGGGATTGTCGAGATCGACCCCTTCGAGCGCGGTGGCGAACCGGTTCGAGTAGCTTTCGCGCCGCATCTCGCCGTCGGTGATGATGTCGAGCCCGGCGCGTTCCTGATCGCGGATCGCCAGCAGCGTGGCATCGTCGAAGGCTTCTTCGAGGTATGCCGGATCGACCCGCCACAGCTCGGTTGCGCGCACACGGGGGGGGAAGCGGCCCTTCAGTTTTTCCTTGTCGATCAGCCAGTCGGGTTGAGCGTAGGAGCCTACGAGCGAGGTCGGTAGCAGCATGGTTCTCTCTCTTTCGACAAGTTAACGTGGCTTCGACGCGCAGGCGCGCAGGAAGGCGGTGACGGCCGCGTCGAAGGCGGCTGGATTATCGGCATTGGCGAGGTGGCCTGCAGCCACGATCTCGGCGTGGCGGGCGCGCGGGGCGAGGTCGGCGAGCGCGCGGGCGCAGGCGCGGCGCCATGGGGTGTCGTGCTCGCCGGTCAGGCTCAGCACCGGCATGGGGAGCAACGCTGCCACCTCGCGCGGCAGGTCCGGCGCCTCACCCCCACCGTGCAGCAGATCGCGCCCGTCGTAATCGGCGAGCATCGCTGCAGCGAGTGCAGCGGCCTCGGGGCTGTGGGTTTGCATCAGGGGGTGCTGCGCCCATTCTGCGCGGAACTGCGCAAGGTCTCCGGCCGCGGCGAGCGCGCGGTAGCGGGCGAGGTCAATCACCTCCTCGCGCGGCACCAGCGCCGGCAGCGGCGCGCCCGAGACGACCAACGCCGTCAGCCGCGAGGCGTAGCGCCGCGCGACATCAAGAGCGACCACCGCGCCGCGCGACAGGCCGAGCAGCGCGAACCGCTCGAACCCGAGGAAATCGGCGATGGCGATGACGTCCTCCGCCTCGCGCGCCAGATCGGGCGGCGCGGTGGCGCGCCCGCAGCCACGGCGGTCGGGCATGACGAGGAGGTTTTCGGCGGCAAGCCGCCCAGTCGCCTGCGGGCCCCACATCCGGTGGTCGAGCGTCCAGCCGTGGAGCAGGATCAGCGGGGTGCGGCCCGCATCAGGGGACCCTGCCATGCAGATCGGCAGGTGGCCGCCGTGGACGGCGACCTCGCCGTACCAAGCCGCATCAGGCTCAGGGGTGCGCGCGGCCAACATATTGCCCTCGCGCACCCCCGCCTGCGTCACGCCGCTTCGGCGGCGCGGAACGGGTTGTTGTTGTGGTGATCGCCCGCCAGCCAGCGCTTGAGTTCGCCATGCGCGGCCGCGCGGCGATCCGCGTCCAGCGGCGCGGCGCGCTCGTCGTCATAGGTGAACTCGAGGATCATCCCGTTGGGATCGGTCACATAGAGCGAGCGGCAATAGCCGTGCTCGAGCACATAGGTCTGCGGCTCGACGATCCCGGCCGCGGCGATGCGCTTCGCCAGCTCGTCCTGCGCATCCGCATCGACATGCAGCGCGATGTGGATGAAGGGGCTGGACGGAATGTCCGGGCCAAACTCGGCCTGATCTTCCGGATCGGCGAACTGGAAGAAGGCGAGCGCGCTGCCATCGGCGAGTTCAAAGAACACGTGGCAATAGACGCGCTCCTTGCCGAACAGTTCGTCCTTTTCGCAATAGGTCGCCATCAGGGGGAAGCCGAGCACGTCTTCATAGAAGGCGCGGGTGGCTTCGAGATCCTTGGTCACATAGGCGGTGTGATGCAGGCGGTTAGCGAGAATCTTCGTCATCGTGCTGTTTCCCTCATTCCCCGAAAATCAAGCGGCGAGCTTCGCGGCGATCTGCGCCACGTGAGCCCCCTGGAAGCGTGCGCCCGCAAGCTCGTTCTCGCTGGGCATCCGCGAGCCGTCATTACCAGCCAGCGTGCTCGCGCCATAGGGGGTGCCGCCGCTGATTTCGCCCATCTCGCTGTTGCCCGCGAAGGAATAGGGCAGGCCGACGATCACCATGCCGTGGTGCAGCAGCGTGGTGTGGAACGAGGTGATCGTGGTCTCCTGCCCGCCGTGCTGGCTGGCGGTGGAGACGAACACGCTCCCGACCTTGCCGATCAGCTTTTGCTGGAACCACAAGCCCCCGGTCTGATCGAGGAAGTTGCGCATCTGCGCGGCCATGTTGCCGAAGCGGGTGGGGGTGCCGAAGATGATCGCATCGTAATCAGCCAGTTCATCCGGGGTCGCAATCGGAGCCTGTTGATCGAGCTTCATCCCTGCACCCTTGGCGACCTCATCGGACACCAACTCGGGAACGCGCTTCACGAAAACCTCGGTGCCGGGGACGCTCGCGGCGCCTTCGGCAGCCGCGGCAGCCATCGCCTCGATATGGCCATAGCTCGAATAATAGAGCACCAGCACCTTGGTCATGCGTTTCGCCTTTCGTTAGAACTTGTAGCCGACTTCCACCCCGAAGCGCCGCGGACGGGCGCGGAACACGAAGCCGCCCGGCGAGAATTCGGCGTTGTAGATTTCGTTGAAGAGGTTGCTTGCAAAGCCCGTCACCGACACGCCGTTGGCCAGCGTGAACCCGGCGCGCACATCGACGATGTCGATCGGATCGCGCACGGTGGTGTTGAACGGCTCCCACCAGGTCTTGCCGGTGCGGCGGTAGTCGACCCGGAACAGCGCATCGAGGCTGTCGCTGACCGGCCCTGCATACTGCGCGCCGAGGTTCACCGTGTAGCGCGAGATCTGCGGCGCTTCGTTGCCGATGACGGTCGCATCGGGGAAGGCCTTGATCTCGCTGTCGGTGTAGCCGAGCGCCGCGTTGACATCGAAATACGGGGCAAGCCGCGCGGTCGCTTCGAGTTCGAAGCCCTTGATCTGGGTCTCGGGGATGTTGCCGAGGTTCTGGGTCGAGCTCGCCGCGAGGAAGACGAAGAAATAGCCGTTCTCCGACTTGGTGGTGTAGGCCGCCGCGCCCAGCCGCACCGGGCCGATCTGCGCCTTGGCGCCCACTTCGAAGGTGTCGGCGGTTTCGGCCTGGAAGATGTCGCCCACGCCGACGATGTTGGCGCGGACGGCTTCCGCACCCACGCCCGACTGGTTGAACCCGCCCGAACGGAAGCCGCGCGAATAGCCGCCGTAGATGGTGAGATCGGGGGTCGGCTCGTAGGTGAGGGTCAGCTTGGGCTGCCAATCGTCGAAGGTGACAGTGCGCACCTCGCCGCTGAGCGCGGTCGGCACGCCCGGCACCACCGGCAGGAAGTTCTGCGGGGTCAGCGTCGTCTGCTCGCGGCGATCACGGTCATAGCGCAGCGAGCCATCGACGCGGAACTGGTCCGAGAACTCGTAGCCGAAGTTCGCGAACAGCGCCCAGGCGAAGTTTTCTTGCCCATCGGCGAGGAAGGTCTGCTGCGGGTTCAAGGGATTGGTCGAAGGAGTGCGGAACACCTTGGTCACCCCATTGCCGAGGTCGACGAGGTTGCCGGTCGAAATGTAGCGCGTGGTGTCGATCAGGTAGCCGCCGACCATCCAGTTGAACTTGCGGTCATCCTCGGGCGAGGCGAGGCGCACTTCCTGGCTGAACGCCTTGACGTTCAGATACTGGCTCTGGTTGATGTCGATGCCGAAAAACTGGAACAGCAGCGATTCCGGGATCGGCAGGAAGTTGAACGCGTCGCCGGTGACGATTTCCGAGAGCGTGTCGTAGGACGAAACCGAGGTGAAGACCGCGTTGTCGCCCTTGTATTCGACCTTCAGCGCAACGTTGTAGATGTCGCGGTCGTCGACGCCGGCGTTGTTCACGCGCACCGGGGCGATCGTGTTCACGTCATTGACGATGTTGTAGTAGAAGCCTTGCGTGCGCAGCAGGTTGAGCGAGCCACGCAGATCCAGCGTCAGCCGGTCGGTCGCATCGACCAGCAGATTGCCGCGAAGGCTGAAGTCCTTCACCGGATCGGCATCTTCGCCGAGGAAGGTGTTGGGGATGAAACCGTTGGTGTCATACCACGATCCGGCCACGCGGAACTTGACCGTGTCCGACAGCGGACCGCTCACGCCGCCGCGCAGGAAGTAGCCGAAGCCATTGTCGATCCCGGCGGTGACATTGCCCGAGAATTCGTTGGTCGGCTTCTTGGTGGTGATGATGATCGCGCCGCCGATGGCGTTGCGCCCGTAGAGGCCGCCCTGCGGGCCCTTGAGCACTTCGATCTGGGCGATGTCGAACAGGTCCTGGTTGAACTGCGCCGGGTTCACCTGCTGCACGCCGTCAACGATCACCGCGACAGAGGGCTCGGAGTTGCGGTTCTGGCTGATGCCGCGGATCACGACAAAGGCGTTGCCCGCGTTCTGGGTCTCGATCAGGTTGACGTTGGGTGTCAGCGCGATGAAGTCGGCCGGACGCTCGATCCCGGCGTTCTGGATCGCCTTTTCGTCGAAGGCGGTGACCGCGGCGGGGGTATCCTGCAGCGTCTCGGAGCGGCGTAGCGAGGTGACGACGATCTCGCCCTCAGTCGCGGCTTCCGGCTCGGCGGCGGTGTCCTGCGCGGCCAGCGGCGCGGCAGCGAGCAGCGCGGCGGCCAGAGCGGTGGTGCTGACGGCGGCGCGGGTCAATTGCCCCCCACTCGCGCGGTTCAGGCCCGAAAACGTCATATCTCTCTCCCCTGTATGCGCGCGAACGCGCCGCTCTTGTCGGCGACCCCACTCTTGCTGGAGGCAATTATGAACTTCGCCATGCGAAGTCAACTTCGATATGCGAAATGTGCGGAGTGTGGCGGCGGGGCAACGCCGGGATGGCGCGGTGTAGGAGACAGGTGGCGCGGCGAGGGTGCGAAACGGGGCTTTCGGGGCCGCTCCCGAGGCCGGAAAACGCCTCGCGGCGTGCACAGGCAGTAGCGCGGTCGTTGTCATGTCATAGGCGGGTCGTTGCCGGGCAATAGCGCGGTATTGCGGGCCTGGATGGGATGCTGCGGCGACCGCTTTCGGGGAATAGCACCGCATCCCAATCCGTCGCCCCGTGCTTGACACGGGGTTCGGCTTTTCTTCTTCCCCGGCAGCGAATTGAGGGAGCCAAGCCCCGTGTCAAGCACGGGGCGACGGGGCTTTGTGTTGTCGCGAGGGGAAAGAGGTGAAACGGCTGCTTTCGGGGCGGGCGCTGGTCTCGCTAATGACCGCTATTGGGTGGGAAGCAGTCATTCAAGCAAGGATGGAGGAGCGTCATCCTCCAGCTGATCTTGGCGGCGAGATGAAACTATGCGTACGATTAGACTTATGACCAGAGGTACGATCAACCCCAACAGACCCAACACTATCATTTGGTTGGCCGCGTCGGCGAAGGCGTCGCATGATGACAGTGCATCGAAGGCAAAGGCAGGTGCGTCCGTGTCAGAGATACCGAAAAGCGGGCATATGACCCTTAATCCATCAGGCCACTGAACGAAGATGAAATACAAAGTCATTGTCAGATATACGACAACACAGAAGGCCAAGATCCTATTGGCAGCCCTAGACCTTAGTAGCTGCTCCCTTCCGAGCACCGCCGTTATCATCCAGTAAATGGCGAATATTATCGCGACTATACTGTGCATCGCAAACCAATCGCTTCGCAGGGACGCAACCGCCGGAGCTCGTTCGCTACTGCCCAGTCCTTCAATAGCCACGACGATCTGCGGCATGAAAGTTAGGTGAGCAATTGCAACGATGGCTAACGGCGCAACCGTGATGCCGAAGCCCAACGTCGCTGCCTTGAGGCGGTTTATAAGCGCGGCCATGATCTCCCCTTGGCGCGAACGAATGCGCGAGCAAATAGAGCTGTTTCAGAAAGCGTCTGCAACGGGGTCGCTTCCCGAACGGCAGCTTTTTGCGGAAACCCCGCCGAAGCGGACACTCCCGCCCGCCGCGCCCCTCAGGGCCGCAGCGACGCCTCCAGCGCCGGCCAGCGCTTGAGCGATGCCTCGATCTCGCCCGCCGCGCGGCGCAGGAGGGGGAGGCGGGTGCGGACCAGTTCGTCCTGCGAGATGCGGGTGGTGGAGGTGGAGCAGTTGATGCTGGCGATCACCCGCTTGTCCCGCCCGAAGATCGGCACCGCGACCGAGACGATCCCGTAATCGAGCTCGTCGAGCGCCGAATCGTAACCGCGGGTCGCGATCAGGTGGAGCCTGTCGGCGAGCGCGGGGCGGTCGGTCACGGTGCGCTCAGTGAAGCGCTGGTAGGGCGCGCGGTGGAGGAGCACGGCGCGCTCGTCATCGGGCAGGTGCGCGGCGATCGACTTGCCGAGCGAGGTCGCGTGGAAGGGGAAGCGCGTGCCCACGCCGGCCGCAACGCGGAAGCGCCGGTCGGTCGACACATGGGCGACGTAGAGGATATCGGTTCCCGACAGCACGGCGAGGCTGGCACTGTCCCCGGTCTGATCGCGCAGGCCCTGCAAGGGGGGCAGCACCACCTGCTCGATCTGCATCGAGGCGAGGAAGGCCGAACCGATAGTGAGCACCGCCGGGCGCAGCAGGAACTTGCGTTCGTGCTGGCCGACATAGCCGAGTTCCACCAATGTAATCAGGCACCGGCGCGCGACCGCCGGGGGCAGCGCGGTCCGGGCGGCGACCTCGGAGAGGGTCATCTCGGGATAATCCTCGTCGAACGCCTTGAGGACCCTCAGGCCCCGTTCGAGCGTCGAGAGGAATTCGGGGTCCTTAGCGCCTGTATCCTTGGCGCCAGCCCCCCTGTCTTGCGCTTCAGCCTCGGGCGATCCCATGCACCGGCCTTTCGATGGAGCGGCGGATCGCCGCGTCGTCGGCCCCCAATAGGGGCGGCGCGGTGACGCTGTCCATCCGCTCGCCATCGAAGGACAGGGGGAAACGGATGGTGCGGAATTCGCCCTTGGGTCCGTCGGGGTCGGTGACTTCGATGCCGAGCACCTTGGCCTGCTCGGTGGCGAGGACTTCCTTGGTGTCGTAGACGGGCGAATTGGGGACTTCGAGCCGGGTCAGCTCGGCGGTCCAATGATCGCGGGTCTGACCGGCGAAGATCGG
>JAIYEK010000162.1 GCA_027487015.1 Erythrobacteraceae bacterium | reverse complement strand
ATCCTGCCGCAGTTCGTCGGGCTCACCTTCAACGTCTACAACGGGCACAAGTTCATTCCCGTTTCGGTTTCGGAAGAAATGGTCGGCCACAAGCTCGGTGAATTTGCGCCCACGCGCACGTTCCCTGGTCACGCTGCCGACAAGAAGGGCAAGCGCTAATGGGCAAGGCAAAAGCACCCCGCCGCGTGGGCGATAACGAGGCGCTGGCCGTCGGCACCACGATCCGTGGTTCGGCGCAGAAGCTCAACCTCGTCGCTGCCCTGATCCGTGGCAAGAAGGCCGAAGAGGCGTTGAACATCCTCGCCTTCTCGAAGCGGGCAATGGCGCGCGATGCGAGCAAGGTGCTCGCCTCGGCGATCGCCAACGCTGAAAACAACCACAACCTCGACGTTGACGCGTTGATCGTGGCGGAAGCCTCGGTCGGCAAGTCGGTGACGATGAAGCGTTTCCACACCCGCGGTCGCGGCAAGTCGACCCGGATCCTCAAGCCGTTCAGCCGGCTGCGGATCGTGGTTCGCGAAGCAGAAGAGGCGTAAGATGGGCCACAAGAGCAATCCGATCGGTCTGCGCCTGCAGATCAACCGCACCTGGGACAGCCGCTGGTACGCCGAAGGGCGTGACTATGCGGGCCTGCTCAAGGAAGACATCGCGATCCGGAAGTACATCATGGCGAACCTGCCCCAAGCGGCGGTGTCGAAGGTGGTTATCGAGCGTCCGGCCAAGCTGTGCCGCGTGTCGATCTATGCGGCCCGTCCTGGTGTCATCATCGGCAAGAAGGGCGCGGACATCGAAAAGCTGCGCTCCAAGCTGGCAACCATGACCTCGAGCGACGTGAAGCTCAACATCGTGGAGATCCGCAAGCCCGAGATCGACGCCAAGCTGATCGCGCAAGGGATTGCCGACCAGTTGGTCCGCCGCGTGGCGTTCCGCCGGGCGATGAAGCGCGCCATGCAGTCGGCCATGCGTCTGGGTGCGGAAGGCATCAAGATCATGTGCGGCGGGCGTCTTGGCGGCGCTGAAATCGCGCGCGTGGAGCAGTACCGCGAAGGCCGCGTGCCGCTACACACGCTTCGCGCCAATGTCGACTATGCCGAGGCCGAGGCGCTGACCGCCTATGGCATAATTGGGATCAAGGTCTGGGTCTTCAAGGGCGAGATTCTCGGCCATGATCCGACCGCGCAGGACCGCCTGATGATGGAAGCCCAGACTTCCGGCGTCCGCCCGGCTCGTTGAGGTAGTTAGCCATGTTGCAACCGAAAAAGACCAAGTTCCGCAAGGCCTTCAAGGGCCGGATCAAGGGCGACGCCAAGGGTGGCACCACCCTCAACTTCGGCTCGTACGGCCTCAAGGCCCTCGAACCGGAGCGGATCACCGCCCGCCAGATCGAAGCGGCGCGTCGTGCCATCACCCGTCACATCAAGCGTCAGGGCCGTCTCTGGATCCGCGTGTTCCCCGATGTGCCCGTGTCCAAGAAGCCTGCTGAAGTCCGTCAGGGTAAGGGCAAGGGTTCGGTCGAATACTGGGCAGCGCGCGTGAAGCCGGGCCGTATCCTTTTCGAACTCGATGGCGTTGCCGGCCCGCTGGCCGCCGAAGCGTTCGAGCGTGCAGCGATGAAGCTGCCGATCAAGACCAAGGTTGTCGCCCGTCTTGGCGACACCAGCCACCTGGGAGGCGAATAATGGCCGATATCGCGGACCTTCGCACCAAGACCGATGACCAGCTGATCGCCGAGCTCACCGAGCTCAAGCGCGAGCAGTACAATCTGCGGTTCCAGGCTGCGACCAACCAGCTCGAGGCTCCCTCGCGCATCCGTCAGGTGCGCCGGAACATCGCGCAGATCAAGACGCTGCAAAGCGAGCGTGCGGCGAAAGCCGCCGCCGCGAAGGCGTAAGGAGTAAGCACAATGCCCAAGCGCATCCTCGTCGGGACTGTGACCTCCGACAAGACCGACAAAACCGTGACCGTGCTGGTCGAACGCAAGGTGAAGCACCCGCTTTACGGGAAGATCATCCGGCGCTCGAAGAAGTATCACGCGCACGACGAGACGAACGAATACACCGTGGGTGACGTGGTGCGGATCGAAGAGACCCGCCCGATGTCCAAGACCAAGACCTGGATCGTCAAGGACCGGGTCGTGGCAGGTGGCGTGCAGGCGGTTGAAGCCGACCTCGACGTCGCGGCCGCGGGTAACTGAAACGTAGACGGAACTGCCAGGCCCCGGTCGGATCGGGCGTCCCGGTAAGCCAATGAGAAGGAAGACGGATCAATGATCCAGATGCAATCCAATCTCGACGTCGCGGATAACAGCGGCGCCAAGCGCGTCCAGTGCATCAAGGTGCTGGGCGGGTCGAAGCGTCGTACCGCGGGCGTCGGCGATGTGATCGTCGTCTCCATCAAGGAGGCGCAGCCGCGCACCAAGGTCAAGAAGGGCGACGTTCACCGCGCGGTGATCGTGCGCACCCGCAAGGACGTGCGTCGTCCGGATGGCACCGTCATCCGTTTCGACACCAACGCAGCGGTTCTCGTGAACAAGAACGAGGAGCCGATCGGCACCCGTATCTTCGGCCCCGTGGTGCGCGAACTGCGCTCGAAGGGCTTCATGAAGATCATCTCGCTCGCGCCGGAGGTGCTGTGATGGCTGCCGCGAAGATCAAGAAGGGTGACAGCGTCGTCGTGCTGTCGGGCAAGGACAAGGGCCGCACCGGTACGGTCGCCCAGGTTCTCCCGAAGGACGGCAAGGTCGTTGTCGAGGGCGTCAACATCGTCGCCCGTCACCGCAAGCCCAGCCAGAGCAACCCCCAGGGTGGCATCGATCGCTTCGCCGCGCCGATGGCCATTTCCAAGGTTGCCGTGGCTGATCCCAAGACCGGCAAGGCCACCCGCGTCCGTTTCGAAGTGAAGGACGGCAAGAAGGTGCGCGTTGCAGTCAAGAGTGGGGAGACCATCGATGGCTGATTATACCGCCCGTCTGAAGGCCAAGTACGATAACGAGATCGTCGCGGCCATGACCGAGAAGTTCGGCTACAAGAACCGCATGGAAGTGCCCAAGCTCGAGAAGATTACGCTCAACATGGGCGTGGGCGAGGCGAGCCAGGACAAGAAGAAGGTTCAGACCGCTGCCGAGGAAATGGCGCTGATCGCCGGCCAGAAGCCGGTCATCACCATCGCCAAGAAGTCGATCGCGCAGTTCAAGCTGCGTGAAGGCATGCCGATCGGCTGCAAGGTAACCTTGCGCCGTGAGCGGATGTACGAATTCCTCGACCGTCTCGTCACCGTCGCCATGCCGCGCATCCGCGACTTCCGCGGGCTGAACGCCAAGTCGTTCGATGGCCGCGGCAACTACGCGATGGGGCTGAAGGAACAGATCGTGTTCCCCGAAATCAGCTACGACAAGATCGAGAAGGTGCGGGGCATGGACATCATCGTCACCACCACCGCCAAGACCGACGAAGAGGCCCGCGAGCTTCTGCGCCTGTTCGGCTTCCCCTTCCAGGGCGAGGCTCCCGGCGCCAAGACCACCGAACAGAAGGAGGCGGCGTGAGCCGCTTCCCCTTAGAGACACGAAAGCAGAGAGCTTAAGTCCATGGCGAAACTGAGTTCCATCAACAAGAATGAGCGTCGCAAGAAGCTCGTGAAGCAGTACGCTGCGAAGTACGAGAAGCTGAAGGCGATCGCGGACGACGAATCCCTCGACGAGACCGAGCGCCTGGTCGCTCGCCTCAAGATGGCTGAAATCCCGCGCAATGCGAACCCGACCCGGGTGCGCAACCGTTGCGCCACCACCGGCCGCCCCCGCGGCTATTACCGCAAGTTCGGCATCAACCGCATCGAACTGCGTCAACTCGGCAACCGCGGGATGATTCCCGGTCTGACCAAGTCGAGCTGGTGAGGACTGAACAATGGCAATGACCGATCCTCTGGGTGACATGCTCACCCGCATCCGCAACGGCCAGCGCGCGAAGAAGGACTCCGTCCT
>JAIYEK010000289.1 GCA_027487015.1 Erythrobacteraceae bacterium | reverse complement strand
TGGCGCATCAACGGGCGCGAGCTGGCGACCGATATCTTCTACGTCGCCTTCGGCTACGGCGTGATCGGCTTTCTTTCGGACACGCTGGTCAACTCGCCCTTGCGCGAATTGAAGGAGAGTTGGGGCATCGGCACCCCGTGGCTCGCTGAGTGGCCGTTTTTGGCGCAGGTGATGGTGCTGCTGTTCACCTTCGAGCTCGGCCAATACTGGATGCACCGGGCGATGCACAATTGGACGCCGCTCTGGCTGACCCACGCGCCGCATCACCACATCACGCAGCTCAACGCGATGAAGGGCTATATCGGCAATCCGATCGAGCTGTTCCTGATCAGCCTCGGGGTGATCTCGCTGCTCGATGCTGATCTCAACGCGCTGTTTGCAAGCTTCACCGTCGGCGGCGCGATCGCGATCTACGCCCACGCCAATGTACGCGCCGATCCGCCGATCTGGTACGGGTTCTTCTTCACCACGATCCGCAACCACTCGCTGCACCACACCGCGACGAGCTATGAGGACACGCGCTGCAATTACGGCAATTCGGTGATCTTCTGGGACCGCGTGTTCGGCACCTACAAGGACGGCGAGAGCGCCATCGTCGGGCAGGATGATCGCAAGCGCCTGTCGATCAAGGAGCAATGGCTCTTCCCGCTGCGCCTGTGGCTGGAGAAGAAGCAGGCGGCGGAGGGGTAGGGCTGATCAGTACGATGCAGTCCCGCCGCAGGGTCTGAGCTCGGAGGGCCCAAACGCTTTGTCAGCGCTGTTTGGCACCCACACGGCACGCAAACCCCACCTCCCTGTCTTGACCGGCAATTCGATGCAATGCTCGCCTGCAGCAGGCCCAGGGCCAACCTCGTCGTAGAGCGCCTCGGTGGCCTTTACCCTGACGGTACCTATGCCCGTTGCACCCGGAAGGCGGACCAGGATGCTGTGGCGGGCAGTGGTGGAGAAGCTCCTGCGCCGCGACGACCGGTCCCGACTCACCACCTCGAACAGCACGGGTTCCGCCCGCGCACCGGAGCCTGCGAAGGCCAACCGCAGCGCGATGGAATCGGTCACGACCCCGGCCATGAAGAAGCCGAAGATGGTCATCCCGGCGACCCACAGAATCCTGCGGTATCCCGATTTGAGCCATCCCAGCCGGCTGGCCTGAGCGCTTGCCAGAAAGCCCAAAACTGCGCCGCCGATCCCGGCGATCAGCGTGAAGATCAGAGGGATTCCCTCGAGGAAATCACCCCGTTCGAACACCGCGCACAGAAAGGCGAGTGCGATAAGCGTTCCGTATGCAATGAGAAAACCGAGGTCGCGCATCGCCTTAGCTTAGGCGAGCGCGCGGACGAGACAAGCAGGCTCGTCCGTCCCCCGGGGTCTAACCCCCGGGGTTTCCGGCTCAGGCGCGGGCGGCGGCTGAGACTTCGGCCATGCTCCACGCACAGGATGCCGCCGCGCCGAGATCGCGCTGGAAGGCGCTGATCTGGCCGGCGATCCTTGCGGCTGCTGCAAATTGCGAGCGGCGGTCGGCGGTGGTTCCGGCCTCTTGTGCGCGCATCAGCGCGGTCTGGTGGGCGGCATATTGCTTCATGATGTCCATGACGGAAATCTCCGGTTGGCGGGCCTCGGCGAGGCCCGTCTGGGTTGGGGCGCGCATCAATCGACCATCGCTGCGACCAGACCGCGCAAATCGCGGGCGGTCAGGAAGGCGTAGGGATCGGCGGGGGAGCCCGCACTGCGACATGTTGGTGATGTAGCGAGAATGCTTGTGTATTGGCGCAGTTTAGCGCCGGTCGTCATAATGTTCATTGAGTCTTCTGCATGGCAATATAGGTCGCGCGCAGGCGTGTCCTGCGGCGAGGCTGAGCAGCGTGAAAAGGAAGTTGGGGTCCGTCAGGCGGCAAACAAATTCCGTCGCAAGCGACGCGAAGCAATTTTCATTTAGGCCAAACTTGTAAAATTACAAGTGTAGCTCCGGCACGCGCAATTACAGCTTGCGACTCTTCTGCACCAGTTCGGCAAGCCTGACGCTGGTTCCGGCGAGGCCCGTGCGCGCATGATCCGCGCCCACCGACATCGCGGTCGCCGCCGCCTCGGCAAACAGCCGTCCGCCGACCGAGATCACCGTCGGGTAGTTGCCCGCCGCCTGCCGGCTCTGCTTCACAGTGCTGCGCAGCCGCTCGATCGCCCCGATGCGCGGCAGCACTTCCGACAGGCCGAGATCGACCGCATCGGGGTGCTGGGCGTTCATCTGGTTGGTCAGCGCCTCGTCGCTGTCGGGGAAGGCCATTTCGACCTGCCACCCGGCCTCGAGGAACTGGTCGGCCAGCAGCGTCGTGCCCAGCATGTGCTGTTCGCCCGGCGCGGTCGCCAGCAGGATGCGGTACTGGCTGTTGCGGATGGTCTGCGACGAGGGGCTGTAGCGCACCGCGTGCCCGGCCAGCTGCAACATGCTGAGCGCGATGGTGAGATCGATCTCGCTGCACGAATCGTCGAGCCACGCATCGCCCAGCGCCCGCGCGGCAGGCTCGATCAGCAGCGAGAGGATCGCGTCGCTCGTCCAGCCCTGATCGGCGAAGGAGGCGATCATGGCGTTGACCCGCTGGTCATCGGCATTGAGCGCCAGTTCGACCAGCCGGGCGATATGCTCGGCCATCGCCGGCGGGAGCGTTCCGGCCGCGCCGGTGACGCGCGGCGTGCTGTCCGCGCGGCCATCGAGCAGCAGGTCCCATTCGGAAAACAGCCGCGCGCTGGCGATGTGCTCGCTCAGCACTTCGATGTGGTTGTGACGGGCATCGCGCTTGATCGAGGCCCACAGCGCGCTCAGCGACCGCGGCGGCCCTTCGAGCGATTGCAGGAAGCAGCCGTCCTCGAACAAGAGCATGCCGGTGATGCCGAGACTGCGGTTGCGCACGCGGGCGCGGGCGGCAAGGATATCGAGATCGCGCGCGCTGGGCGTTGCGGTCGCCACGCTTTTATAGGTCAGACAGCCGACCCAATCGACGGAATCCTCGTCGCTTCTGGCTGATGACATAACGCTTCCGCTCCCCTCAAGGGATGGGCGTGCGCGGCCGTCCGGACGTGGCAAAGTCACCGTCAAGCATCCGGCAGACGATCCCCATCCGCCAAATTGTATTCCGTCCGGCGAGCACCTTGCACGTAGTGAGAGTGCCCGAGGGCGCGTGCGAGGTTTGCGGTGTTGAGTCGTCGATGTCTGCCGATGGAAGCGCGATCATCCGCCCCCATCGGGCAACCGTCAAGCGCGAAGGAGTCAATTCGTCTTGAACGGATGTGAAGGCCGAGGGGTGAGCGGCGCGCGCGGCCGCTCACCCCGGTGCCGGGTCAACCGCCCTTGCGGCTTGCCTTGGCGGCCTCAATCGCGCGCTTGTCCCACGTCACGCGGGTCTGGGTCTGCGGGTTGAAGCGGTTGTCTTCGTACTTGGCGGCCTTGGCGGCGGCGATTTCAGCCTCGGTCAGATCGTCGCCCGCCTTGAGCGCAAAGACGTCGATCCCGCGGGTGATCTCGGTCCCATAGATGTGGCCCTTGTACCAGTAGACCGACCAGTAACCGCCCAGCACCATCTGCTTCATGTCGATCGGCCCGCGATCGAAATAGGCGATTTCCTTGGGGTTGGCGCTGTCGGTGAAGTCCATCACGCTGAGGCCGCCCTGATACCACGCCTGCGCGAACAGATCGCGGCCCGGGACCGGGATGATCGAGCCGTTATGCGCGACGCAGTTCTCCTTGTCGGTCTGGGGCGCGGGCATCTTGTAGTGGGCGCGGAAGACGAGCTTGCCGTCCTTGATGTCGTAGATCGCGTTGGCGCCCCAGGTCTTGGGGTCCGACGCCTTGCAGCGCGGCCGCCCGCCGCCGCCCCATTCGTCGGTGAAGATCACCTTGGTGCCATCATTGTTGAAGGTCGCCGAGTGCCAGTAGGCGAACCCGGTGTCGGTCACGACGTCGAGGCGCTTGGGGTTCAGCGGATCGGCGATGTCGAAGATGATGCCATTGCCCGAGCAGGCGCCCGCGGCGATCTTCAGCGCGGGGAAGACGGTGATGTCGTGGCATTGGTCAGTGCGCGAGGTGTTCTGGGTGCCGTCACCATGGTCGCCGCCCTTCCACAGGCCTGCGATCTCGCCGGTGGTCTCGTCGGCAAAGACGCGCGGGGATTTGACGATCCGGGCCTTGGAGGGGTCCGCGACCGGTATCTCGATCACGTCGATCGAGAACAGCGCGGTGCGGGTATCGCCCGGGGTCCCGCCGACGCAGCCTGCCAGCTCCTTCTCGTCACGGATGCCCGCGGTGCCCGAGTTGTAGACGATGAGGCGCGTGGGATCGGCGCTGACGACGGAGTGCGTGTGGCTCCCCCGGCAGGTCTGCACCGCGCCGACCTGACGCGGGGCGGCAAGGTCGGAGATGTCGAAGATGCGCAGGCCCCGGAAACGGTCCTCGTTGACCTTGCCCGCGGCGCCCTCAAGCCCGCAATCGATCCGCCCGCGGGTCTGCTCGACGCTCATCACGAGGAGGTTGCCGACCACCGAGACATCACCCTGCCCGCCGGGGCAGACGACGCTGCTCTTGAGGGTGGGCACGCCGTCAGCGCCCAGCTTGTAGATGTTGAAGCCGTGGTAGGAGCCTGCGACCATCACATCGCCGAAGAAGGCCATGTCAGTGTTGGCGAAATCGAGCAGCGGCGAACGTTCGGCGAACTCGGTGAGACTGTCCTCCTCCTCGCGCGGCGGAGTCGCGGCGGCAGGGGCCGCGCCTGCGGCAGGCGCAGCGGCGACGGCGGGCGCGGGCTCGGCGGGCTTGGCCGCTTCGTCCTTCTTCTCGTCCTTGCCCTTCTTGGGCGGCACCACCGGGCGCAGGTCGGCCGGGTTGTCGGGGTTGAAGAAGCCCGCGGGCTTGCCGAGCGTCGTCACCTTGACGAGGCCCTTGATCGCCTCCCCGGCATTGTCGAAGCCCGCCGCAAGGCCGGTCCGCGGATCGCCCGAGAGCCCGGCGAGGAGCTTGTCCATCTTGCCGATCTCGGCCTTCTGTTCGCTTTCGATGTCGCCCACGAACTGGAACAGCACCGGATCAGCGGCGGTGCCGTCCTCGTCGAGCAGCGCGTCGACCATCTTCAGCGCGCCGTCATGGTGCGCGATCATCAGCGTCAGGAACTGCTTGTCGAAGTCCGTCCCCTTGGCCGCGGCGAGCGCCTTCAGCGCTTCAGGCGAGGCCATGCCCTGCATCATGTGGTGCATGTGCTCGCCGTGGCCCTTCATCATTGGGTCCTCGAGCGGCTCACCGCGTTCCTTCAGCCAGGTCTGCATGAAGGTGATTTCATCGGCCTGGCTCGATTCGATGCGGCCCGCGATGGTCTTCAGCTCTTCGGTGTTGGTCCGGTCCTTGACCAGCAGCGCCATCTCGACCGCTTGGCCGTGGTGGACGATCATGTGCTGCATGAACGCCACGTCCTCGGCGGTGTAGCTTGCCTCGGCGAGCTTGGTCGCTTCCTCGGCCGACAGCGTCTTCGAGGCCTGCCCCGGGGCGCCCGGCTTCACGATCGGCACAGTCTGCGCGACGGCAAGGCCCGAGACGGAGAGCAGCAGAGCGGCAAGTCCGGCGCGCGCGGCGCGCCGGGTGGCGGTGTCGGTCATCACGTGAAGTCCCCTTGAATCATGCTTGATCCGCGAGAGTGCCGCACGCGCGCGCGCAGTCAAGGGCATTGGGGGGTCGGCAAGACCGGATTCGACGAACTCCCTATCCTTGTCGAGCAACGTCTTGCGGCTGCATCGCTTCGCCGCCGCACCTCCATCGCTGAGGGCGCACCGTTCGCCGCACGCGCCGGAACGAGGCCTTGCGGCGGCGAATCGCGCATGGCTAAGTGCATTGTTAAGCCCGCCGAAACCCTGTCGGAGTAGATTCGCCCCCATGGCACGCCCCCGTTTCCTCGCCGCATTTACCGGCCTTCTGGCCTCCTTTGCGGCGCTCGCCAGCCCGGCGGCGGCGAACCCGGACGATCTGGCGGCCACCTTCGACAGCACCTTCGGCACCCAGGCGCGCGATCCGCAGAGCTTCGACGCGGTCTACGCCTCGACCTTCGAGCAGCGCATCGCCGAACTCGCCAACCCCGCGCTGGGCCGCATCGGCGTGGCCGCGGTGGACCTTGCCACGGGCGAGGAAGTGATGGTGCTCGGCGACCAGCTCTTCCCGATGGCCTCGACCAGCAAGGTTGCGATCGCGGCGACCTTCCTCGAGATGGTCGAGCAGGGGCGCTATTCGCTCACGAGCGAATTCCCGCTGATGATGCCGGTTTCGTCGGCCAAGTTCTCCAGTGCCAAGGCGCCGGTGCGCGCGGGGCAATACATGCCGGCGATCGACCTCATCGAGATCATGATCACCCGCTCGTCCAACCCGGCGACCGACGCCTTGCTGGCGGCCGTCGGGGGTCCTCAGGCGGTCAACAGCTGGATCCAGCGCAAGGGCATCGCCCCCTTCTCGATCAACCGCGACATCGCCACGCTGGTGCGCGATGATGGCGAGTACAATCCGGCCAACTACATCGACACCCGCGATGCTGCGACCCCGCGCGCGATGGCGCGCCTGCTCGCCGGGCTCTATCGCGGCGAATATCTCTCGGATCAGAGCCGTCAGGTGATCCTCGGCGCGATGAGCCGCACCGTCACCGGCAAGCGCCGCATCCCCGCCAACATCCCGCTGGAAGCGCGGGTGAGCCACAAGACCGGCTCGCTCAGCAACACCTCGAGCGACATCGGCCTGATCGAATGCCCCGATGGCCGGGTGATTGCGGTGGCGATCTACGTCACGGGCCAAGGCGGCAAGCTCGCCCGCGAGGAGCGCATCGCCGCGATCGCCCGCGCGCTCTATGATGGCTTTGCCGCCCGCGCGCAGGCCGACCCCACCCGCAACTGGACAAGCGCGCCTTACGCCACCGGCGGCTGAGGCTCCTGCACCCCGGACAGCAAAAAGGGCGGCGCCTCACGGCAGCCGCCCTTCGTGTTTTGGGGCTCCGGGGAGAGCGCGTGCGCTTATTCGGCGCCCTCTTCCTCGGCCTTCTCGACCACGCTCAGCGCGTCGTCGGCGGTTTCGTCGGTCGTCTTCACCGCATCGTCGGCGGCTTCCTTCGCGTCGGCCTGAATGTCTGCGGCGCTCTGGGTGGCGACGCTCTCAATCGCCGCGCCTTCATCGGCGCTGGCATCGGCCTGTTCGTTCATCGCTTCGACCGTCTCGTCGGTCTCGGATTCTGTGCTGCCGCTACAAGCCGAAAGGCCGAGCACGGCGGTGGCAGCAGCGGCGGCGAGGATGATCTTGCGCATGGCGTGTGGTCCTTTGTCCTTGCGAATGGCACGCGCCCCCTCAGGGACGCGCTGACCGGTGATCCGGTTCGTAAGCGAATCTACGAGACGCGGGGCCGCCGCACAAGGCGCTTTCGCCGCAATCTCGCCACATTCATCGCGCGTTTCACCGCAAGCTTGGCCTGCGCCAAACCCCTACCCGCGCGGGGGATCGGGTGCTAGCACGCACCCATGGCCGAAAAGCAGCATCTCTATCTCGTCGACGGGTCGTCCTACATCTTCCGGGCCTATCACCGCCTGCCCCCGCTGACGAACCCCGAGGGCACGCCGGTCGGCGCGGTCTATGGCTACACCACGATGCTGTGGAAGCTCGCCGCCGATCTCGACGCGGCTGACGGCCCGACGCACCTTGCGGTGATCCTCGATGCCAGCGGGGTCAGTTTCCGCAACGAAATCTACGACCTCTACAAGGCCAACCGCCCCGAGCCGCCCGAGGATCTGAAGCCCCAGTTCCCGCTGATCCGCGACGCCACACGCGCTTTCAGCCTGCCGTGCATCGAGGTCGAGGGGCTGGAGGCGGACGACCTCATCGCCACCTACGCCCGCCGCGCGCAGGAGCGCGGGTGGGACGTCACCATCGTCTCCAGCGACAAGGACCTGATGCAGCTGATCGGCGAGCGTGACGGTGCCCGCATCGACATGCTCGACACCATGAAGAACCAGCGCATCTGGCTCGGCGAGGTCGAGGAGAAGTTCGGCGTCGGCCCCGAGTTGGTCGGCGATGTGCTCGCGCTGATGGGCGATTCGGTCGATAATGTGCCGGGGATCTTCGGCATCGGCCCCAAGACCGCGTCGAAGCTGATCGCCGAACACGGCTCGCTCACGGCGGCGCTGGATTCGGCGGAGGGGATGAAGCCCTCCAAGCTGCGCGACCGGCTGATCGAGGGGCGCGGGGACGCGGAACTTTCGAAGGTGCTGGTGACGCTGAAGGAGGATTGCGACCTCCCTCAGCCGCTCGACGAGATGGCATTGGGTCCGATCCCGCCCGATCCGCTGGCCGCCTTCCTCAGCTTCCACGGCTTCACCTCGCTGCTGCGGCGGCTCGATGCGGGCCACGGCAGCCCCTCGCGCCCCACCGACTTGAACCCGCCCAAGCCGACCACCGCCAGCGCCGCCGCGCCGGTGGCAGGAGAGGGCAATCGCCAGCCGCTCCCCGAGTTTCCCGCGGTCGATCACGCCGCCTACGAGACCGTGCAGACATTGGAGCGCCTCGAAGCATGGGTCGCCCGCGCCCGCGCCGCGCAGGCCGTGGCGGTGGATACCGAGACGACCTCATTGGATGCGATGCGCGCCGATCTCGTCGGGGTGAGCCTCGCGCTCGCCCCCAATGATGCCTGCTACATTCCCCTCGGCCACGGCGGCACCGACATGTTCGCGCAGAAGCCCGAGCAGGTGCCGCTCGCCGAGGCCATCGCCCTCTTGAAGCCGCTGCTCGAGGACGAGGCGGTCCTCAAGATTTTCCAGAACGGCAAGTATGACCTCAACGTGCTGGCGCGGCAGGGGATCATGGTCAGCCCGATCGATGACACGATGGTGATCAGCTTCGACCTCGATGCGGGGCGCGGCGAGGACGGCATCGGCGGCGGTCACGGCATGGACGAGCTGTCGCAGCGCCATCTCGGCCACACGCCGATCCCGTTCAAGGACCTGTGCGGCACCGGCAAGAAGGCGATCGGTTTCAACGAAGTGCCGCTCGACCGTGCCACCGCCTATGCCGCCGAGGATGCCGACATCACCTGGCGGCTCCACGCCCACTTGAAGCCGCGCCTCGCCATCGAGGGCGGGAGCAAGGTCTATGAGCGCGTCGACCGCCCGCTGATCCCGGTGGTCGCAGGGATGGAGCGCGAAGGCATCAAGGTCGACCGCGCGCGGCTGGCTCGGCTTTCCGAGGAATTCGCGCTCGAAATCGGGCGGCTAGAGGGCGAGATCCACGCCGTCGCCGGGCAGGAATTCACCGTCGGCAGCCCCAAGCAGTTGGGCGAGATCCTGTTCGACAAGCTCGGCTACAAGGGCGGGAAGAAGGGCAAGACCGGGCAATACTCGACCGACGTGTCGGTGCTGGAAAAGCTGGCTGCCGAAGGCGCTCCCATCGCGCGGCTGGTGCTCGAATGGCGGCAGTTGGCGAAACTGAAGTCGACCTATACTGACGCGCTACAGGCGGCCATAAACCCCGACACTGGGCGGGTTCACACCAGCTACTCGCTGGTGGGCGCGCAGACGGGGCGGCTGTCCTCGACCGATCCGAACTTGCAGAACATCCCGATCCGCACCGCGATCGGCCGCCAGATCCGCGAGGCCTTCGTGCCCGAGGCGGGCAACGTGCTGCTCGCGGCGGACTATTCGCAGATCGAACTGCGCCTTGCCGCACACATGGCCGATGTGCCTGCGCTCAAGGAGGCCTTCGCTGCGGGCGAGGACATCCACGCCCGCACCGCCCGCGAAATGTTCGGCGAAGTCACCCGCGACACCCGCGCAAGGGCGAAAACCATAAATTTCGCAATACTTTACGGGATTTCGCGCTGGGGCCTCGCGGCGCGGCTGGAAGTGCCGCCCGAGGAAGCTCAGGCGATGATCGACACCTATTTCCTGCGCTTCCCGGGCATCCAGCGCTACATTCACGAGACCTTGGAGACCGTTAGGGCGCGCGGCTATTCCGAGACATTGTTTGGCCGCAAGACGTGGTTCCCGCGGATCAACTCGAAGAACCAGGCCGAACGGCAGGGGTCAGAGCGTGCCGCGATCAACGCGCCCATCCAGGGCACCAGCGCCGACATCATCAAGCGCGCGATGGCGCGGATGCTTCCTGCATTGGTTGACGCGGGCCTGCACGACGTACGCATGCTGTTGCAGGTGCATGACGAGTTGGTGTTCGAGCTGCCCGAGGGTCGTGTCGAGGCCGCAACGCCGATTATCCGGCAGGTGATGGCCGAAGCCGCGCTGCCTGCGGTGGAGCTGACGGTGCCGCTGGGGGTGGAGATCGGCACGGGCTTGAGCTGGGACGCGGCGCATTAATCCGCGCCTCGCGGAATGTTTCACGTGAAACATTCCGCGAACATCAGTCGTGCTTCTTCTCCCGCGTCGGGGTCAGCATGTCGGGGGAGAGGAAGCCGATCGGCTGCACCGCGGCGGCGCGCTTCTTCAGTTCGCCGCGCATCTTGAGGTATTCGTCCTCCATCTCGGGCGTGACCGTGGCGCGCGAATCCTTGAGGGCGGCGTCGAAATCGCGTCCCTCGACCGCTGAGACTTCCCCGCCCACGCGGCGCAGCGCGGCAAGGCCGGCGCGGCGCACGAGGTCTTCGAGGTCGGCGCCGGTGAAGCGCTCGGTCTCGGCGGCCAGCGCGGCGAGGTTGACGTCATCGGCGAGCGGCATCTTGGCGGTGTGGATGCCTAGGATGTGCTCGCGCCCGGACATGTCGGGGGTGCC
>JAIYEK010000258.1 GCA_027487015.1 Erythrobacteraceae bacterium | reverse complement strand
GCCCATTGCGAGGGGCCTGCCGAGGCGATTGCGCTCCTCGGGCAGTTCGGCCTCGCCAATGGGGATGCGGTGCTGGTCAAGGGGTCCAACTCGGTGGGGCTCGGCAGGCTGGTGTCACACTTTACCGATCATGCCCGCGCCTGACGCGCCGGTGCGAGGCTCAAGCCCGGCAACGGGCACAAGGGACGACTGAATGCTCTACCTGCTTGCCGAATGGCTTGGCTTCGAAGGCATCCTCAATCTGGTGCGCTACCAGAGCTTCCGCGCGGGTGCGACGCTGATGACCGCGCTGGTGATCGGCCTGATCATCGGACCGCGCTTCATCAACCTCTTGCGGGT
This sequence comes from Erythrobacteraceae bacterium, assembly GCA_027487015.1. Lineage (GTDB taxonomy): Bacteria > Pseudomonadota > Alphaproteobacteria > Sphingomonadales > Sphingomonadaceae > Erythrobacter. The sequence continues at coordinate 3,359 of JAIYEK010000258.1, read as the reverse complement.
GCGGCAGGGCAAGGGCCAGCCGATCCGCGAGGACGGGCCGCAATCGCACCTCGCCAAGCGCGGCACACCGACGATGGGCGGGCTGATGATCCTTGTGGCGTTGTCGCTGTCGCTGCTGATCTGGATGGACCTCACCAGCCCCTTCGTCTGGGCCTGCTTTGCGGTGACCATCGGCTTCGGGGTGATCGGCTTCCTCGATGATTACGACAAGGTCGCCAAGAACAGCCATGCCGGCGTGCCCGCGCGCGTCCGGCTGCTCGGTGAATTCGTGGTGGCGGGGATCGCGAGCTGGCTGATCGTCAGCCAGATCAACACCAACCTTTACCTCCCCTTCGTCACCGGCGTGAGCATTCCGCTGGGGCCGGCCTATTACGTCTTTGCCGCCTTCGTTATCGTGGGCGCGGGCAATGCGGTGAACCTCACCGACGGGCTCGATGGGCTTGCGATCATGCCGGTCATCATCGCTGCGGGCACCTTCGCGATCATCGCCTATCTGGCGGGGCGGGCGGACTTTTCGAACTATCTCGGCATCCCGCATGTGCCGGGTGCGGGCGAGCTGGCGATCTTCTGCGCGGCGATCATGGGCGCGGGGCTGGCCTTCCTATGGTTCAACGCGCCGCCGGCTGCGGTGTTCATGGGCGACACGGGCAGCCTTGCCCTCGGCGGCGCGCTGGGCGCAATCGCGGTCGCATCGCACCACGAGGTCGTGCTCGCCATCGTCGGCGGGCTGTTCGTGCTTGAGGCGGTGAGCGTCATCGTTCAGGTCTTCTGGTTCAAGCGCACCGGCCGCCGCGTCTTCAAGATGGCACCGATCCACCACCACTTCGAACAGCTCGGCTGGAGCGAGAGCAAGGTCGTGATCCGTTTCTGGATCATCGCCATCGTGCTCGCCCTTATTGGGCTGTCGACGCTGAAGCTGCGATAAGGGGAGGGTCGCGCCCACGTGATCACCTCCTCCGCCTTCAAGGGTAAGCGCTACGCGGTGCTCGGCCTTGCGCGCTCGGGCGCGGCGGCGGCCGAGGCGCTGATCGCGAGCGGGGCGGAGGTGATCGCCTGGGACCGCCAGCCGCATGCGCGCGAGCCCTTCGAGGGTCGCTGCCGGCTGATCGATCCGCTGGAGCTTGATCTGACCGGCTTTGCCGGCGTGGTGGTCTCGCCCGGGGTGCCATTGAACTCGCACCCAATCGGGCCGCATACTTGGCAATATGGCCTGCCCGTCATCGGCGATATCGAGCTCTTCGCCGCCGCCCGCGTGAGCCTGCCTGGCACCCGCGTTGTCGGGATCACCGGCACCAACGGCAAGTCGACGACCACGGCACTGGTGCACCATGTCCTGACAACGGCAGGGGTGCCGAGCGTCATGGGCGGTAACATCGGCGACCCGATCTTGGGCCAAGCACCGCTGCCGGAAGGCGGGGTCTATGTGCTCGAGCTGTCGAGCTTCCAGATCGACCTCACCTTCACGCTCGATTGCGATATCGCCGCGCTTACCAACATCACCCCCGACCACCTGGATCGCTACGCCGATTTCGCCGCCTATGCCGCGGCCAAGGAACGGCTGTTCGAGATGCAGGCGAGCGGCACGGCGATCATCTGCGACGAGGATGAACCCACCCGCGCCATCGCCGACCGGCTGGCGGCAGCTGGCCGCGCGCCGGTGCGGGTCAAGACCGCCGATCTCGACGCGGCGGGGCTGGCAGACGGGCGCTCGCCCTCGCTTGCCGGGCCGCACAATGCCCAGAACGCTGCGGTCGCAGTCGCGATCTGCCGCGAGCTCGGGCTGACCGATGCGCAGATCGCCGCGGGCCTCGCCAGCTACCGCGGCCTGCCGCACCGCATGGAGCGGGTGTGCGAGACCGGCGGCGTCACCTACATCAACGACAGCAAGGCGACCAACGCCGCCTCGGCCGCCCCCGCGCTCGCCGCCTTCCCGCCCGATCCCGCGATCAACGCAGGGAGCCCCCGCATCCACTGGATCGTCGGCGGGCTGCCCAAGGAAGATGGCCTCGGCGCCTGCGCTGACCACCTCGCCAACATCGCCGCCGCCTACACCGTGGGCGAGGCCGGGCCGATGTTCGCCGACCTCCTCGAAGGGCAGGTCAAGGTCGAACGCTGCGAGCTCATCAGCGAGGCGGTGCGCCGCGCAGCCGAAGCGGCGCGCGCGGGCGAAGTGGTGCTACTTAGCCCCGCCTGCGCCTCCTATGACCAGTTCCGCGATTACGAGAAGCGCGGGCTCCACTTCCGACAGATGGTCGGCGCGATCACCGGCTGCGAGACTTGCGGCGAAACTGGCGGCGCCGGATCCGACGGGAGCAACCCGGCATGAGTGCGCCCGCCTTCTCCTCCTCGCCTGCACGCGGGCCGGGCGCCTATCTGCCCCCCGTGCCCGTCCGCCGCCAATGGCGCGAAAGCGTGCGCATCTGGTGGCGCGAGATCGACAAGCTGCTGCTGCTGCTGATCTGCCTGCTGATGGCGATCGGCATCGTCGCGGTCGCCGCTGCCTCGCCTGCGAGCGCCGACCAGCTTTCCACCATCAAGGAGCGGGTGCCCGAATTCATGTTCTTCAAGCGCCACATCGTCTTCCAGATGATGGGCCTTGCGCTGATGATCGGCCTCAGCTTCCTCGACCGCGATCAGGCGCGCAGGCTCGGCATCATGGTCGGCGCGGTGATGCTGGCGCTGCTCTTCGTGGTGCCCTTCATCGGCGAGGAGAAGAACGGCGCGCGGCGCTGGATCAATGTCGGCATGAGCCTCCAGCCTTCGGAGTTCCTCAAGCCCGGTTTCGCGATCATCTGCGCGTGGATCCTCTCGTGGCGGCTGCGCGACCCCGGCCTGCCGGTGATCGCCTTCGTCACCGGCTTCTTCGCGCTGATCGCGGGGCTCTTGATGCTCCAGCCCAACCTTGGCGATGCGATCCTGTTCGGCGGGATCTGGATTGTCATGGTGCTGCTCGCGGGGCTGCCGTGGCAGCGGCTTGCCGCAACCGGCGGGGTCGGCGCGCTCGGCCTGACGCTCGCCTACATGTTCTACGACAATGCCCGCCACCGCATCGACGGGTTTCTGGGCGGCGGCACCGCCTATGACCAGGTCGACCTTGCCCAGCGCACCATCACCGCTGGCGGCTGGACGGGGACCGGCCTGTGGCTCGGCATCCGCAAGATGAACCTGCCCGAAGCGCACACCGATTGCGTCGTCTCGGTGAGCGGCGAGGAATTCGGCCTTATCATGTGCGGCATGATCGTGGTGCTTTACTGCGCGCTGGTGATGCGCGCGCTGATCCGGCTGACGGGCGAGGACAATCTCTTCGCGCTCCTCGCCGCGGCCGGCCTCGTCACCCAGTTCGGGGGGCAGGCCTTCAT
>JAIYEK010000252.1 GCA_027487015.1 Erythrobacteraceae bacterium | reverse complement strand
GTGAAATCGAGATCGCGCGCGGTGTAGACGCGGATCGGCTCGCCCGCGCGCACCCGGATGGTGGGGCTGATCTGGCCTTGCGATTGCACCGCCGAGTTGGCCGCGTTCTGCGCGCTGCCTGCGAGGATAGCGCCGCCGATCCCGCCGGTCGCCACTGCGCCGAGGCCGCCGACGACCGAGAGCAGCAGGCCCGAGCCGAAGCGCTTGAAGAAGTGGCTGTTGACGTCGCCCTCGATCCCCGTCGCCCCGTCAAAGCTGACTGCGGGCGAGGCGAGGTTGACCGACACGCCGTCGGGCCGGATCAGGCGAGTCCAGATCACATAGGCGCGGCGCTGGCCCTGCTCGACGCCGGCACGGTACTGGCCGATCAGGCGGGTCGAGCGCGGGACGAGCACGCGCTTGCCGTCGAAGCTGCGCACGTCCTGGTTCACCACCGCGCGGACATAGCCCGGGACATCGGTGTTGATCGCGGTCTCGAGGATCGCGGGGATCAGCGTGCCCTCGGTGACAGTGGTCGAGGGGTTGGACATAGCGCGCGCCTGAGCAGGCCCGCCGCCCACACCGCCGATGCTGCTGGCAAAAGCGGACGCGCCGCCGGTGCCGCCGGCGCCAGCGGCAGCCGGCGTGCCCGGCGGAGGCGCAGAGGGCCCCTCGGCAAGGCGCAGACCGCGCGCGGAGCCGCCGTCGAAGGCCAGCATCGGGCTGCCATAGGGATTGGTCGCGGGCGCGCTCGCCACGCCGGGGTTGCCGGCAAAGACCGGCATCGGCGCAGGATCGCCCTGGGGCACGACCGGAACAGGGGCCGGCTGCAACAGCGCGGGATCACCCATCGGCTGCGCGGGCTGCATCACCGGTGCGGCGGCCTGCGGCGCGGCGACGCCGGGATTGCCGATCCCCTGCGGCTCTGCCGTGCGCGCGGCGTTCATCGCCCAGAAGGTCACCGCGCCCAGCAGGCCGACCACGGCCACACCGGCCGCGAGCCCGACGCCGTCACCCTTGGCCTTGCGGTCAGTGACCGCGGGGAAGGCCGCGCGGCTGGCAAGGTCGATGATCTCGGCAGATTCGCGGGTGCGCGGATCGACGCCGCCCTCGGTGCCGTCTCCGGAGCCCTTCTTGGGCGGCAAACGCATGGCCAGACGCATCAGATGCTCTCCTTGGCAGTCAGGTGGTTCATGGGATCGGTCACTTCTTGCCCCGCCCGCGCGGTGCGGACAGGCCGGCCTGCCGCGAAGAGGCTGGCATCGGTCCGGTGTTGGTGAGGGTCGCGGTGTCGCGGCCCGAGCGCAGGATGATCTGGGGCGGCACGCCTTCGACCACCACGGTATCGCCGCGGGTGGTGTAATTCACCGGCCCCTCGTCGCCTTCCGCATTGGTGATGAGGATCGCCGGGATCGGCGTGCCGGCGGCCCAGGTCAGGAACACCGCATCGCCATCATCATAGGCGCGGTTGGGCAGGAGTTCGGGCGTGCCCGCGCTCGACCAGGCGAAGTTGAGCTTGGCCGGTTCGGACGGCTTGGCCGGGGCCACGGGACCGCCGGTGGCGGGATCGATCGCGTTGGCGGCGAGCTGCGCCTTGGCTTCGGCCTCGGCAGCGGCGGCAAGGCGCGCTTCCTCGGCGGCCTTCTCGAGCTCGGGATAGCGGAACTGGAGGACGTAGAGCGCGGCCGACTTGGGGCTCGCGACGAGGTCGAACAGATAGGTCCGCTTGTCGGTCACCACGGTCATGTTGGTGCGCGCGGCGGGCTCGAGCGGCTTCACGAACAGGATCGTCTGCGCCTTGTTGGGCTGCACCTGCCACGCCGCCGAATCCCCGATCGCGACGTTCTCGATCATCTCGTCGGGGGCGAACTTGATGGTGGTCTGGACCTTCACCCGGCCATCGATGCGCACCACCGCGTCGGCATCGTAGACATAGGTCTGGAGCCGGCTGTCCTGCGCGGCAAGCGGGGCGGCAAAAGTGAGGGCGAGGCTCGCGAAGAGCGTGGTCGAGGCCACGGGGCGGGTCATTGATAGGTCTCCGAGGGGGGCGTCGTCGTCGGCTTGGGGGCGGGCGCGGACGGGCCCGAGGACGTGGGGCGGAAGCGGTTGCCGATCCCGCGGGTGCGCGCAGGCCCGGTGGTGAGCGGTACCACCTGCCCGCCCGCAGCGGCTGCCGTGATCACGCGGGTATCGCGCACCGCGCCCGCTTCGCTGCCGGTGTCATTGGCGACCACCACCTGCGGCGGCGGCGGCGCGACATCGACGCGGCGCGCGGTCGCGAGCGGCGTGACGGGGGCGACATTGGTGTTGCGCGGGGCGGTGGCCGTGGCTTGCGGCACGGCAACCGGGCGCGGGCCATCGGCGGGCCGCTCGCGGTCCTCGCTGGGCACGAGGCCGAACACCTGCCAGTTGGCAACCATCGTCGTGGCGACCTTCAGCGACAGCAGCATCAGCGCAACATGCACCGCGCCGATCAGGAAGAAGGCCATCGCCGCCTGCTGGTCGATCTTGCCCGGCACCGCCACCAGCGCGGCCAGCACGGGGACCGAAATCTCGAGCATGATCGATCCGCCCAGCACCGCCAGCAGCGGCGCGAGCGCCATCATCGTCAGCCCCTTGAGCCAGCCGGTGAACAGCCCGCGCGTGCCGTCGAACAAAGCCAGCACCACGAAGATCGGGCCGATCGCGAGCAGCAGCGCCAGCGCGATGCGCGCGGTCACTAGCATGCCCACCGTGCCGAGCAGCAGCAGCATCGCCCCCAGCCACATCATGCCCGGCGGGGAGAAGGCGCTGATATTGGAGGTATCCCCGCTCGCTTGCTGGATCGCCTGGAACACCACGTCGAGCTTCTGCGCGAACACCATCGTGGCGCTTTCGCCGCGGGTGCCGGTAAGGATCCCGGCGATCTGGTCGGGGCCGCCGATGAAGATGTTGTAGAACACGCTCGAGAAGGCGACGAAGCTGGTCGCAAAGGTCAGCACCAGCCCCAATGTCATCATCTTCGGGACCAGCGCGCGCACCGAGATGTTCGAGCGGCCAAGCATCAGCGAGATGCCGAAGAAGCCCACATAAAGCCCCAGCACAACCGTCAGCGCGAAGGCCAGCTGGCCGTCATCGCCGAACAGGCGGTTGAAGGCCTGTTCGGAGACATTCCCGGCGATGCAATCGACCGCGGTCAGCGCCGAGGAGACGCCGGTGCCCATTGCCTGAGCGGCCTGATCGCAGTTCGCGCTCATTCGGCTGCCTGCCACATGGAGTCGTCCTCGGGGTCACCCGGACCATCGGGCCAGGCCCGGCCGGTGAGCGGCGGATACCACGCCGACGGCGCCTCGCCGACCGCTTCGCGCAGTAGATCGAGCCTGCGCACCGCGCTTTCGCGGCCCGAGAGGATCGTCAGCACTTCCGGAGCGCCCGACAGGTCGAGGCGGACCACCACCGAGGCATCGGGCTGGCGCACGAGGAAGCAGCGGCTGTGCGCAGGCAGCGAGCGGATCAGCGCGAATTCGTGGCTGGTGAGCCCGAAGCCGTCGCAATAATCCTCAGGCCGGGCGCGCGAGTTGGGCATGAACACCATCGTCGCAGTCTGCTCGACCAATGCGGTCGAAATACGGCTGTCGAGCGCATCGCGGGCGGACTGTGTGGCAAACCCGACCAGCGCATTGCGCTTGCGCAGCGTCTTGAGCCAATCGCGGATGCGCGCGGCGAAGACCTCGTCATCGAGCGCCTTCCAGCCCTCATCGATCAGGATCATGGTCGGCTGCCCGTCCAGCCGCTCGTCGATGCGGTGGAAGAGGTACATCATGGTCGGCGTGCGCAGCCGCGGGTTTTCGAGCAGCGCGGTCATGTCGAAGCCCATCACGCGGGTCTCGAGATCGAGCTGGTCGGCGGCGTTGTCGAACAGCCAGGCGTGTTCGCCCCCGTCACCCGAAGGCGAGCCGATCCACGCAGCCAGCCGGTCGGCCAGATCACCCGGCTCAGGGCGACGCGCGCCGGCGAGCAGTTCCTTGAAGTGGCGCAGGCGCCGCAAGCTCGGATCATTGGCGTAGGTCGCGTCAACCGCAGCCGAGATGGTCGAGAACTCTTCCGGCCCATCCGCCTTGAGCAGCACCGCGAGCCAGTCGCGCAGGAAGGCGCGGTTGGCGGGCGAGTCGGGCAGCGCGAGCGGGTTGAACCCGGTCGGCATCCCTGGGGCGATGCGGTCATAACGCCCGCCGATCCCGCGGATGAACAGCTCCGCGCCGCGATCCTTGTCGAACAGGATGGTGCGCGGTTTGAACTTCTGCGCCTGCGCGGCGAGGAAGTTCATCACCACGGTCTTGCCCGAGCCGCTTGGCCCGATGACCGAGAAGTTGCCGAGGTCACCGTGGTGGAAGTTGAAGAAGAACGGCGTGGCGCTGGTCGTCTCCAGCAGGGTCACCGCATCGCCCCAGTGGTTGCCCGCGGCCTGCCCCAGCGCAAAGCCGTGGAAGCTGCCGAAGCCCGCCATGTTGGCCGAGGAAATCAGCGCGCGGCGGACGATATATTCCTCGTTCCCCGGGAACTGCGCCCAGAAGGCGGGTTCGAGGTTGGTATCCTCACGCACCGCGATCGCGCCGGTATCGGCGAGCGCAGCCGCGCAGGCAGCCATCGCGTCGTCGAGCGCGGGGAGCGTCTTCTCGCGCACCAGCACGGTGAGGTGATGATCGCCAAAGCCGACCGCCCCGTTGCCCAGCAGGTCGCGCGCGGCGAGCATGTCGGCGCGTTCGGCAGCGGCCTCCTCGTCAACCGAGCGCGAGCGGCGCAGTGCGAGGTCGATCCGCTCCTTGGCGGTAGTGCGCTCGTTGGGGGCGTAGCTTTCGGTCACGACCATTTCGAACGGCAGGCGCAGGAGATTGTCGAGCAGGCCCGGCGAGGTCGCTTCGGGGTAGTCCTTGAGGCCGAGGATCGCGGCGAAATCAGGCGCGGCGCTGCCGCGCAGCTCCATCGCATCAAGCCCGAAAGAGGCGCGGCGATAGGGCAGCATGTCGCCGATGTCAGTCTCGGGCGAAGGCCGACGCACCGGGCGCATCTCGCCATTGTAGAGCGCGCTCAGCAGCTCGAGCATTTCCGAATTGGTGCCGCCATTGGCGCTTTCCGGGGCCTGATAGTCCCCGAGCACCGCCGCGCCGTAGCTCTGGAGCGAGGCCACCAGCCCGGTGATCGCGGCCTTGAGGCTGCGCACGTCCTTGGGATCGGCTTCCAGCTCGTCCTGCCCTGCGCGGCTGAACATCTTCGCGATGCGTTCCGGCAAGCCGGTCTTGCCGCGCGCGGGGCGGCGGATCAGGGTGACGAACTGGTCGTTGATGAACAGCGATCCGCCCGCGAGCCGCTGCTTCCAGCGTGCATCAATGTGGCGCGAGAGCGGGTCGGGAAACTCAGCCTCAAGCTCCACCTCGACCCGGCGGCGGATCACGTGGTGATACATCACGAAGCGCGCATCGAGCGTGCTGCGCAGCATCACCTCGCGGGTGGCAGCGTGGGCGTTGAGGGCATCGCTGTCCTCGGTCTCGAACAAGAGGCCGGGCACCTGGATCGCGCTCATCACCGAACCGTCCCGCAGCAGCACGGTGTTCTCGTCGATCAGACGGTCATAGGGCAGCCGATCGCCGACGAGGGATTCCTTCGCGCTCCACGCGGCGGCTCCGATCCATTTCACCATGACGATACGTCCTTAAGGCGCATAGGAGTTGCACCCCCAGCGCTT
>JAIYEK010000059.1 GCA_027487015.1 Erythrobacteraceae bacterium | reverse complement strand
GCGAAGAAGTGGATCCTCGGCATCGTCGAGGAAGCCGAAGTCGGCAAGATCTACAACGGCAAGGTCGTGAACATCGTCGATTTCGGCGCTTTCGTGAACTTCATGGGCGGCAAGGACGGTCTCGTCCACGTCTCGGAAATGCGCAACGAGCGGGTCGAAAAGCCCACCGATGTCGTCTCCGAAGGCATGGAAGTGAAGGTCAAGGTCCTCGAGATCGACCAGCGCGGCAAGGTCCGCCTGTCGATGCGCGTGGTTGAGCAGGAAACCGGTGAAGAGCTGGAAGACACCCGTCCGCCCCGCGAAGCGCGCGAACCGCGCCCCGGCGGCGACCGTGGTGACCGCGGCGATCGTCGCGGGCCCCGTGGCGGCGGCGACCGTGGTCGCGGCGGTGATCGCGGTGGCGGTGGCGGCGACCGCGGCGGTGACCGTGGCCCGCGCGACAGCGGTCCGGCGGGTCTCCCCGACTTCCTGAAGGACTAATCCCCTTCATCGAGGTATGAACAAGAGGCCGCCCGGAGCGATCCGGGCGGCCTTGCTTTTGGATTGGCACCGATGCTCCAGCGCGAACTTCTAGACACCGCTCAGATCGAGGATGGCGTGCTCCTCGAACTCTACACCCATGCCGGTCACTTCATGATCGTGATGGGCCGCAACGAGCTGATGAGCACGCGGATGCGCTTCTCGGAAGAGCAGCTGGCTGACCTCACCATCGACCGGCTGGGCAAGGACAATGCGCGTATCCTGATCGGCGGCTACGGCATGGGCTTCACTTACCGCGCCGCAGCCGCAAAGCTGGGTGCAAAGGCGCAGATCGTGGTCGCCGAGATTTCCGAGGCGATCATCGATTGGGCCAAGGGGCCGATGGCCGCGCTGACGGGCGAGGGCCTCGCCGACCCGCGCCTCGACCTCAAGATCTGCGATGTCGCAGCGCTGATCGACGATGCCAATGATGGCACCTGCGCGAAATTCGACGCGATCCTGCTCGATGTCGACAACGGGCCCGACGGGATCGTGCGCGATGCCAATAACCGGATCTATTCGCGCACCGGGCTCGCCAAGGCGCGCGATGCCTTGAAGCCGGGCGGCATTCTCGCGGTGTGGTCAGCGGGGCCGGACCCTGCCTTTCGCAAGCGGCTCTATGATACCGGGCTTCAGGTGACCGAATGGAACGTCCGATCGCGCCCCAACAACAAGGGCGCGCATCACATCATCTGGTTCGCTCAGAAGTCGTAGATCAGCGTCACGCGGCTGAGCGTGTCGGTCTGCACCGCGCCCGGCGCGGGGTTGCTGTCGTATTCGACGGCATAGGAAAATCGCGCCTTCAGCTTCCTCGCAATCGCCGCGTCGAGCCCGGTAACGAGATCGATCGAGGTGTTGCGCGAATCGATGATCGCCACCGCCGATCCCCCCGCCTCGGCCACCGCATTGGTGTCCTGCGTCAGCTTCAGCCGCTCGGTGATCTGCCAGTCGAAATCGAGCGCGAGGAGGGCGGCGATGCGGTCCTCGGTTCGTCCGTCGGTGAACTGAGTGAGGCGGTAGGCAGGGCCCGCCTTCAAGGATAGCTGGACGTCCTTGCCCTTGATCGCCTGATAACCCATGCCTCCCGAAATCGCATAGCGCCCGGTATAGCCCTGGAAGCGGTCGCGCTCGTACTGGGCGAGCGCATAGACGTAGAAATTGTCCGAGACCTTCACGTCGGGCTCGTAGCGCGCGAGGAACTGCTCGCGTGTCGTCACCCCGCTGGCGCGCTGGTAATCGGCGCGGCCGGTCACCCGGTGGCGCCACTTGATCCCCTGCCGCTCGAGCGTGAGTCCTGCGGTGATGCCGGTGGTCGAGGTGTTGCCGGTCGACCGGAAGCCGCCGAGCTCGCCCTTGCCGCTCCAGTTGTCGAACAGGTCAGCCTCGCGCAGGGCGGCGAGCCGGGCCTCTTCCTCGGCCTTCTTGCGCGCGGCGAGCGCGGTGTCGAAGGCGGCGACGATGGCGTCGATCTCGGCGGTTTCGGCCGGGTTGGTGGCCCGCGCTATCTCGGCTACGGTGCGGACCTTGCCCTCGTCGCCGGTGGCGATCGCAGCGTCGATCATCGCGCGCACGGGTGCGGGGAGTTCGGCAAAGGCGGGGGAGGCGGCGAGCAAGGCGCCTGCTGCACCGATGATCCGCAAACCCCGCAAGCCGCCCATGTTAGCGCTCCCTTTCACCAAGCCCGTTCATAGGGCCGAGCGCGGGGGGCGGGCAAGCCCCCCGCTCGCGTTAACGCACCCGGGGGCCGCCGAAGGGCAGCGGCGGGGGCGGACGGCGCACGCCGCGCGGCAGCTGCGCCTGATAGGCGCGGCCGCAATGCTCGACGCAATAGGGGAAGCCGGGGTTCACCTGCTCGCCGCAGAAGTGGAAATCGGGTTCGCCCGGGTGGCCCATCGGCCAGCGGCACACCTTGTCCGACAGGTCGAGCAGGCTGGTCTTGCCGGCGATCTCGGCGCTCGGCTTGGCGGGCACGAGGCGGCGCGGCGGAGCGGGCGGGATCGGCGCCTGCTGGTCGCCCGGGCCCTGACGCAGGAAGCCGCCGGGGCCGACCGAGACGATCTTGGGGAGGTTCTCTGCCGGAACCGCTGGAGCAGCGCCCTCAGCCACTTGAGGCTCGGCACGGGGTGCGGCGGGCGCAGGCGCGCGGGGTGCAGGGCGTTCGGCGGCCTCGACCGGGGCGCTGCGCTCGGGTGCTTCGGCGGGCGCACGCGGCGCCGCGGCAGGCGCGGGCGCAGCCGGCTTCTTGGCGGCGGGCGCTGCTGCGGGCTTCTTCTTCTCGTTCGCCTTCACCGGAGAGGGGCGCGCCTTCAGGCCGAGGCGGTGCGCCTTGCCGATCACCGCATTGCGGCTGACCCCGCCCAGTTCGGTGGCGATCTCGCTGGCAGTCGCGCCGCCTTCCCACATCTTCCTGAGCGTTGCGATGCGCTCGTCTGTCCAGCT
>JAIYEK010000194.1 GCA_027487015.1 Erythrobacteraceae bacterium | reverse complement strand
GGCAGATACCAATATGCGGCATGGGCTACCCAGGAGCTGGCGCGTCCTGCTTTTGCCTTTCGCAGCGCGAACCAGGCGCCGAACGCAACAATGATGCCGATAAAGATATGCTGGCTGAGGATTCCCCAGGTGAAGGGGACAATCATTCCGGCAAACTCGTCGATGGTCCAGAAGCCGATGAGCTCCGGATCGTCGAGCCGCCGAGGGATGATGTAAGGGTCTGCCATCGCAGCGCCGCCTTCCCGTGCCCGCTGGATCAGATGACCGCGGTCACGACCGAGGTGACGATCGGAACGCCCGTGCCGACGCCGATGCCGACCCCGACCGGCACGGCGACCTGGCCGAGCGAGAAGCGGCCGGAGGCAAGGCCGATGAGGCCGCCCGCGAGGCTGAGGACGGTGATGATCTTGCCGCCCGAGCCTTCGAGGAAGTTGGTGAACTGCGTGAGCGCGGGATCGAAGGTGGTGTCAGCGCCGGCATAGGCCGCGCCAGCCGCGAGACTGGCGATGAGAGCCGGGATGGCAAGGTTCGCCGCGCGGGAGATGCCGGAGCGGATGGGTGCGGCGGCGGCGCGCCGGGGGAGGGTGAGGGACTGCATTCGAGAACTCCATGTGGGAGGGTGGACCAGCGTTCTTGCGTTCGCTGTAGGTTCTCTATGCGTCTAGGAATTCTCGGTAGGAAGGATGGCGTGCTGAATGCGCTTGGGTGCGGACGCATATGGACTCATGAGATTGCCCTGAGCGAGATTCGTCCGCTTTATCATCGATATTTCAGAGCATGAGCGTCGCGTCGTTACGACCCCATCGTCGCCATTCATCGACGAATCGTCGCCTAAGATTGTCTCTCCTAGAGACGAGATGTTCGTTATATGTTCTATCTACTTTCTTAGACGCTGGATGCGCGATATGCCCTCGACTCACATACTCATCGTCAGGAGTCGTCGCATGATCCAGTCCGCAATCCATATGAACGCGAGCCTCGCTCGCGTTCTCACGCATGCAATCGAAAAGTCAGACAAGCCGAAGCATCAGATCGCCAGCGAGGCAGGGGTTCATCGTGAGACGCTGCTCAAGATCATGCGCGGCGAGCGCCCGATCAGCCTTGATCGCGCCATGCAGATCTTCGAGGCGTGCGGCGCTTGTCCACATGCTGCCATCTTGCTGACGATCGCTGGCGAGGAGGTTCTCGCATGCGAGTGGATGCACCGGGACATGGGGGCATTCCTCGACGAATTCATGATCGCTCTTCCGGGGCAACTCGATCGCACCCTCGGTCGCAGGGTTGCTGAACTCCGGCCGCGCTGGGCCGGGGGTACCTCACAGCTCGTGGCCAAGCTCCTCGCCAAGCATATCGATGACCTCGCCAACCGCGACATCGCAATGGCGTTGTCGCGCTGAGGATCGGGACCTTGGAAGGGACCAAGGCACCAATTCGACAGGATCATTCATGACGACAGAGCCCACCACAGGCGCAGTGAGCGCAACAAGTTCAACAACGGATGCCACTGCCTCTGCAGCGCCTCGGCTCCTACGCTTGCCAGAAGTTATCAGCAGGGTTGGGCTGCGTCGGTCTGCAATCTACCAGCGCATGAGCGAAGGCCGCTTTCCGAAGTGCCGTTCACTCGGAGCCAAGTGCTCAGTTTGGGTGGAGTCGGAGATCAATGCCTGGATCGAAGCGGTAACTCGAGACTGAGAAGTGTCACAAGCTTCTCGGGATGACCTAGTCTGCCGTTGTCGGCATCGGACTGCTGGTAACGACACAGGAGCCGACCTCACTTCGTGTTCCAGTGGGAGTTGTAGCGCTCCACACGCTGCGATCTTGTTTCCGTTCAAAACCACTATTGCGCGGACCGCGAGCTGAGGCAGCGCCGTGCATGTGCCGTATCTTTCATATGTGCACTACGCCATACACCAATAAAATTGCTTGCTGTGAAATTCGTTTCACACTATGCAAAGAGGTAATGGTGCGGCCTCGAATGCCGCGCGGGGGTTTAGGGAGAAGATAAAATGCATCATGTGAAGCTCTTGCTGTCTGCCAGCCTGGGCGCGCTCGCGCTTGCGCAGCCTGCGTTTGCGCAAGACCAGTCCGCGCAGGACGCTCCTGTGGAAGACACCGCGACATCGGCTGAGACCATCGTGGTGACCGGTTCGCGCATCACTTCGAATGGCGACAATCAGCCGACCCCGGTCACAGTCGCCAGCACGGAGCTGCTGCTGAAGACCACCCCGACCAATATTCCCGACGGCCTGAACAAGCTGCCGATCTTCGCGCTTTCACGTGGGACGGCCAATCTCAACAACCCGTCGGACAACTTCACCGGCAACTTCCTCAACCTGCGCGGCTTCGGCATCAGCCGCAACCTTGTGCTGCTTGATGGTCAGCGTGTTGCGCCGTCAAGCCTGACAGGTGCTGTTGATACCAACTCCCTGCCTCAGATCCTGGTGCAGCGTGTTGAGGTGGTGACGGGCGGCGCTTCGGCTGTTTACGGTTCAGACGCTGTCTCGGGCGTGGTCAACTTTGTTCTCGACAAGAAGTTCGAGGGACTGAAGCTTGAAGGGCAGAGCGGTATTTCCGGGCGCGGCGATGCATTTTCTTGGCGCGCGGCAGGTGCCTTCGGCACATCTTTTGCCGATGGTCGCGGACGCTTCATCGCCAGCTACGAACACTTCCAGCAGGACGGCATCGACGACAAGGAAGATCGCCCCACTGGCGCGGATATCTACGCGGTGGCCGGGTCCGGCACTACGGCCGATCCGTTCCGCCTGATCACCAATGCGCGCAATTCCGCGATCCCTTTCCAGGGTGCTAACCTGTTCACCGGCCGCGTGTTCGTTGCTCCAGGCGTGTTGGGCAACGCCGTGCCGGGCACTCCGCAGGGCGGTGCGCTCGCGAGCGGCGGTGACGGTTTCTACGGCAAGGGCTCCTCGGCGACCGCTGATCTCGAGACCGATCAGGCCTTCGCGCGCGCCAGCTATGATCTGACCGAGTCGATCAATTTCTACGTGCAGGGCACCTTTGCCCAGTCGAAGACGTTCAACACCTTCTACCCCAACCTGATCTTCCCGACGATCGTGGGGGCCGACAACGCGTTCCTTTCTCCTGCTGCACAGGCGGAACTGTCGTCAGGTCCGTTCGGGCCGGTGTTCCTCTATTCGCGGGTTTTCGATGATCCAGAGCACGCGCTCGGTGTGCGCAACAAGACCACCAACTGGTCGGCTGCGGCCGGCCTGACGGGTAGCGCTGGCGACTTCGACTGGACGGTTCACTATCAGCACAGCGAAAGCAAGGCGGTGAACACGCAGGTCAACAACGTCCTGATGGGCAATCTGTTTGCCTCGCTCGACGCGGTGGATCAGGGGGCCTTCAACGGTGGTCCGCGCAACGGTAATATCGTTTGCCGTGTCACGTTGACCAACCCGAACGTCTATCCCGGTTGCGTTCCGCTCAATGGTTTCGGCGCCACGCCCGCCAGTCAGGATGCTGCGCTCGACTACATCACCGGTGACAACTTCAACGTCCCCAACTTCAAGATGGACACTGTTTCTGCCAGCTTTGGCGGGACCGCCTTCGAGAACTGGGCGGGCCCAGTGCAGTTTGCGATCAGCGGCGAATACCGTCGCCTGTCGCTCGACTATTCGAGCAACACGCCGTCGGACGTCTTTGCCGATTGCACAGGCATTCGCTTCGGGTGCACGCCGGGCGCGACCCCGGTGTTCCGCGACACCTTGATTACGCCGATCACCGTCGGCGAAACGGTCAAGGAAGGGGCGATCGAGATCAATTTCCCGCTGGTGAGTGACAGCGCGGTCGGTTCGATCAACCTGACCGGTGCAGCGCGCTATACCGATTATTCCACCAGTGGCGGCGTCACGACGTGGAAGATCGGCGGGGATTGGGACATCACCGATGACCTGCGCCTGCGCGGCACGATCTCGCGCGACATCCGCGCGCCCAGCCTGTTCGAGCGCTTCCAGCCCGCAACTGGCGGTGCGAGCGGCTATTTCGACCTCCTGACCAACAGCTCGGGTCCGAGCGGGATTGTGACCACCGAAACTGGTGGCAACCCCAACCTGGTGCCGGAAGAGGCCGACACGCTGACCTTTGGCGCAGTGTACAAGCCGGGCTTCGCGCCGGGTCTCAGCTTTGCGGTTGATTACTACCGCATCGAGCTCGGCAACGCGATCTCGCAGATTGATGGTAGGCAGGCTTCGATCCAGGCTGCCTGTAACGCCAGCGGCGGCACCAATGCCTTCTGTGATCTGTACGAGCGCCCCTTGCCGTTCTCCAATACGACGGCGGCAAACTTCCCGACGCTGGTGCGGATCGCCACGCTGAACGCCTCGTCGATCAAGACCTGGGGCATCGATGGCGAAGTGAACTACAGCTTCGAAGTCGGCGACGAAGGGCGCATCTTGCTGCGCGGCCTTGTTGGCTATCAGCCGGAACTGACGACATTCCTTGCACCCGGCGTAGAGCCCCAGATCGGTGCAGGCGCCGCAGCAACCCAGTCCACTGGCGGCGTCCCCAAGGTGCGATTGACCGGCTTTGCCAGCTACAGCACGCCGAGCTTCTCGTTTGACCTGCAGCAGCGTTGGCGTTCGTCGCTGGTGCGCGATGCGACCCGCTCGCTCGTGTTTGCCGATGGCAAGGTCGCATCGGTCGCCTACACGGACGTGACGTTCACGTGGTTTGCCGGCAAAGACAAGAACAAGGCCTTCTTCGTATCGGTGCAGAACCTGTTCGATCAGGACCCGCCGGTCTATCTGACTGCAGGGACCTCGGGAACGCCGGCATTCTCGTTCCCGGCGACTTCGGGCGATGATATCATCGGTCGCTACTTCACCGCGGGCGTACGCCTCCGGTTCTGAGCCTGCCTGTCGCCTGCTTGCGAGACGAGGGTGGGCTGCCCAAGCCGGCAGCTCACCCTTGTTCTGTCAGCAAGCGCACGGCACCGGTTGTTCTTCATTTCTGCTATTCTGGGAGACGCCTCATGATCATTCGGTTGGCACGCACGCTTGCCGGGCTCGTCGCACTTGTCTCGTGCAGCCTTGCCGCTGCGCAAATGCCCATGCCCGAGATCGAAATGACGACGGCGCCGGATCAGCCGCTGGCTATCCCGTTGCAGGCCGGTGACGATGCGCTTTCTCCCGAGGGCGAGACGTGGATGGATTACATTGGTCACGGCAAGGTGGTGCGCAATGTGACCCGCCCGACCTTGACGCCGTTCCTTCCCGATCCGGCAAAGGCAACTGGCGCTGCGGTGATCGTTGCGCCCGGCGGCGGCTTCATGTTGCTGGCGATCGAGCCTGAGGGATGGGCGGTCGCGCGCGCGCTGGCCGACCGCGGGATCGCTGCTTTCGTGCTGAAGTACAGGATCATGCCCACGCCCGTCGATGTGAACGAGGCGCATGTCTACATGAACGAGAAGATAGCCGCATCGATGACCGATCCGGCCAAGCCACCGCAGCTGTTCTATCCGCAGTCCACCGAGGACGCCCTCGCTGCGCTCGACCTTGTCCGCGCCCGCGCCGGAGAATTCAATATCGACCCTGATCGCGTCGGCATGATCGGCTTTTCCGCAGGCGCGATGACTTCGCTGAATGCGGTTCTCAAGGCACAGCCGGGTAAGGGACCGGATTTCTTCGGCTACATTTATGGCCCGCAGCATGCAGTGACAGTGCCTGCCGATGCACCGCCGATGTTCAACGCCATCGCCTATAATGACGAATTGTTCGCGATGATGGGCTTCCCGATTGCCGAGGCTTGGCATGCTGCGACGAAGCGCGTTGAAACCCATGCCTATGGCAAGGGCGGCCATGGCTTTGGTTCCGGCCGGCCGGGCACGACGTCGAAGCTGATGCTCGAGCAATTCGTCGCCTGGCTCGATATGGAAGGGTTCCTCAAGGCCCCCGAGGTTGCCGCCGTCCCATGAGCCAGTCGAAGGTTCTGCCCGCCGCGCTCGCCGATCGGATCGAGCGCCTGATTGCAGCGATGACCCCTGAAGAAAAGGCTGGGCAACTTAGTCAGTTCTTCGTTTTCGAACGCGGCAGCGAACCGGTCGATGAGGAAATCGCTGCAGGCCGGGCAGGGGCCATCCTGTTTGTCCGCGATCCGAGTGAGATCACCCGGCTGCAGCGGATTGCGGTCGAAGAAAGCCGCCTCGGAATACCGCTGATCTTCGCTCTGGACGTTATTCACGGGCTGCGCACGATCTTTCCTGTGCCGATCGCGATGGCGGCATCGTGGGATCCGGCAGCCGTTGAAGCGGCGCAGGCCGTTGCGGCGGCCGAAGCACGAGCCACCGGACTGCACTGGACCTTTGCCCCGATGGTCGATGTCGCGCGCGATCCGCGTTGGGGCCGGATGATCGAGGGTGCCGGGGAAGACCCCTATCTTGGCGGTATCATGGCCGCAGCGCAGGTGCGCGGCTTTCAGGGCGATGACCTGTCGTCGGCCGACCGGATGGTGGCAGGACCCAAGCACCTCGCGGGCTACGGCGCGGCGCTGGGCGGGCGCGATTACGACGAGGCAGACCTGTCGGAAAGTGAACTGCGCAATGTCTATCTGCCGCCGTTCAAAGCCGCGATTGATGCGGGCGCTGCCAATATCATGTGCGCCTACATGACCCTCAACGGTGTGCCTGCCACGGGCAATCACTGGCTCATCACGGAAATTCTCAAGGAAGAGTGGGGCTTCAGCGGCTTTACCGTGTCGGATGCGAACTCGGCGCACGACCTTGCCAAGCACAATTTCGCGCGGGATGGGGCGGACGCTGCAGTGCGCGCGCTCAATGCCGGGCTCGATATGGAGATGGCGCTCGAAGCGCATGACTCGGTGTTCAATACGCTACCGCAGGCTCTGGCTGCTGGGCTGATCGAACCTGCACGGCTTGATGATGCCGTCCGGCGGGTGCTGACGGTCAAAGCGCAGCTTGGTCTGTTCGATGCGCCCTATGCAGAGCCGGATGCAGCGGTGCGGGTGCTGGACGAACCGGCGCACCGCGACGCGGCGCGCCGCGCTGCCGAGCGCAGCTTCGTGTTGCTTCGCAACGAGGGCCAGGTTCTCCCGCTTGATCCCCGCGCACTTCGCAAGGTTGCCGTGATCGGCCCGCTGGCGGACTCCGCACGCGATACCATCGGCCCTTGGGTGTTCGACCACGACAACGCTGAGACAGTCACCGTGCTAGCCGGCATTCGCGATCACCTCGCCGGGACGGCCGAAGTCGAGCATGTCACCGGCGTTTCCATCGAGCAACGGCTCAACCCCTCGTTCTTCGATGACATTCCAGGCTTTGATATTGCTCCTTTGGTCAGCGTCGATGACGATGCTGGCATTGCGGCGGCGGTCGCTGCCGCCAAAGACAGCGATGTGGCGCTGCTGGTGCTGGGCGAAGCGCAGAATATGATCGGCGAGGCAGCATCGCGCTCTTCGCTCGATCTGCCGGGGCGGCAGCAGGAACTGCTCGAAGCGGTCATCGCTACGGGCACGCCGACCGTCTTGCTCATGATGGCGGCGCGCCCGCTTGATCTCAAGGGCGCAAGCCCGGCGGCGGTTCTTCAGATCTGGTATCCCGGCACGCAAGGCGGCACGGCGGTTGCCAATGCCGTCTTCGGCAAAATTGTCCCCGGGGGCAAACTGCCTTTCACCTGGGTCCGGAGTATCGGTCAGGTTCCTCTCCACTATGCGCGAATGGTCACCCACAAGCCCAAAGAACGCGAAATGCGTTACTGGAATGAAGACGGCACGCCGCTCTTCCCGTTCGGTTTTGGCCTGAGCTACACGACCTTTGCCTATTCCGACCTTGTGATCGGCGCCGACCCTATCGGACTGGTTGATGATCTGGCGATTGCGGTGACGGTAACCAATACGGGGTCGGTGGCTGGGGACGAGGTTGTCCAGCTCTACATCCACCAGCGTCACGGCAGTGCGGCCCGGCCAGTGCGTGAACTCAAAGGGTTCGAGCGCGTAACCCTCGCGCCGGGCGAAAGCCGGGTCGTGCGATTTGTTCTCAGCGCCGAGCGGCGCCGCTACTGGTCATCCGCCGCGCGCGGGTGGGTGGCAGATGCCACTACCTTCGACGTGTTCGTTGGCGGGGACTCCGTAGCAAGCCTTGCCGGTACTTTCACGGTCGCGCCAAAAGACTAACATTTCGGGAGAAAACTCGTGCAGCCGATTGCCACGTCCGGTCCTGCTGGCCCGCTGAAGCCTGTGGGGCTGGGGTTCATGCTGGCCTATCTGCTGACTGTTTTTGCGATCTATCTCGCGCTGTTCGCGCCTCTGCTTGCTTCGATTGCGGTAAAGCTGGGCCAGTTATCCGGCACTGCCGACCGCGCCGTCGATCTCGGCGCTGTGCTCGCGCCCGGAGCCTTTGCCGCGCTGGTCTCGGCGCCGATCTTCGGCGCAATGTCCGATCGAACGCGCAGCCGGCTCGGCAAGCGCAAGCTCTGGATCGTGGTTGGCTGCCTAATTCTGTTTGGTGGCCTGCTATTGATGGCGCAAGCGAGCTCGCTCTTCATGCTGGGAGCGGGCTGGTTTCTCGTGCAGGTCGGGGCGAACGCCGCGATGGCGGCCAATAATGCGCTGCTTCCCGAATTTGTGCCCGAGGAACAGCGCGGCAAGGTGTCGGCGCTGCTCGGCATTGCGCTCAGCCTGGCGCTGTTCCTTGGTGCCTATGTCACCCAGTACACGGCTCATAACAATCTGCTGATGTTCCTTGCGCCCTGGGCGATCGTGCCGGTCGCGGTCATCTGGCTCTTCGCGAGGTTCAGCGATAGTCCCGCCGCCGATCTGCCGCCCTTCCGCGCGGCCGATATGCTGCGCACGTTCTGGGTCAACCCGATGGAGCACCCGGACTTCGGTTGGGCCTTCCTCAGCCGTCTGCTGGTGTTCATGGGCGTCGCCTATTTTCTCAGCTACCAGTTCATCTTCGTCAATGATGCGCTTGGGCTGGGCGAGGCAGCAGCCTTGGAAATCCTCGCGCAGGCGCAGCTGATCACAACGGTCGTGACGATTGTGTGCACGCTGGCGAGCGGTTGGCTGTCTGACCGCATCGGACGGCGCAAGCCGGTCGTGCTGGCAGCGGGACTGCTCGTCGCTGCCGGCCTCATCGTGATTGGCACAGCGACCACGCCTGGCCAGTTTCTCATCGGAGCGGCCATCTATGGCGTGGGCCAAGGTGTCTATTTCGCGGTAGATATGGCGCTGGTCGCCGCCGTGCTTCCCAACCCAGAAGACACAGCAAAGGATCTCGGCGTCTTTAACATCGCCAGCACTTTGCCCCAAAGCCTTGCACCGATGATTGCGCCCCTGTTTTTGGTCATTGGCTCGCCCTCGGGCCAGAATCTTCCTGCCGTCTTTCTGGCGGGCGCTGCCTTTGCGGTGATCGGGGCCTTTGTGGTGCTGCCCATCCGCAAGACACGCTGAGGTTCCTCGGATCCCGGCGTCGAGGCTGCTTGCCGAAGCCGGAACCGCAAACCGCAAACCGACAAAAGAAAGGGGCCGCACCTTCCGGTGCGGCCCCTTCTGCGTATGGGCGTATGTGCGCTAGCCGCCTCAGAACTGGAACCCCATGCGCAGATACCATTCCGTGGGCCGGCTGAACTGGCCGATGATCGCCCCGAAGGCCGGGATTGCAGTCCCGGATGCGACATAGCGTTCGTCGGTCAGGTTGGTTCCGCCCAGCGTGACCGTGTAGCGCTCTTCAGGATCGCGATAGGCGATACTGGCATTGAGGAGCGAGACCGCCGGACGGTTGAGCACGAAGGTGCGCTCGACGTTGTTCGTCTGTTCCGAGATGAAGGTGTAGTCTCCCAGCAAGACAATGGTCCCGCCATTGCCCAGATTGAACTCATACCGTGGGCTGAAGTTGATCTTCCACTCCGGCGTCTTGGGAAGCGTGCTGCCCACGACGGCACCAGCCTGCAAGGCGTTCGGACCGCTGGTGACCGCGACCGCCGGATCGAGCGAGGTGTAGACCGCGTCGGTATACCCCAGCGCGAAGTTCAGCGACAGGCCGTCGACCGGCTCGGCGACCACCTCAAGCTCGGCGCCCTTGATCCGGCCGTCGCCCACGTTGGCAATGGTCGGCGATCCGCCTTCCTGGAAGTTGAGCTGGATTCCGTTGTAGTCGGTGTAGAACAGCGCCGCGTTGATCTGCAGACGCCGGTTCAGCAAGGTCGACTTGAGACCGACTTCAAAGGTCGATGCTTCCTCGGGCTCGAAGTCGCTGACGAAGGTTTGCGGCGTCGAGTAGCGTGTGGTCCACCCGCCGGTCTTGTAGCCTTCCGACCATGACCCGTAGATCAGCAGGTCTTCGCCCGGTTGAAGCTGGACCCCGATCTTGGGCGAGAAGTCGCTGAACGAGAGCTCGTTGATGCCGCCGGGGTAGAGCCGCAGCGGATTGTTCGGGTCAGGATAGTTGTTTGCGACCCGGCAGGTCTGTCCGTTGGGCAGCACGGCATTGGGGAAGATGTTGCCCGCAAGGTCCGAACACGGCGCTCCGGCCAGCTTGTAGAACAGCCCGCTCAGCTCCTGCTGTCCGCCTTCGAAGCTCTTGTTCTCCCGCGTGTAGCGTCCGCCGATTGTGACGCTGAGGAGATCGCTGAAGCTGAAGTCGATCTGGCCGAAGCCTGCATAGGCGTCGGTTGCCAGATAGTTCGGACCATCGATGACGTAGATGCCTTCGCCAGCGATCACGAAGTCGGTCAACGAGCCGGATTCGCGGAAGTAGTAAGCCCCCAGAACGTAGTTCAGCCGGTCGTCCAAAGCCGATCCGACAAGCTGCAGTTCCTGGCTGAACTGTTCCTGCTGCTGGTCGAAGCTGTAGGTCGAGATGTTGAGCGGTGAGCCATCGCCGTCGAGACCGCTGGTCCAGTCGCTCTGGCGGTAGGCGGTGATCGACTTGAGCAGCAAATCGTCGGTCAGATCAACTTCGGCATTTAGCGTGATGCCCCAGTTGGTCAGATCCGAGAAGTTGTTGCCGTTGGCATAGGTTGTGTCGATGTCGTCAGTGATGAAGCGGCTGTCGTAGGGCAGCAGATCATTGGTGGGATCGGCATCGGCATTCACCCCGGCGAGCGTATACAGGCGATTGACCGGGAAGGTCTCATTGCGCCGGCGCGAGGGCAGCTGCGTGCCTGACGAGTTGCAGGCATTGAGCAGGCCGATGGTCGCCAGCTGGCTGGTCGGCGTGCTGATGCAGGTGTTGTAGAGGTTGGCAAACAAGCCGCCCGGATCACCATTGGTGGTCTGCAGCAGCTTCGTCGGCGCCGTGGCCTGGTTGCGCGCATAGTCGCCCGTGAGGGTCAGTCGAACCGTGTCGCCGTCATACTTCAGCTTACCGCGGAACGTGCGGTTATCCTCATCGCCCTCGCGCGCAGGCGATTCATATCCCGCAGCAGGGTAAGCGGTGAACGGACGGGAATTCTGGGCACGCGCATCGGGGAAGGGCAGGCGCCGCGCATAACCGTCACGGGTCTTCACGTCGAAGGACACCGACGAATAGAGGTTTTCCGCGAGCGGAATATCGACAGTCGCGCGTGCCTGGAACAGATCGAACCGGCCCACCGTCAGGTCGCCGCGCACGCCGAAGGTCTTGCCCGGGTCGCGCGTGACGATGGAAACAGCTCCGCCAATCGTGTTGCGACCGAACAGGGTGCCTTGCGGCCCTTTCAGGATTTCGATGCGCTCGACATCGAGCAGGTCCTGGTTGGCGCCGACCGAACGCGCGAGGTAAACGCCATCGATGTAAACACCGACCGCAGGGTCAATGTTGAACGCGAAGTCGCTGGCGCCGATGCCGCGGATCGAAGCAGCGAGAACCGCAGTTGAAGCGCTGAAGGACACACCGGTGTCGAGGTTCACGTTAGGCGAAAGTGACGCCAGCTGGCTGACATTGGCAACCGCGCGTTCTCCGAGCGCGCCGCCATCGAAGGCCGAGATCGCAATCGGCACGTCCTGGATGTTCTGGGAGCGCTTCTGCGCTGTCACCACGATGGTGTTGATGCCCTGTTCTTCTTCAGGGCTGGCTTCAGCCTGTTCCTGCGCAGCAAGCGGCGCGCCTGCCATGAAAATGGACGCAGCAATGCAGCCCCAGGCCGCGCCTGAGAGTAGGTTCCTCTTCATTTTCTCTCCCCTAGTTTTGGTTTTTTACTAAATTGGATAAATCAGAGAATTGGGAATTAAGTCATTGTCGAAAACGCAAATCTTGGTTGTGAACAAGGTGGTGGTTTCATTCACTTTTACTTTGTCCACGTAGTAACCAACGCTGAAAATTTCAGCCATCATATCGCGTTTGGTGCGGACAACGAGGAAGTTGCAGCGGACGTCGAAGACGCCGTCTGCGCCGGCTGAAATCTGGAGCGGCCCAAGAATGTGCCGCTGATAATAGGGGGCATGAAAGATCGTACTTTCGATCCCGTAGATCCGGTCCTTCAACATCGCCTTGCCCTTGAGCGACAGCGTGCTGAGCGGCAGGCCCTGATCATAGTTCTCGCGCGGGACGACCCGATACCAGGCGTCTTCCGTGAAGAATTCGGGCCATTCGCCAAAGCGCCCATCATCGAGGCAGCTCGCATAGGCGGCGTACAGATCGGCGAGACGTTCGCGCACAGCGGTGGTGACAGTCACAGCTCCATCACCTTTCTCCAGTACTGATACATCCCGCGGATGAGAGTTTCGGTGACCATGTGTTCGGTTTGCCCGACGCCGGTTCCGTCCAGCTCGCACATGGTTCGGAATGCCTGGTCCTGTTCGAATCCCTCCTGGCTGAATTCGATCACTTCGCCATCATCGGCGGAGACGAACCCGGCAGGGCCGAACAGATTGGCTTGCCGCAGCCGCCTTTCGGTCATTTCCGCATCGTCGTCGGCAAACCCGAAGTGGGTCCAGACAAAGTCGAAGCTGTCGGGACCTTGCGGAATGATCTGGCGGGTGGAGAGGGAGTTGACCTGCTGCTGGAAGATCACGTTGGGGAACACGGTCGTCATGCAGACCGTGTCATTGCCCCACCAGTCCTCGTGCACGATATCGAGCAGCAGCGGCTCGTTGAGTTGCATGTCCTGGCGGAAGCTCGTGACCATCGTGTCCACGTTGGCGGTGACCTGTTCCGCGCGGCGCGAGATCATCGCAGCGTGACGGAAATGTGCGTCCATCCGCAGACGGGATTCATTGTCGGCACGCCACAGACCGAAGGTCACAAACCAGGTGTGGAGCAGGCCCGGGTGATACGGGTCCTTGATGTTCTCCATCATCAGCTTCCAGTTGCCCGGAATGCGCTGGCGCGAATAACCGTGCAGCACCAGCTCGCGGCCGTCGAAAGTCCGGTCGAAGCTGCTAAGGATGTCCGGGCCGAGGTAGTCCTCCAGCGGCTCGACATCGTGGTCGAAGCAGGCGAACACGACTCCGTTGCGCACGGCAACCTTGAGCTTGTTGAGCCCGTGGTCTTCAAGCTGGAAGTCCTCGGGCATCCCACCATTGCCCTTCACGCCATTGCGGAAAGGCACGCCCAGCAGCTTGCCATCGTAATTGTAGTTCCACTGGTGGTAGGGGCAGACAAGGCTTTTGACCTTGCCGGCGCGCTCCTGGCAAAAGCGCATCGCGCGGTGCGCGCAGCGGTTTTCAAGGACGTTGATCTCGCCCTTGCGGTTGCGGATCATAATGACCGATCGCTCGCCGATCGCGGTGCGCTTGAAGCAGCCCGTATCGGGAACTTCGATCGCGAGGCCAACATAGCTCCAGTGCGGGCCGTAGAAAATCCGCTCGAGCTCGCGCTGGTAAACCAACGGATCGGTATACACCCATGCCGGAATTCGGCTTGTTCCGGTATCGTCCCACGCAGACAATACTTCTCCGGCCGGACGAGCGTGTCCGTTTGATGCCATTACTCTTGCCCTTCCAATACGCCTGTTAGGCGGTGCCGATCCGCAACACGGGCTTGATCGTCACGCCAGTCTCGCTGTCTTCGATAGCCTGGTTGATGTCGTTGAAATCATAGTGCTTGATCAGCCGGTCGAACGGGAAACGGCCCTGCCTGTAGAATTCGATCAGCATCGGGATGAAGGTGCTGGCGATCACATCACCCTGAACGATCCCCATCACGCGCTTGCCGGGGATCATAACCCCGTTGATGTCGAGCGAGACTTCAGAACCAAGCGGCGTTGCACCGACAATGCCGCAGGTACCGAAGATGCCAAGGCAGTCGACCGCCTGGCGCAGCACCGCCGGATGGCCACTGGCCTCCAGCGAGAAATCGGCACCCTTGCCAGTGATTTCCATGATCCGGGCGACCGGATCGGTTTCCTTGGCGTTGACCGTATGGGTTGCGCCGAGTTCTTCAGCGAGCACGAGGCGGTCAGGATTGATATCGACCGCGATCACTTTGGTAGCACCGGCAATTTTGGCTGCCATGACCGCAGCAAGACCGACAGCCCCCGCGCCGAACACCACAAAAGCCGACCCCGGCTGTACCTTCATTGCCTGAAGCACCGCGCCCGACCCGGTCTGCAAGCCGCACCCGAGCGGGGCGAGCACCTCAAGCGGGAGATCCTTGGGGACCTTCACCACATTGTTCGCATTCGCCAGCGAGTATTGCGCAAAGGAGGATTGTGCGAAGAAATGGTCATGGACCGGCTGGCCATTGGCATCGGTGATGCCGGTGGTGCCATCTGCCCGGCTACCGCCGAAGCATTGCGGCAGAACGTTCTCGCAGTGGGCAGGGTGGCCGGATTCGCAGCGCACGCAATCACCGCAGAAGCCGTAGCTCATCACAACGTGGTCGCCGGGAACGACATTGGTCACTGACCGACCGACGGCTTCGACCACGCCGGCGCCTTCATGCCCCAGCACCGCCGGAAGCGGCATCGGCAGCAGCTGATCGCGGACAACCATATCGGTATGGCACACGCCGCTGGCGACCATGCGTACGAGAACTTCGTCATCAGCCGGCTGACCGATGGTGACATCCTCGAGTTGCATCGCGCCGCCCTTTTCGCGCACGACGGCAGCCTTGATTATGCGGCTTTCATGAATTCCCACAGCTCTCTCCCGACTTGGCAAGGAGGCCCGTTTGCGGACTCTCCCGTGAAATGCACGCACCCCGAGTTGAATCGGGGTATGATGAGAAGCTGACAGATTTTTTGATTTGGCGCAATCCGTTTCACATATTACAAAGCACATCATCAAGAATCGTCACGGGCCACCACCGTAACAGGCTGGGTCCAAAGGCGGCCAACTGACCGGAGAGAGACATGAAAGTAGACTTGCGCATTGGTGATCAGTCGTGCCCTGCGAGCAGCGGCAAAGTGCTTGAGCGGCGCCATCCGCTCAGCGGCACGGTCGTGACAACCGCAGCCGCTGCCGGGGTAGAAGATGCGCTCCGCGCCGCGCAGGTGGCCGGTGAAGCCTTCAAGACCTGGTCGCAGACCGGCCCCGGAGAACGCCGGGCCATTCTGCTGGCGGCAGCCGACAAGCTCGAGGCCAAGATCGGAGAAATTTCCCAGGCCATGGCCGCCGAAATCGGTGCCTCGGGCCTGTGGGGCGGCTTTAACGTCATGGCCGCTGCCAATCTGATCCGGGAAGCGGCTTCGCTGACAACCCAGATCCAGGGCGAAACCATTCCGACCGACAAGCCCGGTGCCCTCTCGATGACCTTGCGGCAGCCTGTCGGTGCGGTGCTCAGCATCGTGCCGTGGAACGGCCCGGTCATTCTCGCCGCGCGGGCCATCGCCTATCCGATTGCTTGCGGGAACACGGTGGTCTTCCGTGCCTCGGAAATGAGCCCCAAGACCCACGCGCTGATTGTCGATGCCTTCATCGAGGCGGGGCTGCCGGCAGGGGTACTCAACTATGTCGTCAATGCGCCCGACGACGCATCAGATGTGATCACTGCGCTGATCGAACACCCCGCCATCCGCCGCGTGAATTTCACCGGTTCAACCCGGGTCGGGCGGATCATCGCTGAAACGGCGGGGCGCAATCTGAAGCGCTGCCTCCTTGAACTGGGAGGCAAGGCGCCGCTGGTGGTGCTGGATGATGCTGACATCAATGGCGCGGTCAATGCCGCCATCTTCGGGTCGTTTCTGTATCAGGGGCAGATCTGCATGTCGACGGAACGCTTTGTCGTCGACGAGGCGGTCGCCGATGAATTCGTTGCGGCCTTTGCAGCACGGGCCAAGGACCTGTTGGCAGAAGATCCGATGGTCAACCCCGGTTGCGTGGTCGGTCCGATGATCGACGCGCGTTCGGGCACGCGGATCAATGCCATGATCGACGATGCGCTGTCCAAGGGGGCAACGATCGTGGTCGGCGGCAAGGCTGACGGCGCAGCAATGCCGGCGACCATTGTCGATCATGTCCGTCCCGGCATGGTGATCTATGACGAGGAAACCTTCGGCCCGATCACCACGATCGTACGGGTCAAGGGTGTCGAAGAAGCTGTCGCGGTCGCTAACGACACGGAATATGGTCTGGCAGCCGCCGTCTTCGGACGCGATGCACACCGCGCTTTCAACGTCGCCCGCCGGATCGATGCGGGTCACGTCCATGTCAACGGCGCCACGGTGCAGAACGAAGCGCAGGCACCCTATGGGGGCATGAAGAATTCGGGCTATGGCCGGTTTGATGGCCGTGCGGTGATCGACGAGTTCACCGAGCTCAAGTGGGTGACCATCGAGCCCTCGGATCAGCAATACCCGGTCTGACGAGGCCTACTCGGCGTCAGGCTGCGCTTCCGGCGCAGCCTGACGGAAGGCCGGAAGCGTCAGGCAATTGCGCTCAATCATGAGCAGCCGCTCCGGCACGTCCGCGACGCCAAAGCGGCGCGCGTTGACCAGTTGTGGAACCATGCACAGGTCGGCGAGGCTTGGCTCCTCGCCGAAACAGAACGACGCCGAAACATCGGGCAAAAGCTGCACGAAGGCATCAAGCCCTTCGGCAATCGTAACCTGGGCCCAAGCGTTGACCTGCGCCTCGTCGAAGCCGCCAGCGCGAAGGCGGTCCAGCACCTTGAGGTTCTGCACCGGATGAATATCGCAGGCGATGACCTGTGCCGCAGCGCGGACTTTCGCCCGCTGCCATGAGTCGGTGGGAAGCAGCCGCGGTTCAGGATACGTCTCGTCGAGATATTCGCAGATCGCCAGCGATTGGGTCAGTACGCCCGCCGCGGTTTCCAGTGCAGGCACCAACCCTTGCGGGTTGAGTGCGAGGAAGCCGGGCGCACGCTGTTCGCCGCGGCGCAGATGATGGGAGACAGCCTCGAACGTTAGCCCCTTCAGCGCAAGGGCAATCCGCACCCGGTAGGATGCGGTGGAGCGGAAGTACCCATGCAGCACCAAGGGCGTAGTGCCGGCCTCAGCCATGGCGGGGCGGCCCCACCGTGACGACAGTATCCGACAGGCCTTCGATCGATAGACGGATCACATCCCCGGGCACGACGGCGCCAACCCCCGCCGGAGTGCCGGTGTAAATCAGATCGCCCGGTTCAAGCGTATAGAGGCGTGACAAGAATGCGATCACGTCGGCGACGGGCCAGATCAGATCAGCAATATCGGCCTCCTGCCGCGTCTGCTCTCCGACCGTCAGCCGGATCGCGCCCTCGGTCAGATAGCCGGTCTCCGACACGGGATGGATCAGACCAAGCGGGGAGGCCTGTTCGAAGTTCTTGCCCGTGCTCCACGGACGACCTTGTTCGCGCGCGGTGAGTTGCAGGTCACGCCGGGTCATGTCCAGACCAGTGGCATAGCCCCAGATGTGAGAGTTGGCGTCAGCAACCGCGATATTGTGGCCACCTGTGCCGATGGCGACCACCAGCTCGGCTTCATGATGGAAATTGCCGGTTTCAGGCGGATAGTCGATCACCGTCCCGCTGGGCACGACGGTCTCAGCCCATTTGGTGAAGAAGAACGGGGGATCGCGGGTCGGATCCTTGCCCATCTCGCGCGCGTGATCCGCGTAGTTGCGACCGACGCAGAATACGCGGCGCACTGGAAACCCGCGTCCATCGCTTGTGGCTGCGATAGTGGGGGGAGGGGGGGTAAAGATCGGGGTCACAGGCGTTCCTCGCGATAAAGCCGCAACTTTTCCTGCGCAGCCTTGTCCGACATGGCGAACAGGACGAGGTCGGTTTCGGCGGTGAATTGCAGTTCGTGCCACGAGGGCACAACCATGATGTCGCGTACGCCCAGTGCGCGCTCCTGCCCGGCGACCAGCGCGGTGCCATGACCTTCGACGACGACAAAGATCGTCCCGTCGCTGGTTCTGCGCGGTGCGCTGGTGAAGCCCGCTGGCAAAAGCCGGACGTGTGCGGCGATGGTCGGCATCACCGGCCCACCATCGGCCGGATTGATGAATTCGAGCGCATGGCCAAGATGGGGATCGATCTCAGCAGAATTCGCCAGTTCGGCGAGGTTCTGCCGCCAGGCCGAATAGGGATAGTGGAACAAGGGTTGATGCGATGGGC
This sequence comes from Erythrobacteraceae bacterium, assembly GCA_027487015.1. Classification (GTDB taxonomy): domain Bacteria; phylum Pseudomonadota; class Alphaproteobacteria; order Sphingomonadales; family Sphingomonadaceae; genus Erythrobacter. The sequence goes on along the minus strand of JAIYEK010000194.1, from coordinate 28,064 downwards.
GGCGGTCGGCTAGCGAGCCGCGCATCGGTCGCATGTTTCCGCCATACCGCGCCAGCGTGTCGCCCGCCGCAACGGTTTCGGGGTGGACCTGCTCCGGCAGGCGCTCGGCGAATGATGCGTCAAAAAGGCGGACGGTGGGGATATCCAGCCCGTCCAGCCAGATCATGGGCTTTGCTGTATGATTGGCATGGTCATGCCATTGCATTCCCGGGGTCAGAACCAGATCGAACGGCCGCATGATCGCTTTCTCGCCATCGACCGTGGTGTAAGCGCCGTCGCCCTCCATCACGAACCGCAGCGCGCATTGCGTATGCCGATGACACGGCGCAATCTCGCCCGGCAGGATTAGTTGCAGTCCGGCATAGAGGCTGGGGGTGATCGCCGATTGCCCTTCAAGCCCCGGGTTTTCGAGGATCAGCACGCGCCGTTCGGCCTGCTCGGCCGAGATCAGGTCGCCAGCCCTCATCAGAAAATCGCGCGCAGCCTCATAAGACCAGGTGTGCACCTTGGCAGGGCTGCTCGGTTCGGGAAGGACCAACGCATGCAGCACTTCCCACAAGGGGGTAAGGTGCTCGGGCGCCATCGCATCGTACAGCTGCTCCAGCTGCACGCGCTGATCATTGCTTTTCAGGCTGGACATGGCGGCTCTCTCCCGGTGCCGGGGCGGCCACCCTGCCGGGGCCTTCCCTTCACGCTCGGAATAGTCGAGCCTTTTCCTCTATGTCAAATGAATTGCCTAATCTAAAACGAGGGGAGTGAGGGGCTAGCACCCAGCATCGTGCTGATTTCCCGGCAGACCTCTTCCAGACGTTCCTCATGGCGCTGATCGGCATCATTGCGGCGGTCAACCAGAGACAAGCGGGTCGCAGCAAACGCAGCGCTGTTCTGCAAATCGAGAATCGGGAAGGCGAGGGCGTGGAGGCCGGGGATCAGCGTGCCACCAACTTTGGCTTGCCCCTCGCTGCGCACCTTGGAACGCAGCTTTTCGACCGAAGTCTTGTCGGGGGCCCCCTTGGCGCGCAATTCGCGGTCCAGCAGGTGGCTCACTTCATGCGCTGGACGGAAGGCCAGGAACACCTGACCGGTTGCGGATTCCACCAGCGACAGGACGGAACCCAGCGCGAGCGAGGTGACGATCGGAGGGTTGCCAACGTGCCAACGGACAATCGTCGGGCCGGCAGGGCCAAGCGCTGCCAGCAGAACGGTCGAGCCGGTCTCGATGCAATAGTTCTCCAGCATGGTGTCGGCGATGCGGAAGATGTCGATGCGCGCGAGTGCGGACAGGCCAAGCTTGAGCGCCGACGGCCCCAGATCGTAGTCACCGCGCGCATCCTGGATGACCATCCCCGCTTCGATCAGGCTGGCAAGGTAGCGGTGGGTCTGCGAGGGTGACAGCCCGCATCCCTTGACAACGGCGGCCAAAGGCCGTGGTCCCCCAAGACTGGCGAGTGTTTCAAGCACGCGCATCCCGATTTCAACCGATTGGATCCCGGCGCGCTTCTTGCGTTCTTCAGTCACGATGCTGTGTAGCCCCTGTTTCCCGCACATCCCGATGCGGGAATTACCTCTGGCGCAAGCGTCTAAACTGCCATCGCAGACGATGCAAACCAGTGCCCTCGTCAGGCCGCTGCCTTCAACACCAGATCCGCGAGCAGATCGGGTTCCTCGCCCATGATGTCGTGCCCGCACTCGAGCTGTTCTATCTGCCAGCCACCTTGCGCGCTAAGCTTGGCGCACAGGTCGTGAAACGGGCTGGGGGCATTGTTACGGCACAAGGCGTAAGTCTTGTGCACGCCCGCATATGTTGCCGCCCCAAGACTGATAGGCTGAAGGAACGTACCGAGCGGATGGGCACGTGCGCGCGGATCAAGACCGGGAGGCGGGGCGGTACTGACGCCGTCAGTGCTGGCATCGATGAAATTGTCGCGGCTGTCCTTGGGCCAGAACGACCATACCGACTCCCCGTCATCGGGAACCAGCGCGTCGATGAAAACCAACCGGGTGATCCGGTCACCCAACCGGTCCCGTGCGCCAGCGATGACCATGCCCCCGTAACTATGCCCGCAGAGCAGAACGTCGTTAAGTTGCTCGTCTTCGATGAGCGCCACCACATCGGCAATGTGTTGATCCAGATTGATGGCGATCATGCCGGCCGGGTTCGTTGCGGCCAATCCAGACAGCGTGATCGTGTGAACCCTGTGGCCCGCCTGCGCCAAGCGCGCCACTATGGGGCTGAAGTACCAACCGCCGTGGTAGGCGCCAGGAACCAACACGATATCGGCCATCTTGCTATTTCCCACTTACGCGTGTGGTGAGCAGTCTTGCAGTCTCGCCCAGTGCCGCTTCGACATCGCTGATCGTGGCGCGCCCTTTCAGGTCGATGCGGTCGGCATAGGGCACGGTCAAGGCGGCAAGAGCGGTATCGCGCAAATCGAGAATCGGGAAGCTGATCGCGAACAATCCGCGCACCTGACCGCTGGGGGCCGCCTCATAACCAGCAGTGCGGATGCGCCCAAGCGCGGCCTCGGTTGCTGCCAGGTCGATTTCAGGTTCGCGCAAAGCGCATTCCTCGATCCGCTGTGCCTGTATCGAGGCGTCCTGAAACGCAATCAACACCCGGCCTGATGCCGATACCAGCACATCAAGCTCTGATCCCAGTCGAACGCTGAAACCCATGCCGCTTGGCACATCAACCTTCGCGACCACGATCTGCTTGCCCTGATTGTACAAGGTGAGGTGGCACGATTGATCGACCTTGGCGGCAAGCGCCTGCATCAACGGCAAGGCTTCCGACAGCAACCGCTGGGTTGGGGGATGCTGATGGGCCAGTTCAAACAGCTTGGTGGTGAGGAAATAATGCTCGCCATCGCTGGTGACATAGTTTTGCTGCACCAGCTGATGGAGCATCCGATAAATCTCGCCCACGCTGCGGTTCAATCGCCTCGCAATGTCCGTACGCGAGAGCGGCTGGTCCACACTGGCGAGCAGCTCGAGGATCGCCAGCCCCTTCTCGAGTGCGGGCGCCTGATAGGTGGGCCCGGCCTTGGCCTGTGTCGGTCCGGTCTCAGTCAGGTCGGTGGCGGCTGCCTTGTTCTGCACGTCTTGGCCTTTCGTTCCCAGCAGCCGCCACCTGCACGTCAGGCGGCCGGCATCGGCTGATGGACTTCGATGATGTTCCCGTCCGGATCCTGAAGGAAGATCTGGTACCAGTTGGCAATAGCCCAGACGCCGTAGTCTGCATAAGGAATCTGCAACTCGTCGAGCCGCTTCTTGAAGCCCTCGATGTCGTCCGTGCGGAAACAGAAATGACCCCGGTCGAGGGGATTCAGGTACTGCTGCATCCGGAACCCAAGCGCCACGTCGCGCGTCGCCAGGTGGAATTCGATCGCGCCGTCAGTGACGAAATCAACCGGCGCGCCGTAGCCGTCGTCCGTGTTGACGCGGGTGTGCTCCTCGTCCTCGATCCGGTCCATCGCGAAGATGTTCCGATAGAAATCCGACAGGCGCGTAACGTTCTCGGAACACAGGTTCATGTGGTGGAAGTGAAATTTCATGTGACCGCCTCCTTTTGGTCGTCCCGGGCGGCCCATACACTCCCATCGTGCATATATGCAAGAACGATTGCGTATATGCACGATTGCTGTTACCACGGGGAAGTCACTTGGGAGAGGTGCGCTGAGGGAGATGGCTTTTTCGGAAGAGCGCTTGACGCTCGATGCAGGCCGGTTTGCGCCTGTCGCAGCCATGCTTGGCTGTGCGCCGCTGGCTGATGGCGACTCCATACCTGCGGCTTGGCAATTCCCGCTCATTGGCGGCGCAACGGCACGCGGTGAGCTGCGGCCCGATGGCTTCCCGGGCTTTGGGCTGCCGCTTGGCTTTCCCGAGTATCCGCGTCTGCTTGCTGGCGGGCGCAGGGTGCGCCGTGCCAAGCCTCTTACGGTCGGGAATGCAATCATCCGGCGCAGCCAACAGATCCTCGCCGAGCCGCATGAAACGCCATCGGGGCCTTTGCTCAAGGTTGCTTTCCGGCATAGCCTTGCAGCAGGCGATCACCCGGCCGAGGTCTGCCTCGTGGAAGAGCAGGATTTCGTTCTGCTCGGCGGCCGGTTCAGCCCGCGCGCCAATCCCGTGCGCCCGTCACCGGAAGCGCGCCAGGTCTGGAGCGGGGTGCCCGATGCAACGACGCTGTTTCAGTATTCTGCGCTTTCGTTCAATTCGCACAAGATCCATCTCGACCGGGATTATGCCGAGACAGTCGAAGGCTATCCCGACCTCGTGGTCAACGGCGGCCTGACAACGCTTCTGTTGTGCGAAGCGGTACGCCGCGAATGCGGCTTCGATCCGCACGCCTATACCGTGCGCAATCGATCGCCGCTCTTCTGCGGCTCGCCGATGACGATTTTCGTCGCGGAGGAAGGCAACGAAGTGCGCGCCGTGGCGTGCGACCCGGATGGCGCGGTTGCTGCAGAAATGGAGATTTCGCGCGATGGCGTTTGAACCGCTCTCGGGCCTCAGAGTGCTCGATCTGACCAGCGTTGTGGTCGGCCCGGTAAGCACTGCGCGTCTTGCGCAATACGGCGCCGAGGTCATCAAGCTGGAGAGTCCCGAAGGCGATCTGATGCGGGGGCTTGGCGGACAGTCGCCCACAGGCCAGCATTCCGGGACCTACCTTCACCTCAACCGCGGCAAGCGCAATCTGGGATGCGACCTGAAGGCTGAAGGTGCAGGCGAGATCATCGCACGACTGGTCGCGAGCGCGGATATTGTCGTTGCCAATATGCGCCCACAGGCACTGGCGCGGCTTGGGCTCGATCACAATACGCTTCGTGCTCGCCATCCCAATCTCATCTACTGCCTGATTACCGGCTACGGGACGGGCGGGCCCTATGCCGGCTACCCGACCTATGACAGCGTGGTTCAGGCAGCGGCAGGGATACCCGGCTTGCTGGCAGCGCGCGATGGCGAACCTGCCTACATTCCGATGGTCATTTGCGATCATGTGGTAGGTGAGATCGCCGCAGGCGCGATCCTGGCCGCCGTAATCGAGCGCGGTCGCATCGGAACCGGGCTGTTCGTCGAAGTGCCGATGTTCGAAACGATGGCCGGGTTCGTGATGCAGGAACATCTGGCCCAGCACAGTTTCGATCCCCCGGTCGGCCCTCCCGGCGATCAGCGCCTGCTCAATCCGCACAATCGCCCGGTGCGCACCAGCGACGGCTGGATTGCCTTCACCGTCAACACCGACAAGCAGGTCGCAGCCTTTCTCACGGCGACGGGGCGCGAGGCACTGATTGCCGATCCCCGCTTCTCCAGCGTAGCGCAGCGGGCACGATATGTACGCGAATGGTTTGAGGTGCGCGGGGCTGCCCTTACCCAGGGCACTACAGCCGAATGGTTGGAGCGGTTTCGGGCGGCGGATATCGCGGCAATGCCGTGCCATTCCATCGAAAGTCTTCGCGCTGACCCGCATCTTGCCGCCGCCGGAATGTTTGGCGCGGAACAGCACCCGGTGGAAGGCCGGACGACCACGATCCGGACCTCGATTGTCGTGGACGGCGAGCTTCAACCGCTTCCCTCCTTTTCCCAGCCCAGGGGTTGGGACAGCCGTGCTGTGCTGGCCGATCTCGGTTTTGACGAGGAACAGGCCGATGCGTTGATCGCACAAGGCGCAGTGCAGGTCGCTGCGGGGAGGCAAGGATCATGAAATTGCTGGAGGGGAAGGTTTGTCTGATCACCGGCACGGCTGCGCACCACAGTATCGGGGCTGCGACTGCGCGACTGTTTGCCGCGCATGGCGCACAGCTGGTGCTGGCGGATATCTCGGCAGCGCCCGAAGCCCGATCCGACCTGCTCACACTGGCCTGCGACGTAACCCGGCCTGAAGACTGTTCCGCTGCGGTCGCAACCGGGGTCGAGACATTCGGCCGCATCGACGCCGTTGTGCATTGCGCCGGGATCGTAGAGGCAAGCGGATTGCTCGATATCGGTGCCGACGATTTCGATCGCATGGTCGCAGTCAATCTCAAGGGCAGCTTCAATCTGTGCCAGGCAGTCCTGCCACAGATGGTCAAGCAGGGCTCCGGTGCGATTGCACTGCTGGCATCACTTGCCGCACAGCGCGGTGGCGGCCTTGTCGGCGGGGCACACTATGCTGCTGCCAAGGGCGGCGTGCTGAGCCTTGCTCGAACCATCGCCCGCGAATTCGGGCCGAACGGTGTGCGCGCCAACGCGATCTGCCCCGGCATGACCCGGACCGGCATGATCGATGGTGTTGCTGATGAGGACATCAACAGGATTGCCGCCGAGATTCCGCTGCGTCGTCTCGGCACGCCCGAGGATGTGGCCGGTGCATGCCTGTTTCTTGCTTCTGACCTGTCGGCCTTCGTCAATGGCGTCACGCTCGACGTCAATGGCGGGTTCCACATCCACTAGGGCCCGCATGATGCAACAACCCAAACCTGGCAAGGAGTCACCGCGATGACGGGCAAGCTCGACATTCAGGAGATTATCGATAGCTCCCCCGTGTCACCGCTGCAGACGCGCATCTTGTGGCTGTGCTTCCTTGTCGTTGCAATCGACGGGTTCGATACCGCCGTCATCGGCTTTCTTGCTCCCGATATTCGGAGCGAATGGAGCGCGTCGGCTGCTGCCCTCACGCCGCTGATGATGGCTGGGCTCATCGGGTTGATGGTCGGATCATTCGTGTTTGGCCCTCTGTCTGACAGGTTGGGGCGCCGCCCGGTTCTGATTGCCACGACCGGGTTGTTTGGGCTGATGTGCTTTCTGTCCGGATTTTCGACCTCGCTCGAGATGCTGATTGGCTTGCGGTTCCTGACCGGCCTGGGCCTCGGCGGGGCGATGCCCAATGCGATCACGTTGGCGAATGAATTCAGCCCGGCAGCACGCCGTGCCAGCCTGGTGACACTGATGTTCTGCGGCTTCACGGTTGGCATGGCGGCCGCGGGCTTCATTGCCGCCGCCATCATCCCGTGGCTGGGGTGGCGCGCTGTGCTGATCATCGGCGGCGTGGTGCCTTTGGCTTTGGTGCCGATCCTGCTTCTCGTCCTGACGGAATCCCCGCGCTTTCTGGCAATCAAGGGGGGCGGGCAATCCCAAATCGCTGCGATCCTCGCGCGCATTGCGCCGGATCGGGTCAAAGGCGATGCAGACTTCTACGCCGTGCCCGCAGCAGCGAGTGCACCTGCGCGCCAGCTGTTCTCAGCGCGCCTGATTATGGGCACGCTGCTGCTCTGGGTCACCTTCTTCATGGGTCTGCTGGTGATCTTCCTCGTCGGCAACTGGCTGCCGCTGATCCTCACGGACATGGGTGCCGCCCCGACCACGGCCAAACTAGTGACCACAGTGTTCCACCTTGGCGGCGCCGTGGGGGCCATCGTCATTGGACGGCAAATGGACCGGCGCCGGCCGACAAAGGTTCTGGCGGCAGGTTATGTTGCGGCGGCCATCAGCGTTGCGGCCGTAAGCCTTGCAGGCGGGCTTCTGCCCCTGATCGCCCTTGCCGTATTTGCCGCCGGGTTCTTCATGTCGGGCGGACAGGTGGGGCTCAATGCCTTTGCTTCGAGCTTCTATCCGACATCCGCGCGGGCAACCGGGGTGGCCTTTGCCAATGGTGTTGGCCGTTCAGGTTCGATCCTCGGATCGATGATTGGCGGGGCCCTGGTGGCGCTGGGCTGGCAATCCGATGCAATCTTCATCCTTCTCGCAGTTCCGGCGCTTATTGCCGCCATGACGATCGGGAGCATCCGTTCGGGCGACGCAGAGGCTGTCCGCCAGCCCGGGGCGGTAGCCGCATGACCCGCTTGGCTCTGGCGGAAGCACTTATCGTCGATGTGCCGACGATCCGTCCGCACGTGCTCGCGATGGCGACCATGCAATCGCAGGCAATGGTGATCTTGCGGTTGGTCGACAGCGACGGGATCGAGGGGTTTGGCGAAGGCACCACTATTGGCGGCCTGTCCTATGTCGAGGAAAGCCCTGAGAGCATCAAGTCGGCGATCGACACCTATATCGTGCCGGTGCTGCAACAGCTGGATATCTCCAGTGTCGGCGCAGCAATGATGGCGGTCGGCAAGGCGGTGCGCGGCAATCACTTCGCCAAGTGCGCCGTTGAAACGGCTTTGCTGGATCTCGCCGGAAAGCGACTTGGCGTGCCTGCGGCGCAATTGATCGGTGCCGGGCCCGTGCGCACTAGTCTGCCGGTCGCATGGACGCTCGCCAGCGGTGAAACGGAGCGCGATATCGCCGAGGCGCAGGAGATGCTGGAGCGGCGGCGCCACCGCATTTTCAAGCTCAAGATCGGCAAACGCGATGTTGCCGACGATGTCGCTCATGTCGCGGCGATTTGTGCGGCGCTTGGTCCAGACGCGAGCGTGCGGGTCGACGTCAACCAGAACTGGAGCGAGGCCGAGGCGCTGCGGGGGATGGCAATGCTGCGCGACATTGGCTGCGACCTTGTCGAACAGCCGGTGGCCGGGGACGATCTTGGCGCGATGGCGCGCTTGACCCTGCAAGGCAGCGTGCCGCTCATGGCGGACGAAGCCCTGCGTGGCCCGCGCGTCGCAATGCGTGCCGCCGCTGCCAATGCAGCGCATGTGTTCGCGATCAAGATCGCGCAGTCCGGAGGGCTGCACGCCGCCTATGATGTCGCTAGCATAGCGCACGCTGCCGGTATCGGCATTTATGGCGGCACCATGCTCGAAGGCGGGATCGGCACGGCGGCCTCCGCGCAGGCTTTCGCCAGCCTGCCTGCACTGGAATGGGGCACCGAGCTGTTCGGTCCGCTGATCCAGCGCGACGATATTCTGACCGAGCCGCTCCACTATGCCGACTTCGCGCTGGCCATCCCGACAGGGCCCGGCATCGGAGTGACGCCCGATCCCGACAAGCTCCAATTCTACCGCCGCGATCGGAGCCGTTCCTCGCACCCCGTAAGCCAGACAGGAGCCTGATGCCGTGCTGTTCAAGGTGGAAATGATCGTCGCTCTTCCCCGCGACATAGCGCCCGAAGAGGCCGACCGCCTCAAGGCTGCTGAAAAGGAGAAATTCCAGGAACTTCAGCGTGCCGGAACCTGGCGGCATATCTGGCGGGTCGTTGGCCAATACGCCAATGTCAGCATTTTCGATGTCGAGAGCAATCAGCAGCTTCACGACATCCTGACAGCCCTGCCGCTGTACCCCTTCATGACCGTCACTGTGACCGCCCTGTGCCGGCATCCCTCGTCGCTTCACGACGACGACCGCTGATTGCGCGGCACCACCAGCTTTGAGGAGAGAGCAATGGATAGCAGTTTCATCACCACCCCGCAGGTCCAGGCCCTGCTCGACCGGGCCTCGGGAAGCGACGTCGCTGGCGGGGACCGCCGGCTGAAGGCGATCACACGTGATTTGCTTGAAGGGATCATGACGGTCATCGCCCGTCATGACATCTCCGAAAACGAGTTCTGGGGCGCCGTGCGCTATCTTCAGGATGCCGCCGGTGAATTCGGGTTGATGATGCCCGGTGTCGGGCTCGAACACTTCATGGACCTGTACATGGATGCCAAGGACGTCGAAGCCGGCCGCATCGGCGGCACTCCGCGCACGATCGAAGGGCCACTTTACGTCGAAGGGGCACCGTTGGTGGAAGGCCACGCACACCTTTCGTCCGATCCCGACGACACTGAGACCTTGCGGATGAAGGGCAGGGTGACTGGCCCCGATGGCGAGCCGGTCAAGGGCGTTATCCTGCACGTCTGGCACGCCAACTCGAAAGGGTTCTATTCGCACTTCGATCCGACCGGCGAACAAACGCCGTTCAACAACCGCCGCCGCATCCGGCTGGAAGATAACGGGTTCTATTCTTTCGAATCCAAGATGCCGAGCGGCTATGCCTGCCCGCCCGGCGGTGCGACCGACCGGCTGATGGGTGCTCTCGGACGGCATGGAAAGCGGCCTGCCCATGTGCATTTCTTTGTCGAAGCGCGCGGATACCGCACGCTGACCACCCAGATCAATTTCGGCGACGATCCTTTTGCCGCCGATGACTTCGCATTCGGCACGCGCGAGGGCCTGTTGCCAATGCCACACCGACAAGGCGAGACCGCCTATGTCGATTTCGACATCCAGCTGCAGCGTGCCCAGTCGCCCGAGGACGAAGTCTTCTCGCAGCGCATCCGGTTGGCAGTCTGAACCGCACGGGAAGGGGAGGAATTGATGTTGCAACACCAGATCGAGCGGGTTCGCACCGCGGTGGTTGATGACGAGGCGGCCGGCATCTTCCGCTGTCGTCGAGATATCTTCACCGATCCTGTGCTGTTCGACCTCGAGATGAAGCACATCTTCGAGGCCAATTGGGTCTATCTCGCCCATGAGAGCCAGATTGCCGCAGCCAACGACTACTACACGACCCATATCGGCCGGGTGCCTGTCATCCTTGTTCGCAGCAAGGAGGGAGATGTCATCGGCCTCGTCAACGCCTGCTCGCACCGCGGTGCCAAGATCTGCCGTAACCGCCGTGGCAATCAGGCGATGTTCGTGTGCCCGTTTCACGGTTGGAGCTTCCGCAACACCGGCACTTTGCTCAAGGCCAAGGATTCCTCGACGGGAGCCTATCCCGAAAGCTTCAATACCGACGGTTCGCACGATCTGACCCGCGTAGCCCGGGTTGAAAGTTACCGCGGGTTTCTGTTCGGTAGCCTCAACCCCGATGTCGTGCCGCTTGCCGACTATCTCGGAGAAACCCGCGTGATCATCGACCAGATCGTTGATCAGGCGCCGGAGGGTCTGGAAGTCCTGAACGGCAGTTCGACCTATGCCTTCCAGGGTAACTGGAAGTTGCAGATGGAGAACGGTTGCGACGGCTATCACGTCAGTTCGGTCCACGCCAATTACGCCCAGACCATGGCACGGCGGGCCGAGGGCGGAACCAAGGCGGTTGATGCGCGAGGATGGTCGAAGGCAGTGGGCGGGGTCTATGCCTATGACCACGGCCATATCCTGCTATGGACGCGCCTTCTTAATCCCGAAGTGCGCCCGATCTGGACCCAGCGCGAGGATCTGATCGCGCGGGTCGGGCCGGAGCGGGCCGAATTCATGATCGGCCAGACCCGCAATCTGGCGCTTTATCCCAATGTCTTCCTGATGGATCAGTTCTCTACCCAGATCCGGGTGGTGCGCCCGCTGAGCGTCGACCGCACCGAGGTGACCATCTACTGCTTTGCCCCCAAAGGCGAGAGCCCGGAGAACCGGGCCACCCGGATCCGGCAATACGAAGACTTCTTCAACGTCTCAGGCATGGGCACGCCCGATGATCTGGAGGAATTCCGTGCCTGCCAGTCTGCCTATGCAGGTGCGGGCGAGCTGTGGAATGATCTCAGCCGAGGCGCCCGGCGCTGGATTGATGGGCCGGACGAAAATGCGCAGGCGATGGGGATGGCCCCATTGCTGTCGAGCGAACGCAGCGAAGATGAGGGTCTGTTTGTGCGCCAGCACGAATACTGGGCCCGCACCATGATCGCCGCCATGGAGCGCGAACTGGCGGAACAGGGCACCATGGCGGAGGCTGCGGAATGACGCACGCTGATCCCGCACCTGCCGATGCCGCACTTCATCATGCAGTGAGCGCCTTTCTCTTCCGCGAGGCTCGCTTGCTCGATGACCGCGAGTGGGATCCCTGGCTTGAGTGCTATGCTCCTGACGCGCGTTACTGGATGCCAGCCTGGACTGATGACGACCGCCTCACGCAAGACCCCTTGAGCGAGATGTCGTTGATTTTCTACGCAAGTCGGCAAGGCTTGGAAGATCGCGTGTACCGTCTGCGCACCCAGCTTTCGAGCGCCAGCAGCCCGCAGCCGCGCACGTGCCATATGATCGCCAATGTCGAGGTAATCTCGCAGCGGAGCGGGGAAGTGGATGTCCGCTACAACTGGCACACGCTCAGCCACCGCATGCAAGTGACCGACCAGTTCTTTGGTACGACCCACTGCACTATCGACACTGCGCATCCCGGCTTCAGGATCGCCGCCAAGACAGTCATCCTTAAGGATGACTACATCAGTCAGGTGATCGATATCTATCATGTCTGACAACCGGTCTTTTCCGAACCGTTTTGCGGGCAAGACGATGATCGTGACCGGCGCCGGCCAGGGCATCGGTGCCGCCGTAGCGCTACGAGCTGCAGCCGAAGGTGCCCGCGTGTTGCTGGCGGACCGTGCCGAAGTCGTCAGCACTGTATCCGACCAGATCATCGCAGCCGGAGGTACGGCAAGCCATATACTTGCCGATCTCGAGCATCATGCCGAGGCTGAGCGGGTGATGGCCGAGGCCATGCGCCTCTGGAACCGCATTGACATCCTCATCAACAATGTTGGCGGGGCGATCCGGATGCGGCCATTGGCGCAGTTCGAACCGGCCCAGATCGATGCCGAAATCCGGCGCTCCTTGATGCCCACGCTATATTGCTGCCATGCTGTTCTGCCATTCATGCTGGCGCAGCAAGCGGGCGCCATTGTCAACGTTTCCTCAAATGCCACGCGCGGCATCCATCGCGTGCCCTACAGCGCAGCGAAGGGCGGGATCAATGCCCTGACGCAGAGCCTGGCCATGGAACTGGCGCCAAGCGGTATTCGCGTCGTGGCCACAGCTCCAGGCGGAACCACGGTTCCTGAGCGGCCCGTGCCGCGCAACCCCGATGGCGACACGCCCGAGGAACAGCGCTGGACGCAGGAAGCGGTGGAACAGGTCATCCAGTCAACCTTCGTCAAACGGTACGCCAGCATCGCTGAACAAGTCGCGCCGATCCTGTTCCTTGCCAGCGACGAGGCCTCCTACATCACCGGCAACGTCCTTCCTGTCGCCGGCGGTGACCTTGGCTAGCCCCTTTTGCGGATTCCATTCGATGCAGAAAATATTCCCCTCTCCCGCAGCTGCGCTCGAAGGCGTGCTGCATGATGGCATGACCATCATGTCCGGCGGCTTTGGCCTGTCTGGCAATCCTGAAAGTCTGATCCCCGAGATCCGCAAGGCCGGCGTGACCGGTTTGACTGTCATTTCGAACAACGCCGGTGCGGACGGCTTCGGGCTCTGGATGCTGCTGGAAAATTGCCAGGTCGCCAAAATGATCTCGTCCTATGTGGGCGACAACAAGCTGTTCGAAAGCCGGTATCTGTCGGGCGAGCTCGAACTGGAACTCAACCCTCAGGGCACGCTGGCTGAACGCATCCGTGCAGGCGGGGCTGGGATCCGAGCATTCTACACGCGCACCGGGGTTGGCACCGTGGTCGCAGAGGGCAAGCCGGTCGAGATATTCGATGGCGAGGAATATGTGCAGGAAAGCTGGCTTCGGGCCGATCTCGCCATCATCAAGGCATGGCGCGCCGATCCTGCGGGCAACCTCATGTTCCGCAAGACTGCGCGCAACTTCAACCCGGAAATGGCAACGGCCGCACGGGTCACGGTGGTCGAGGCCGAAGAGATCGTACCCGAAGGCACCTTTGATCCCGATTGCGTCCACACGCCCGGCATCTTCGTCGACAGGATCGTCGCCAGCACAATCAACACCAAGCGCATCGAGAAGCTGACCGTGCGCGAGCGGGAGGCTAGCTGATGCCGTGGAGCCGCGACGAAATGGCCGCGCGTGCGGCGCAGGAACTCCGTGACGGATACTACGTCAACCTCGGGATCGGCATTCCGACACTGGTTGCCAATCACGTCCCGGCAGGGCTTACGGTGACCTTGCAGAGCGAAAACGGGATGCTCGGCATCGGTCCGTTCCCCTTTGCTGACGAGGTCGATCCCGATCTCATCAATGCAGGCAAGCAGACCGTGACTGCCTTGCCGACATCGAGCTTTTTCTCGTCGGCCGAGAGCTTTGCGATGATCCGCGGCGGGCACATCGACATGGCGGTGCTGGGCGCAATGGAGGTCTCGGCCGCGGGCGATCTGGCCAACTGGACCATCCCGGGCAAAATGGTGAAGGGGATGGGCGGGGCCATGGATCTGGTCGCCGGGGTGCGCCGGATCGTCGTTGTGATGGAGCATACTGCCAAGGACGGTGCACCCAAGATCAAGCCGAAATGCGATCTGCCGCTGACCGGCAAGGGTGTGGTCGATCTTATCATCACCGACCTGTGCGTGATTTCCGTCGACCGGCGCGGGGGTGGGGGGCTCACTCTGGTCGAGCTTGCCCCAGGAGTGAGCGCCGCTGAGGTCCGGCAGAAGACCGGCGCACCGCTTCGCGGGCTAGCGAACGAGGCGGACTGAGCCATGCCATTTACACAGGTTCCCGGCGCTCAGGTTTACTGGAAGCTCGAGGGCATGTCCGCAAATCCAGCACTGGTGCTGCTCAATTCGATCGGCACCGACATGGACCTGTGGGAGCCGACGCTGCCGATGCTGCGCGAGCGCTTTTGTCTGCTGCGCATTGATACCCGGGGTCATGGGGCATCGCACCATGATGGCGGTGACGTGACGATGGGAAGGCTGGCGCAGGACATCATCGCGGTGGCGGATGATGCCGGGCTCCGATCGTTTTGCGTTGCTGGCGTGTCGCTCGGCGGAATGGTGGCGATGGAGCTGGCGCTGGGCTGGCCGGGCAGGGTGTCGCGCGCGGCGCTTATCTGCACCTCGGCGACCATGGATTCAGCCGCCTGGGCAGACCGGGTGGATACCGTGCGCCGCCACGGCATGGCCCCGCTCGCTAATATGGTGATGCAACGTTTCCTGTCGGATCAGACTCGGGCGCAGCGCCCAGATCTGTCAGAAACGGTGCGGCGAAATCTGCTGATAATGGATGCGGAAGCCTATGCCGCATGCGGCTGTGCCATCCGTGACATGGATCTGGCAGCGCGGATCGAAGCAATTTCCTGCCCGGTGCTGGTGGTGACGGGTCGGCACGACAGCTCGACCCCGATCGATCCGCATGGCCTGTTCCTGACGAACAACATTCCTGATGCCATCGGTAAGGAACTCGACGCCTCGCACCTTGCGCCGCTTGATTGTCCCGAAGGCGTCGTCGACGCTCTGATCGGATTCTGCGCGTGAGCAGCATTACATGCTGACCAGTTCACCTCGAGCATTACCAATGCTCGCAGCTTCTTCGATTTTCTTGTCGCCAAATGCAAAGGCGAGCGCACCGCATCACGCTGAACCTTCCGGGCAGCGCTGCACGGCTTGGTAACTACTATCAGACATCGACTTTTCCGGACCTTA
The DNA here is from genome assembly GCA_027487015.1 of Erythrobacteraceae bacterium. GTDB lineage: Bacteria > Pseudomonadota > Alphaproteobacteria > Sphingomonadales > Sphingomonadaceae > Erythrobacter. Next base: position 12,857 of record JAIYEK010000194.1, on the reverse strand, counting down.
TGGCTGCCGGACTAGCATCAATCTCGTCGGAAGAGGGGACAGGACGACCGTGACAGCATCCAATCACAGCCATGCAGAAGTGGTAATCGTCGGCACCGGGCACGGCGGCGCGCAGGCGGCGATCGCCTTGCGCCAACACGGGTTCGAAGTCTCGATCCTGATGATCGGCCGCGATGATGCGCCGCCCTATGAGCGCCCGCCGCTGTCGAAGGAGTATCTCGCGGGCGATAAGGGCTTCGAGCGGATCATGATCCGGCCCGAGAAGTTCTGGGCCGAGAAGGACATCGCGCTTCGGCTCGGCGCGGCGGTGAGCGCGATTGATCCGATGCGGCATACCTTGACGCTCTCCGACGGGAGCCATGTCACCTATGGCAAGCTGATCTGGTCGGGCGGGGGCGATCCGCGCCGCCTGCCCGTGCCGGGCGCGGTGCTGCCCGGTGTCTTCTACGTGCGAGACAAGTCCGATGCCGATGCGATGATGGCGGCGCTGGCCGCTGGCGCGCGGCGGGCGGTGGTGATCGGCGGCGGCTATATCGGGCTGGAAGCCACCGCGGTGCTGCGCAAGCTGGGCTGCGACGTGGTGCTGGTCGAGACGCTACCCCGCCTGCTGGCGCGGGTGGCGGGGGAGGAGCTGTCGAGCTTCTACGCTGGTGAGCACCGCCGCCAGGGTGTCGATGTGCGGCTTTCCACCGGGGTTCAGGCGGTGCTCGGCGAAGCGGAGGGCCGGGTCACCGGCGTGCGCCTGAGCACGGGTGAGGAGGTCGCGTGCGACATGGTGATCGTCGGCATCGGGGTGGTGCCTGCGGTCGCGCCTCTGATCGCAGCCGGGGCAGTCGGGTCGAACGGGGTCGATGTCGACTTCTGCTGCCGCACCACGCTGGATGATGTCTATGCCATCGGCGACTGCGCCGCCCACGCCAACGACTTTGCCGATGGTGCGGTGATCCGGCTGGAATCGGTGCAGAATGCGCATGACATGGCCGCCACCGTCGCCCGCGCGATCATGGGCGACAAGCAGCCCTATCACGCGCTGCCGTGGTTCTGGTCGAACCAGTATGATCTCAAGCTCCAGACTGCGGGGCTGAGCCTCGGCTTCGACCAGACGGTGGTGCGCGGCGACCCGGAGACGCGCAAGTTCACCGTGGTGTACTTGAAGGGCGGGGTGCCCATCGCCTTCGACTGCGTGGGGACGATGAAAGACTATGTGCAGGCGAGGAAGCTGCTCGAAAGCGGCTGCGGCCAGATCGATCCCGCGTTGTTGGCGGATCCCGATGTCGCGCTGAAGGAGCTCGTTTGACAACCTAGCCGCATCGCGGGACGAGTTTTCAGAGAAATGTGGCGATTACGCCCCCCGTATGCTGGCTGGTCATCTTGAAAATTGCCCTGTTTGCCGCATCGTCAAATGTGGGGGTAGCGTTGGGGGTATTTTGTGGGTCTTTTCAGATAATATCTTAAAAATTCAATATTATACGCTAGATTTAATGGTCCCTCCTCCGCTACCAACTTTTGTAAATATCTGAAAATAAACGATAAAAAAGTTAGAAAGCGGGACTCGAACGGCATGGAGCTTCCGCTTTTGAGACAGCTACTTAATCGCTGAATTCGCACGATTTTGAGCAGCGCCGGTTAGCGGCTTACGACCAGTAAATTCATCCCGTTTCGAGGGCTTGGGGGTATTCTGGGGGTATCGCCTTAGGGCTGAATTGACGCTCGATACCCCCAATGGACCGCTGCGTGTTTGTCGAGGTTTCGGCAGCCTCTCCGATAGCGCGGGTAGGGCAATCTCCGCCAATGGTGGTGAACACAGCGCGTTGCTTTCGCGGTCATTGTCGGCACGGAGGCCAATTTTCTGGATGCGGACAAAGCTGCTGATCGCCAAGATTGGCTGAAACTGGGACTTCCTCGCCGCTCCCGGAAATCTTGTTGAACGGCTGCGGTGCCCCTAGACGGCCGGGAACCTTGGGCCACGGCACGCCATGCATTATTGCCGGGCGGGGCGCGGTCCGATCACAAGCGCAATCGCCAGACACAGCACACCGGTCAGGACAACTGACGCGGTCATGGCGATGATCACCAGGCCGACCATGCCATCGCGGTATTCTGCCATGTCCAGCACCTGACCGACAACCGCGATCGAGAGCGCCTGTGCCAGCTTTGAAGCGAAGGTGAACTGGCCGAACAGCGGCATGGCAGCCGCGCGGTCTGCTCCGGCGACATTGCCCATGATCGCCCAGATCGCCATCAGGAGCCCGCTCGATGTCGCCCCGAACACGAAGGCTGCCACCAGCAGCGGCGTTGCGGCACCCTGCGCGACAAGCCCGAACAGGATGCCGCCGCCCATGACCGATGCTGCGGCAAGCACATAGAGCCGCACCAGCGTGAGCCGCTGCCCGCCCCATGCCCAAAGCGGTTGGGTGAGCACCTGCCCCAGCGCGACCGCCAGCAGGAAGGCGACCGCATTGGTGTCGGAGGGAAAGGCAAAGGCTGCGAAATAGATCTTCAGCTTGGAAAACACGCTCATCAAGCTGGAGAACACCACGATCGAACCGAACGCCAGCAAGGCAGGCAGGCGCTCAGACGGGCGCGGCGCGGCTTCGCTGGAGACCTGAGCCGGGCGATGGTCCGCGCGGCTCCCGGCCCTGGTGAAATAGAGCGCCACCAGCGCTGCCGAGATCATCGCGACAGCGGCAAAAGCATTGGCGAACAGCATGAATCCTGCGGCCCGGTCGTCGCGGCCGATGCCCACCACCCACAGCGACAGGCACAAGGTCACCACGATATTGGCGAGCCCTGCCGCGGCATAGCGCGTGGCGGACAGCTGCGACCGGTCCCGGTCAGTGCCGACCATCAGGCCCAGCACCGCGTTCTGCGGCACGTCGTAAAGCGAATACCCCAGCCGGAACATCACCAGCGACGCCAGCGCATATTCCGCGCGCCAGCCGGGCGGGACGAGGGCGGTTTGTGCAAAGCCGACAAAGCACACCGCAGCAATCAGTGCGCCTGCCAGCTGCAATCTGGCTGCTGCCGCTATCGTGGTGACACGTTGCCCGGCGAACTGGCCGATCAAGCGGTCGCTCACCGCGTTGACCGTCAACGACAATGCCATCACCCCGCCCATCGTCGTGGGTGCTAGGCCTGCTACCTCGGTCAGGTAGAAGGCGAAGACCAGCACGCTCGATGCCCACAGCAGGCTTTTGCCGAAATGCCCGAAGCCATGGATCGAGAGCGCTGCAAGGTTCATCGCCGGGCCTGTCTCCCACCCAGCGCGCCTGGGCGCTGGTTGCCGTGTCAGCCCTTTTCGGAGGCCCGCAGGAAGGGCATCGACAGGGCTGCGGCTCCGATAACCGAGGCGCGTGACGATATGGCGGCGGGGACCACCTGGGGCACTGGCCGGGAAATCCCGCGGCGGGCGGCAGCGTCACGCTCGGCCTGGGAAATCTGCGCCGCCTGTGCGAGGCGCAGGCCAAGTGCCGGCGGCAATCGCCCGCCCAGCACGACCGTCTCGACGTCAGTCGCTGCGCCGATCAGCCGGGCGAGCAGGTTGATCGAAGCGGCCGCATCCTGCACCCACGGCTCCAGCGCCGGCCAGGCCGGGTCGAACCGCTCGACCAGTTCGGTCACCGATCCGAGCGCCACTCCGGCCGCTTCGAGCCGCAGGCGCAGGCTTTCGAGCGAGGGCACGAACACGCCGAGATCGTTCAGCATCCCGGCAAATTCCCCGGCATTGCCATGCACCCCGCGCCACGGCCTGCCATCGATCACCATGCCTCCGCCAAAGCCGAAGGCGAAGTTGACATAGGCAAAGCTGGAAAATTGCGCGCCCACCCCCAGCATCAATTCGCCCACCGCCGCCGCATTTGCGATGTTGTCAATGGTGACCGGCAGGTTGAACAGTGCCTCGACCTCCTCGGCCAGATCGATCAGCGCCCAGTCGTCGAGCGCGGCGGCCGGATTGAGCAGGCGGCCGCCCGCGACGAAAAAGGCCGCCAGCGCCACCCCGACCCCGGCAAAGGCGGCGCGCGGCAGGCCATCGGCGATGTTGGTTTCAAGAAAGTCGCGCGCGCCGCGCAGCACATCGGCGCGCCGCATACCGGGCGCCGAGACATCGGCCACCACCCGCACCGCGCCGGTCAGGTCCATGATCGCGGCCTCGGCGAAATCGTTCATCACCGAAAGCCCGAGCGTGAACATCGCATCTGGGTTGAGCCCGACCAGATTGCTCGGCTGACCCCGCCCGGATGCGACCGGTTCACCGATCGCCAGATAATTCTTGGCCGCCAGCTCCTCGGTCGCGCGGAACACCGCCGGGCCGGACAAGCCGCTGCGCTGGATCAGCGCGGCGCGGGTGATCGGCCCGACATCGCGGATCAGTGCCAGCAGCTCGCGCTCGCGCTGGGTGAGGCGCGCAAGGGCTGCGGGGATGCGCTGTGCTCGTATTGCCAATCTCGTCTCCGCTTCTCGCCCATCCGGTCCCGCCACTATCGCAGGGAACGCTTGCAAATCCAGTGGGCCACCTGAGTGTCACAATAATTTCATGCACAATGTTATATATTATGTCCATAACGCAATCAGGGGCACATAAAAATGATTTCACCGATTCGGCCGCGCGCCATCCGCCTGCTCGTCACCACTGCGCTGGCCTCCGCCGCCGCGCTCGGTGCTGCGCCGCTGTGGGCGCAGGCGGCTGAGACGAGCGAAGATGAGGGCGAGGGCGGAAATATCGTCGTCACCGGCTACAAGGCCGCCAACCGCGCTGCGGTCGAGGCCAAGCGCAATGCCGAAGTCGTGCTCGATGCCATCAGCCAGGACGACATCGGCCGCCTGCCCGATCTCAACATCGTCGAATCCGCGCGCCGCATAACAGGCCTGTCGACCGTCGGCGGGCTCGATCCCACCAAGAACCGCGACATCTACCAACGCGTGACCATCCGCGGGCTCGATCCGCGCTACAACCTGATCACGGTCGACGGGGTGCCGCTCGCCAGCAGCGAATGGACCGTGCGCGGCGCGCGGCTTGAACAATTCCCCAATTCGCTGGTTTCGCGGATCGAGGCGATCAAGACCATCACCGCGCAATATGATCCCCACGGCCTCGGCGGCCAGCTCAACATCGTCTCGCGCAGCGCCTTCGATGCGGCGTCGGGCCGGTTTCTGGTGACCAATGCCAGCCTTGGCCTCAACACCTCATCGGGTGAGTTTCTGGCCGACCGTCAGGCCAATGTCCGCATCGACGCGACCGGCAGTTTCGTGTTCGGCGCCGAGGACAATCTCGGCCTCACGCTCTCGGCCGAATATCAGAAGCTCTATTCCTCGGCCTTTTCCGAGCTTCCCGGCGATACCAACGGCAATGGCTGGACCTACTTTACCGCCGCCGGCGCGCAGACCCCGTTTGCCTCGCTGTCGCGTGACGGCATCCTGACCGCGGTGCGCCCGCAGGATTTCCGCTTCGACAACGAACGCTCGCGCATCGGGCTCAACGGCAAGCTCGAATATGCGCTGGGCGAGCGCAGCCAGATCTCGCTGTTCGCGGGCTATTACCGCGACGAGGACGAGGAATTCCGTGCTGAGGTGCTGACCGGCCCCGGCGGCGCGCCGAGCAATGTCACCGCCACCAGCGGCACTTTTGCTACGGGCAACCTGCAGCAGGGGATTGTCAGGCAGCCGCAGGTGCGCGAGACCTATCTCACCACCGCCAAGGGCAATTTCGCGCTGGCCGACAATGTGATGCTGAACCTCACCGGCTCTTATTCGGACGCGAGCTATGTCGAGCAGCGGATCTTCGACAAGTGGGTTTCCACCGTCACCCCGGGGCGGGTGGCATCGGTCAACACCGCGCCATTCGGCTACACTTACCAGATCGTCGGCGGCGCGCCGGTGGCGACCCATAATGATCCCAACCGCGGCACCGATCCGGCCAATTACCAGCTGCTCTATGTCCGCGACATCTTCCGGCTGGCCGATGCGCAGCTCTATTACGGCGCAGCGGAGCTGGCCTGGAACGCGGGGGCGGATGATCGTGGCTTGGGCGTGCGCACCGGCCTTGCGCTGACGCAGAACATCCAGTCCTTCAATGTCATCTACGACGAGCTGACTTCGGCCAATGCCGCCGCGCAGGCGCAGATCGGGGGGCTGACCACTTTCATCTTCCCCGACCGCTTCCCTTCGCGCGATCATGCCGTGACGCCCTATCTGGTAATCGACCCGGTGCAGGTGCGCGATTTCCTCGCGCTCAACCCCGGCCTGTTCGTCGCCACCGATCAGCGCGCCAACAACTTTGCCGACGATTTCCGCGACAAGGAAACGATTGTCGCCCCCTATCTGCAGGGCCTGCTGCGCAGCGACGCCTTCACGCTGATCGCCGGCCTGCGTTATGACAGCACCAATGTCGACATCGACACCTTCCAGGTGCCGACCACCGCTGGCGCGACCCAGTTCGAGCCGGTGAGCCGCAGCGCGTCCTATGATTTCTGGCTGCCCTCGGCGCTGGCGACCTGGCGCATCACCGAAGACATGCGCCTCACCGCGGGCTTCTCCAAGACCATCGGCCGCCCCGACTTTGCCCAATATGCGGCGCGCACCACCTTCGGCATCGGTTCGCTGCCGGGCACGCTGACGATCAACACCGGCAACCCGGGCCTCCTCCCGCGCGAGGCGCTCAATTACGATCTGTCCTTTGAATATTATCTGCCCAACGGGTTGTTCTCGATCGCGGTGTTCAAAAAGGACATCCGCAACGAGATCTTCAACGGCACACAGGCGGGCGAGCCGACCACCTTCCAGGGCGTGCTCTACCCCGATGTGACGATCAACGCCCCGCTCAATTCGGGCACGGCCGAGATCAAGGGGCTGGAAATCGGCTACACGCAGGACAGTTTCGGCTTTCTTCCTGATTGGCTTTCTGGCCTCGGGATCAATGCCAACTTCACCCTGCTTGACGGCTCGTTCGAATTGCCCAGCAGCCGCGCGGCGATCACGCAAGGCGCGCCTGCGCTGCGCGACACCAGCGGGCTGATCCAGCAGCCCGAATACATCGCCAACCTCACCGCCTTCTACAACAACGGGCCCGTCGAAGCCCGGCTGTCCTACAACCGCATCGGCCGCGCGCTGCAACAGGCCAACCAGGACACGCCCGAGCGCGACCTGTTTCAGGAACCGCGCAGCCAGCTCGACGTGCAGCTGCGGGTGGCGCTGAAGCGCAATTTCGACGTGGTGTTCCAGGGGCAGAACATCACCGAGGAGCCTTTCATCGTGCGGCAGGGGCCGGACCGCGCCTATCTCAATAATGCCTTCCCGGTGGGCACGATCTACTGGCTCGGTGTCTCGTGGCGGCCGTGATGCGGGGGTCTGTATGGGTGGCGGCGCTGGTGCTGGCCGTGCTTGCGGGGCCGGCGGCAGCCACGGCGGATGAATCTGCTGCGGCCGCGCCATGGCCGGACGAAGACCGGGTGACGGTGCTGATCAAGTTTCTGCCCGCACCCGGCACCAACACCCGCGCGCAGGTCACCTTTGTGGCGGCAAGCTGCGCCGCCTGCACCCAGCTGCACGATCCGGCGTTCGAGCGGTTCAATCCGCGCGAGTCGATCCTGCAACTGCGCGTGCCGCGCGCACGGTTCCTGACGCTCGCCTTCAGGGCTGCGCCGGGCGATGCGGCGCGGGCCTTTGTCAATGATCAGGAACTGGCGCTAACCCGTGCGGTGGACGGCACGCTGACGCTCGAACTGCCCCCGCTCGCCGAGGACGCGTTATGGGCCGGGGCCTTTGCCACCGAGATCACCGAGACCGGCGTGTCGCTCAGGATGGAGCACGGCGATCCGGTGCGCCGCGCCGGGGCCTATGCCGAAGGGCCGTTCCCCGAAGTGGAACGCCGCGCCGCCGATAACCTCACCTTTGCCCAGCGCGAGGCGATCCGCCGGCTGCGGCTCGGCGACTATGTCGCGCGTGAGGGGATCGGCCAGATCATGCTGATGGGGTTCGATACCAATTTCCCCGCCGCCCACACCGATGCGCCCCCGCATGTGCACATGCATCTGCGCTGGGCGAACAATATCGGGACCCAGATTTCGCACTTCTACCTCACGCCCGAAGGGCTGCTCAGCCATAACCGCGCCGGGATCAGAGGCCTGCCCGGCCCGGCGCAGACCTATGAGCGGGGCACGCCCTTTGCCACCATCGACCGGCTAGGCCGCGTGGCCTATACCCACACGATCACGCCCGAAGGCGCGCTGGTGCTGGCCGGGCCGACCGGGGAGACCTGCCTGCTCGCGCCGGCGGGCAGCGGCTTTCACCTCGGGGTCGATCTCAGCTGCGGCGGCGCGGCGCCGGTGCGGATCAGCGTGACGGACGACATGGCCAAGGGCATCGTCACCGTGCGCACCGGGCCACTGGTGGAAACGCTGCGCTATGACCGGCAGAGCGGCATCCTGCTCACCGACAGCGGCCCGATCAGCACCCCGCCTTCAACCGTCAACCCCCGGTAGGCTCGGCGGTAAAGCGCAACGCGTCCTCGCTGCCGAGCGTGACGGCGGGCAGGCGGAAGCAGCGGATCTCGCGCGCCGGACGGCTGATCGCGCAGACCTCGCCGGGGCGGCTTTCGTCGAAGTCGAAGGCCTGGCCCTCGGCGGCGATGGCGATCGTGGCGACGTGGATGAGGTAAGGCCCCATCCGCGGCCGGGCTAGGACGTACATCTCTGGCCGATCATGGCCCATCAGGTAAAGCAAGTCATCCGGCCCGATCGCTCCGCCCGAGGCCGCCTGCGGGGCCATCAGCGCGATCACGCTGTCGGGCAGCGCCCAGCCGCCGAGCCTGCGCCAACGCTCGTCATGCAGCTGGACGCCTGCAAAGGTGTTGTTCTTGAACGGCAGGCCTGTCTGGTCGTTGTATTGCGCAAGGCCCACGATCCAGTCCTTGCCGAGCCGGTCGAACCACACCAGCGAGCCTTCGTCCATGATCCCGAGCGGCACCGTGCGCCGATGGGCGAGGGTGGCCGCATCGAAGATCTCGATCGAATTGGCAAAGGGCAGGCGCGGGTGGTTGGAATTGGCGCACCACAGCTCGCCCGCCTCGACGAAGCAGGAATTGAGGTGCCCGATCAGCCCGCCCCGTGCTCCGCGCCAGATCGCCTCGCGCGCGCCGGTGGTGCGGTCGTAGCGGGCGATGACGAAATTGCCGATGGCATAAACGTGCTCTCTATCGACAGCCACGCCTTGCCCAGCCTCGGGCGCAGCGAACCGGGCGGTCTCGGTTGCCTGCAGCTGCTCTACGGGGGGCGGGGCGTAGACCGGCCAGTCATCGGGAAATCGGCGCTGAGCCCCGGCGCCTTCGGCAGCGAGCCCCAGACCAAGGGCGACCATGACGGAAGCAGCAGCAATGGCTCGCATGACGGTCTCCCTTACTGATCCTTGGGAACTAGCACGAGCGCGATATGATTGGCCACCGGGCGTTCGCGGCCCGGCACGCCGGTGTGGATCGGACGATTGACGATCACCGGCACGCCGTCAGCGCCCGCCATGGCGAGGGTGCTCGATCCGCCCCCGTCGAGATTGATCGCATTGCTGGCGCCCAATTCGAGGAACAGGCTCGTCAGCGCCTCAAGTGTCGCGCCGTCGCTGTAACCGGCCTGGCGCCCGTCGATCACCACGATCCAGCCGCGCTTGCCATCCGCCGATACCCCGATTGCGGTGCGCGGTTGCGCGGTGGCAGCGTAATTGTTGTCGTAGGCGGCAAAGCTGCGCCGTGTGCCATCGGCAAGCAGGCGCGGGCCCGCCGCAACCCCGTTGTCGAAGCCTGCCGGACAGGACTGTCCGTCAGCGATCAGGATCGCGAGGCGATCAAAGCACACAATCGCATTCACCCGGATATCGAGATCGGTCTCGACCGGGGAGACCACCGCGCCATCGGCGATCACTGCGCCCGAGGCGTTCACCGGCTGGCCTTCATGCGGGTAATAATCCTCCCCGCCTTTGCTGCCCCCGGCAAAGGGCAGGAAATAGCTCGCATTGACCGCCGCCAGCGCGCGGACTTGGGCGAGGTAGGTGGTGGTGCGCCGGGCGACGAACTCCATGCCGCCGCTGGCATCACGCGGGGTCGTGACCAGCGCGAGATCGGGGCGCGTGAGATCGAGTTCGAGAATCTGCGCCACGAACAGATGCTCGCCGCTGCGGGTCATGGTCAAAACACGGACGCCGGGATGGGCCGCCGATGGAGCCGTGGGTGCGGGCTCGGCCCGGGCGACGGACGGCCGCGCGGTGGCGGCACAGGCCGAGGCCGCTGCCAGCACGGTCAGCAGTGCCCAAGCGTGTGGCAGGAAACCAAATTTCACAAGCGCAGCTCCGCGTGATGACAAAAAACGTCTCCGGTGCGCGGCCCGCGACAGCCGCCCGCGCACCGGGGATTGCGCCTAGAACTTGAACGCGACGCCCGCAAAATAGGTGCGCCCATAGATGCTGAAGTCCTGAATGGCATTGCCGATCGGATTGGTTTGCAGGTTGCCCTTGGTCTCATTGGTAACGTTGCGAACCTCGGCGGTGAGCTGAAACTGTTCGGTCAGCTTGAAACGACCCGTCCAGTCAAGCTGCCAGAACGCCTCGTCGATGCGATCCGTATCCGCCACCGCCGAGCTGGAAATAGCCGTCGGGAAGCTGCTCGACCGGGCATAGGTGAAGCGGGTTTCGAACGGTCCCCGATCATAGAACAGCGCCGCATTAAAGACGGTCTTGGGTTGCTGGAGAAGCTGATCGACTTCGCGCAGCACCACCCCGGCATTGCCCACCACATCGATCTTGCCGTCGAAATAGGAGAAGTTGGACGATGCCCCAAGGCCCGGAAGAAAGCCCACCATCTCCCCCAGATCGTTCAGCACAAGGCTGAGCTCAAACCCGGTCAGCCGCGCTTGCGACACGTTGCGCGGCTGGGTGACGCGGGTGAGCACGCCGTCGATGGTTTCATCGTCCTGAAAGCGGAAGATCTCGTTAGCGATGTCCTTGTGGAACACGGCGAAGGCAATCAGCCCTTGATCGCCCGCGAGATAATATTCGAGGCTGGCATCGAAGCTGTCGGCCTCGCGCGCTTGCAGATCGGGATTGCCGCGCGACAGCTGCGGAATCCCGTCACCGCCGATCGTGACGCTTTCCGAACCGGCCAGATCGATCGGGTTGGGCCGCCCAACAGCCTTGAACCACGAAGCGCGAAGGCGCAGGTTGTCGGTGATATCGAAATATCCCGTGATCGAAGGCAGCCAGTTGTCATAGCTGCTGGTACGCTCGACCCGCGTCACCACGCCCGAAACCGTGCGCTGGCGTTCGACCAGCGTGTCGGTCGCTTCGTAGCGCAGCCCGGCGAGGATGTTGAAATTGTCGCCCCGGTAAGCCAGCTGCCCGTAAGCTGCAAAGACCTGTTCATCGAAAACGTAATCGGCGGCGGTGTTCGCGATGGTTTCGCCAAACAGGCCGCGGTTGGCACCGAAGAAATCAAGGAACGCCGCGCCATCGAGGATCAGCTGATTATACTGGTTGAACGGTCCGCTGAAGGGCTCGCTGCGCACGAAGTTTCGCGCGTCGAGCGTGTTACCCGCACTCAGGCGGAAGGTTGAGCGGTCCTCGTCGAACACGCGCCGGTTGTCGCGCAGCTGCACCCCTGCATCGATGCCGAACCCGCGATCCCCGCGGGCGCGGTTGTAGCTGTAATCGGCGGAATATTCCTCCACGAAATCATCGCTGAACTGTTCGTAGAAGATGTAGTTGGTGAAGGGATAATTGGCTGCATTGCCGAAGAACGCCGGATCGTTGACGGTGATGACCGGCGCCAGATCTTCGAACACATAGGAACCGCCCAGCGCGGTGAGATTGTTGGCGGTGGTGAACAGGATTTCGTTCGACGGTTCGTGGAAAGTCGCCTCGGAATAGCTGGCGGCGGCCTTGATCACGTGGCCATCAGCCGGCTCCCACTTGAGATGCGTTTGGGTGGTGAACAGCGGCTTGTCGATGAAGAAGTCGTTGAAACGGATGAAGGCCTGCCCTTGCGCGAAATTGTTGGCAGCGCCGTTGACGGTCTGTGTGCCGCGCAGGTTGAGTTGCTGGCCCAGACGCAGCTCGGTGTCCTCCTGCGTATAGCGCGAAACGAGCGCATCAAGCTGGAACCGCTCGGTCGGCTGGAACTCGATCTTGGCAAAGCCGCCGAAGCGTTCGATGGTGTTGGGATAGCCCTGATAGATCACGCTGGAAGCGGTGGGGAAGGTGTTGAGCGGGACCGAACTGTAGCCCCCGGCGGAAAACCGCTGCTGGTCGCGGCGGCGCTGGAGGTAGGCGCCCGACAGCACCACGCCGACCATGTCATTGGCGAAGGTATCGGTGAAGGTGAACTCGCCGCGATAGGACAGGCCGTTGTCGCCCGAGCGGCCAAAACCCTCGCCCGGCACATTCTGGTTGTCGGTATAGCCCACCGCTGCCGATCCGGCGAGATACAGCCCGTTGGTATCGAAGGCCGAGCGGGTGACGAGGTTGATTGTCCCGCCAATGGCGTTGCCTTCCAGATCGGCGGTGCGCGACTTGAAGATTTCCAGCCGCTTGACCGCGCTCGAGGGAACCTGTTCCAGATTGACCCGGCGGTTGCCGCGCTCGGCCGTGGCGATCAGCGCGCCTTCGAGCTGAGCGACGGTGAAATCGGCATTGAGCCCGCGGATGCCGACATAGCGGCCTTCGTCCTCGTCGAAGATCGCGAACACGCCGGGCGCGCGGCGGAAGGCGTCGGCGATGTTGTAATCGGGCTGGCGGTTGATCTCGTCAGCGGCGAGGAAATCAGCAGTGGTGTCGCTGTTACGCTTGGCGGCGATGGCGAGCTGGTTCTGCAGCTTGAAGCCTGT
>JAIYEK010000099.1 GCA_027487015.1 Erythrobacteraceae bacterium | reverse complement strand
GCTCGAAGCGATCGACCGCAAGGCCAAGGTCTCGAGCGCGCCCTACATGATGGCGGTCTATCGCCAGGAGGGCGACGGCGACAGCTATGTGGTGGTGCGCAATGTCTACGTCCCGCTGGTCTTCGGCGGACGGCGCTGGGGCGATTTCGAGCTCGCCTACAGCTTCGACTGAGCGGAGAAATCCCGAACAGCGCTTGCCGAGGTAAGCGCGAGGCATTAACCGTTAACTTTCATGGTTAACGGAGGTGCGCCGTGCTGCGCTTGCGGCTCCACAGTCTCTGGTTGCTGCCGGCCGCGCTTCTGGCCTTCGCCAGCCTATCGAATATGCCGGGCGCCGTGATCGGCTCCTCCGGGAGCGCGCCCGCGCGGGCCTCCGAACCGGCTCCGCCACCCGCGCAGGCACCGGCGCCGCCGCTACAACGGACGGTCGGTGATGTGCTCCAGAGCGGCGTTGTCATCATGATCAGCCTCAAATCGCAGCAGATGCACGTGTTTCGCGACGGCGTGCTGTGGCGGTCGAGCCCGGTCTCCACCGGCAAGCGCGGGAAGCGCACCCCGACCGGCACCTTCGCGATCCTCCAGAAGAAGCGGCATCACCGCTCGAACCTCTACAGCAATGCGCCGATGCCTTACATGCAGCGGCTGACCTGGGGCGGCATTGCGATCCACGCCGGCCGCCTGCCGGGATACCCCGCCTCGCACGGGTGCATCAGGGTGCCGACCGAATTCGCGAGCGAGCTGTTCAAGATTACCGAGATGGCCTCGAGCGCGGTCATCATCGTCGATGAGCCGCTGGCGGACGGGGCGGCTGCGCTGACGCTTGCGCGGGCCAGCAATGCGGTGGTCCCGATCGCGCCAGCACTGCTGCGGCGCGAACGCCCCGCGCTCGCGGCGGCCGCACCTGTTCCCGTGCCGGCTCCGGCTCCCGCACCCGCTACGCCGCCGCCCGTACGCATCCCGGCTGCCCGGACTATCGCGACGGGGCCGACCCCAACGGGTGGCCAGACGATCCAGCTCGCCGCCGCCTTGTCTCCGGCCGAAGCGAGCGCGCAGTGGAAGGCGCTGTCAGGACAGCGGCCCGAACTGCGTGCCATGCAGATGGCGATTGTCCCGGCAGTGGTGAACGGCAAGCAGTACTACCGCCTGCGCGCCTCGGCACCCGATGCCCACGCGACCTGCAAGGCGCTGAAGCGCGCCGGGATCGCATGTTTCGCGGTGAGTTAGCACAAGTCCAAAACAGAGGCTGCATTCGCATGGCTGCTCTGGCATCTGCCGTGGTTCGGGCCACTCATGCTTATGCGTCAGGAAAGAAAATGTGCTCGGGATAGTTGGCGGTCAGTTCCGCGCGCTGCTCCGGGGTCATGCGGCTAGGGAGCATCCAGCGCGGCGGATGCGAGAAAGCGGTCACCTCCGCGAATGGCCCGCACACTTTAAGCACGTCATCGAGGCTGCGACACATCTGCGGAAAATCGCCGTCGGCTTCGATCAGCAGCGCATCGACCAACGGGCAGGCGGTCGGCACGCCCGCGGCCCAGCTTGCCGCCGTGGCGGTTCGGCCGTCCTGATTGACTAGCAACGCCGTCGCAACGAAGATGTCGTCACCAAGCAGTTCCTGCACCACGGCCTGAGTGGCGTTGTAGGACCACGCGATCTGGTTGGGCATGAGGTTGCGCAGCACCTGCGGGTGATGCGATCTGGTGGCAAAGGGACGCCATTGGCCGTCCACCAGTTCGATCGGGTTCAGCGCCACCGCGCGTTCGTTCTGGTCGAAGTCCTCGAGCGCGAAGCCGGCGATCATGGCCAGTCCTTCGATGTCCTCGCTGCCCGTCACCAGCACCGCAGAGCGTGCCTGGACGATGGCCACCGGATTGCCCCTGACCGGCACTTGCGCGAAGAGTTCCGGGATGAGCACGCGTGAGGCGTCGTAATAGTCGCCGCAGGTGGTGACGAAGGTCGCTTCAGCAAGCCGCCCGAAGCTGTGCGAACCGCGCTCGTCGAGATGGCCAACCGCGATCCCAAGCGCGTCATCGAACGTCAGGCCAAGCTCATCGAGGTCGGCATCCGTTACGAGCCGGATTGCCGCCGGCGTGTCCACCGCCAGCATCACCAGCATCGTTTCGCAAAAAGGGCGCGAGGCGCGCGCATAGGCGAAATCGCCCTGCTGTTGCGATGTCACCGCAAGCAGATCGGCCCGCGCGCGCACGACCGGCATCAACAGGTCGAGCGCGGCCTCTCCGGTCGGTGCGGGGCTGCGGCTTTCGGCGATGAAGCGGACGAGGTTGTCGATGTGGACGCCTTGCTCGGGTGGGTCGAGACGTTGGTACTCGGCGAAGCCGTTGGCGAGGAACATGCGTTGGCCGCTCGCCGCCTCATCGACGTGGAGCAGCTCGAACCGCTCCGGATCATAGGCGACGTGGATTTCTGGGTGGGCTGCGGCGAGCGCGTCGACCAGACGCCGGGCGAAACGGTCTTCGTCCCGCTCCGGCGGTTCCGATTTGCCGAACAGGCGCCTGAGGAAGCGCAAGCGCTCCGCCTCAGCTCGGGTTGCGGCGGGCCATGAAGGCGAGGCGTTCGAACAGCATGATGTCCTGCTCGTTCTTCAAGAGCGCGCCATGCAGCGGCGGGATCGCGCTCGCAGGGTTGCTGTTTTGCAGAACGTCGAGCGGCATGTCTTCGTTAAGCAGCAGCTTCAGCCAGTCGAGCAGCTCGCTGGTCGAGGGCTTCTTCTTGAGGCCCGGCACTTCGCGCAGGTCGTAGAAGATATCCATCGCCTTCTTCACCAGCGTCTTCTGGATGCCGGGGAAGTGGACGTCGATGATGTCCTGCATCGT
>JAIYEK010000235.1 GCA_027487015.1 Erythrobacteraceae bacterium | reverse complement strand
GGCGCGCCAACGCCGCCGCTTCCCGCCGGTCACTCGTGCCGCAGCGCGTCGATGGGATCGAGTTTCGATGCGCGGCTGGCGGGGTAGTATCCAAACACGACCCCCATTCCGGCCGCGAAGAGGAAGCTCAGGATGTTGATCCCCGGATCGAACACGAAGGGCACGTCAATCGCCGCCGCCAGCCCGATTGAGGCACCAAAGCCCAGCGCGATCCCGACCAGCCCGCCCAGCGCGCAGAGCACCACCGCCTCGGTCAGGAATTGCAGCCGCACCTCGCGGGCGAGCGCGCCGATGGCGAGGCGGATGCCGATCTCGCGGGTGCGCTCGGTGACCGAGACGAGCATGATGTTCATGATCCCAATGCCGCCGACCAAGAGGCTGATCGAGGCGATCACTGCCACCATCGCGGTCAGCGCGCCGGTCGCAGCGCCCAGCGCCTGATTGACCTGCGCGGTGTCGATCACGTTGAAATCATTGGGCACGCCGTCCTGCAGCAGCCGCCGCTCGCGCAGCAGGTCGACCAGCGCATCCTGCACTGTCTTGGAGGAATAGGAGGGATCGTATTTGACCACGAAGAAATCGAGATTCTCGTTGCCGCGGAACCGGCGTTGGACGTTCTTGAGCGGCAGATAGACCGCATCATCGTCGTCCGCGCCGTTGCCGCCTTGCCCGCGCTCCTCGATCAGGCCGATCACCTCGCAGGACACATTGCCGAGCCGCATCCGCGCGCCCAAGGGGCTGGTGGCGGGCGGGAAGATCGCCTCGCGCACCTTGAGGCCGAGCATGCAGACGTTCTTGCCCGCTTCCTCCTCCTCGCGGGTGAAGGGCCGCCCCTCGGCGATCTTGACCGACTGGGCTTCGAGGAAGGCATTGGTCACGCCCTGTATCCGCGTGTCCCAATCCTGCCCGTTGTAGAAGGCGGTGGCATTGGCCGACACCTGCCCGGCGGCAATTTGCACACCGGCGATCTGCTGGCCGACAGCGCGCACATCGGCCTCGTCGAAGGGGCGGATGGTGCCGCGGTCGGTGCGCACCGGGAAGACGATGAAGTTGCTCGCACCCAGCGAGGAAATCTCTTCCTGCACCGAGGCGGTCACCCCGTTGCCGAGCGTCACCATCGTCACCACCGCGGCGACCCCGATGATGATCCCGAGCGTCGTCAGAATCGAGCGCAATATGTGGCGCCGGATTTCACGCAGCGCGAGGAGGATCGAGGTGCCGAGCATCAGACCGACACCCCCGCGTCCGCCAGCGCCCCGCGCTCGATCCGCTCGACCAGCCCGTCACGGAACCGTACGATGGTGCCGGCGTAGGTGGCCATTTCCTCCTCGTGCGTGACCATCAGGATGGTGATGCCCTCGCCATTCAAGCGCTGGAGCAGCTGCATGATCTCGACCGAGCGTTCGGAGTCGAGGTTGCCGGTCGGCTCGTCGGCGAGCAGCACGTCCGGCTGCGTCACCAGCGCGCGGGCAATGGCGACGCGCTGCTGCTGACCGCCCGAAAGCTCGGCCGGGGTGTGCTCGGCCCAGGGCGCAAGGCCGACCTGATCGAGCGCGTGCATTGCCGCTGCGCGCCGCACCGATTTCTTCTCGCCGCGGTAGAGCAGCGGCAGTTCGACATTCTCGAGCGCGGTGGTGCGGGCGAGCAGGTTGAAGCCCTGAAACACGAAGCCGAGATAGCGCCGCCGCAAGAGGCTGCGCTGGTCGCGGTCGAGCTTCTGCACTTCCACGCCCCTGAACCGGAACACGCCCCCCGTGGGCACATCGAGGCAGCCGAGGATGTTCATCGTCGTCGATTTGCCCGAGCCCGAAGGCCCCATCACCGCTACGAATTCGCCGCGCGTGATGGTGAGATCGACGCCTTTCAGCGCCTGAAACGCCGCCGCCCCAGTGCCGAAGGTCTTGGTGATCCCCTTCAGCTCGATCAACGGCGCTCCGGTCACGGAGTGGCCGCCTTGACCCCGGTGACGACCTTCATGCCGGACTTCAAGTCCTTGCCCCGGACCACGGTCAGCCGCCCATCGCTACGGCCGGTGATAACTTCGATTGCCTTGAGCGTGCCGTCAGCCTGCAGCACCTGCACCTGCTGGCGGCTGCCTTCGCCGATGCTGGCCTGCTGCTTGCCATCCTCGAGCCCGATCTGCGGCTGGAACACCCCGCCGCCTTCCTCCTTCTTGGCATCGGGGCGGAAGCGCAGCGCGGCATTGGGTACCAGCAGCGCGGAGCCGGTATTCTGCGTTTCAATGGTCGCGGTTGCGGTCATGCCCGGGCGCAGCAGGCCTTCGGGGTTGCGGACATCGAGCCGCGCTTCGTAACTCACCACCGAATTGCCCGAGGCCGAGGCGGCCGCGCCGCCGCTGCCGCCGGACGACCCCTCTACCGTGCTCTTCGAAGCCAGATCGACCCGTTGGAGCACCGCCGGGAAGCGGCGGCCGGGATAGGCGTCGACGGTGAAGGTCGCGCCTTGCCCCGGCTTGACCTGGCCGACGTCAGCCTCGTCGATGGCCACGCGCAGCTGCATTTCTGAAAGGTCCTCGGCGATCACGAACAGGGTGACGGTGTTGAAGGCGGCGACCACGGTCTGCCCCGGCTCGACCCGGCGGGCGAGCACCACGCCGTTCACCGGCGCGCGGATCACGGCACGGCTGCGGGTGGTGAGGTTGGCCTTCAAGGAGGCTTCGGCGGCCTGGATATTGGCGCGCGCGGACGCCAGCGTCGCGCGGTCGCGCTGGACGGCGGCCTGGGCTTGCTCAAGCTCGATCTGCGAGGGCACGCGCCCGCCCGAAAGCCGCCGCACTTCCTCGAGCCGTTTCAATTGCACCGTATCGATATCGAAGGTCGCCTGTGCCTGCCCAAGCGCCGCCCGCGCCGCGTTCACGTTGGCGCGCGATTGGGCGATCTGCTGGTCGATGATCTCGGTGTTGATCACCGCGATTACCTGCCCCTTGGTGACCCGGTCGTTGACATCGACCAGCACCGAATCGAGCGGACCCGTCACTTCCGCGCCGACCTCGACCTGATTGGTCGGGCGCAGGTTGCCGGTCGCTGTCACCGACAGCGCGAGCGAGGCCTGGGTGACCGGCTCAGTGATGTAATCGGGCCCTGGCGCCTCGGCGGAGCAGCGGGCGATGAGCAGTGCCAGCGCGATCAGGATCAGCGCCGGAAGCCAGAACTTCATCCAGCGCCGCCAGCGCGGGACGGGCTTGGTGCCGAGGAATTCGTCCACCTTCGGCGT
>JAIYEK010000079.1 GCA_027487015.1 Erythrobacteraceae bacterium | reverse complement strand
GCGGCGCGACAATAGGGCGCGCCTGTTTCCGGCGCTGCTGTAGCTCAGTGGTAGAGCGCACCCTTGGTAAGGGTGAGGTCGGGAGTTCAATCCTCCCCAGCAGCACCATATCGCAGGTCGGCAAGCGGTTGCGGCCGGCGCCCCCTGCCTCCCAAGCAGAAATCCCAAAGCTTCGGCCGTGGTTGCGCGGGCGTCATTGCGCCGCCATAGAGACGCCGGCCTCGGCAAGGACGCGAGCGATACATGGCGGTGATTGAAGGGCTCGCCGCTCCGGCGACGACGATTTTCGAGCGGATGTCGCGCGCCGCGGCCGAGAGCAGTGCGATCAATCTGGGGCAGGGCTTTCCCGATCTCGCCGATCCGCCCGAGCTGATCGAGGCCGCCCAGCGCGCGCTTTCCAGCAAAAGCAACCAGTATCCGCCGATGCGGGGGCTGCCGGCGCTGCGCCAGGCGATCGCAAGCTTCTATGCCCGCGAGCAGGGGCTGGCGCTGGACGAGCGCGAGGTGCTCGTCACCTCCGGCGCGACCGAGGCGCTGGCCGCCGCGATCCTGTCGCTGGTGCGACCGGGGGACGAGGTGGTTCTCGTCCAGCCGCTGTACGATGCTTATCTGCCGCTGGTGCTGCGCGCCGGGGGGATTGCACGGTTCGTCAACCTGACGCCGCCTGACTGGACGCTGCCGCTGGATGCGCTCGCGGCGGCCATCAGCGACCGCACCCGGCTGCTGATCCTCAACACCCCCAACAACCCCGCCGGCAGCATGCTCGACCGTGCCACGCTGGAAGCGGTGGGCGAGCTGGCCGAGCGGCACAATGTCATCCTCCTGTGCGACGAAGTCTGGGAAGCGATGCTGTTCGACGGTGCGGCGCATGTCTCGCCGCTGGCGGTGCCTTCCTTGCGCGAGCGCACGATCAAGATCGGCTCGGCGGGCAAGATCTTTTCGCTCACGGGGTGGAAGGTGGGCTGGGCCTGCGCCGCGCCAAAGCTGATCGACGCGATGAGCGCCAGCCACCAGTTCCTCACCTTCACCACTCCGCCGTCGCTGCAATGGGCGGTGGCCGAGGGGCTGGAGCTGCCCGCCGCCTGGCATGCCGCCCACCGCGCGCGCTACAACGGAGGCCGGGCGCGGCTGATCGCGGGGCTGCGGCAGGCAGGCTATGTGGTGCTCGCCGGGGCGGCGACCTGGTTCGTGACCATCGACCTTGCCGCATCGGGCATCACGCTCTCCGACGCGGACTTTTGCGAGCGGTCGATCCCGGAGGCCGGGGTTGCCGCGATCCCGATCAGTTCCTTCTATGCGCAAGAACCTCTGACCGGCTATGTCCGCCTCTGTTTCGCCAAGGGGGACGACACGCTGGACGCGGCGGTCGAACGTCTGGCGCGCTTTCGCAAGAGCCTGATCTGATGGACTTCGCCGCTGCCGCCCAGTTGATTGTCGAGACCGGCCGCCGCCTCGATGCGCGCGGGCTGGCGCCAGCCACCGCGGGCAATTACTCGGTGCGGCTGGCCGATGGTAGCATCGCAGTCACCGTCTCCGGCGCACACAAGGGACGGCTGACGGCGGACGGCGTGATGCGGGTCGATGGCGCAGGCCGCGCGCTCGATGCCAAGCGCCCCTCGGCCGAAACGCTGCTGCATTGCCTCGTCTATGAGCTGGATGCGGGTGCCGGGGCGGTGCTCCACACCCATTCGGTGAGCGGCACGGTGCTGAGCCGCGCTTTGGGTGACCGGATCACGCTGACCGGCTACGAGCTGCTCAAGATTTTCCCCGGCACCGACACGCATGACACCAGCATCGTCATCCCGCTGGTCAACAACAGCCAGGACATGGCGGCGATGGCGGAGGAGCTGCGGCCCCTGATCGCCGCGCAGCAGCCCATCGTGCCCGCCTTCTACATCCGCGGCCATGGCCTCTATGGCTGGGGCCCGACAATGGACGCCGCCGAGAACCTCATCGAAGCCATCGAATTCCTGCTCACCTGCGCGTGGGAGGAATTGAAGCGTGAAGGAGCATGCAAGTGACCAGCCTGACGCAATATGACGACGCGGCGCCCCATGCGGTCCGCCAGAGCCTGTCCGACCACGGCGCCATCGCCGCCGCGCTCGCCCCGCACGGGATCGTGCTCGAGCGCTGGGACGCCAGCACGCCGCTCGCCGGGGATGCGAGCGATGACGACATCCTTTCGGCCTATGCGGGCGACATCGACAAGTTGAAGGCGCGCGGCGGCTACCAGAGCTGCGATGTGCTGCGGCTCGCCCCCGATCACCCCCAGCGCACTGACCTTCGCGCCAAGTTCCTCGCCGAGCACATCCATGATGATGACGAAGTGCGCTTCTTCGTCGAGGGCGCAGGCCTGTTCTACATTCACGCGGGCGGCATGGTCCACGCGCTCGAATGCACGGCGGGGGACCTGATTGCGGTCCCCGCAGGCACGCACCACTGGTTCGACACCGGCGAGCGGCCGAGCTTCACGGTCATCCGCCTGTTCACCACGCCCGATGGTTGGGTGGCGCGCTTCACCGGCGACCCGATCGCCGAAGCCATCCCGCTCTACGAGGGTATTGCTGCGTGAAACCCCGCGTAATCCTCACCGATATCGAGGGCACTACGTCGAGCATCGCCTTCGTCCACGAGGTGCTGTTTCCTTACAGCCGCGCGCGGCTGGCGGACTATGTCGCGGCCCATGCGGGTGATCCGGGGGTTGCAGCGATCCTCGATGACGTGCGGGCAGAGGCGGGCGAGCCTGCGCTCGACCTTGCGGGCTGCACTGCGCTGCTGGCCGAATGGCATGATGCGGATCGCAAGATCGGACCGCTTAAATCACTGCAGGGGCTGATCTGGGCCGAGGGCTATGCGCAAGGGACGCTGCAAGGCCATGTCTATGCCGACGCGGTCGAGGGGCTCCGGCGCTGGCATGCGCAGGGAATCGCGCTTTACGTCTATTCCTCCGGCTCGGTCGCGGCGCAGAAGCTGATCTTCGGCCACACTGCCTTTGGCGACCTGACCCCGCTGTTCTTGGGCTATTTCGACACGGCTGTCGGGGGCAAGAAGGAGGCTGCGTCCTATTCCGCGATTGCGGCCGCGATCGGGGTTCCTGCGGGTGAGATCCTGTTCTTGTCCGATGTCGAGGCAGAGCTTGCCGCTGCCGCCTCGGCTGGGCTTCAGGTGACGCTGCTCGCCCGCGATGGTGCGCCGGCCGGCTCGCCCTACCCGGTGTGTGAGAGCTTCGATGCCATCCTCCCGGCGGAGGTCAACGCATGAGGATCGAGGGCACCGTCACCCGCTCGATCTGGCTCGAGCCCGATGGCTGGAGCGTCGGCATCTTCGACCAGCGGCGCCTGCCCTGGATGATCGAGCGCATGGTCCTTCGCACCTTCGAGGACGCCGCCATCGCCATCGCCGATATGGCGACCCGCGGCGCGCCGCTGATCGGCGCGGTGGCAGCCTATGGCCTCGCGCTCGGGCTGCGGGCGGACCCGTCTGACGCGAACCTTGCCGCGACTTTCGAGCGGCTGCGCGAAACCCGGCCGACGGCGGTCAATCTGCTCTGGGCGCTGGAGCGGGTGCGCCATGTCGTCGCACCGCTCTCTGGCGAGGCGCGCGTGGCGGCGGCCTATGCTGAGGCCGGGCACATCTGCGACGAGGATGTGGCGATGAACGCGGCGATTGGCGAGGCAGGCCTCAGCCTGATCCGCGCAATCGCGGCCCGCAAGGGCGGCGCGCCGGTCAATATCCTCACCCATTGCAACGCCGGGTGGCTCGCCACGGTGGACTGGGGCACGGCGACCGCACCGATGTACCGCGCGCATGATGCGGGGATCGCGCTGCATGTCTGGGTGGACGAAACCCGCCCGCGCAATCAGGGCGCGCTCACCGCCTTCGAACTCGCCGAGCACGGCATCCCCCACAGCTACATCGTCGACAACGCGGGCGGCCTGCTGATGCAGCGCGGCGAGGTCGACATGGTCATCCTCGGCACCGATCGAGTGACGGCCAATGGCGATGTCTGCAACAAGATCGGCACCTATCTCAAGGCCTTGGCGGCGCGGGCGCATGACATCCCGTTCTATGTCGCGCTGCCGTCCTCGACCTATGACCCGGCCACCCCGACCGGCGCCGACGTGCCGATCGAGGAGCGTTCGGGCGACGAAGTCGCTGCCGTGGTGGGGGAAGGCGGGCAGAAGGTCGTCGTGACCCGCTCGCCGGTGCGCAATCCGGCCTTCGACATCACGCCTGCCGCGCTAGTCACCGGCTATGTCACCGAGAAGGGCATCGCCGCCGACGCGCATGCGCTCGCCGCAATGCTGGCGCCCCGCTGAGGGCCCCGCCTTAAGCCTCTACCAGCGCCTCGAGCGCGGTTCCGGCGGCGAGCCAGGTTTCCTCCGCGCGGGCGAGCGCTTCGGCCGCCGCGGCACGCTCGGTCAGCAGGCGCTCCATCGCCGCGCCAGCCCCTCCGCCGGGCTTGCCGCTTTGGGTGAGGATGCGCGCGTCGAGCGTCGCCAGCTCGGCGGTCAGCCGGGCGATCGCGGCCTCGGCCTTGCCGAGATCGGACTGCGCCGCACGCAGCTGCGCGCCCGAATTGCCCCCTCCCTTGCCGCCGCCGCCCTTGCGCCCGTCCTTGGGCTGGTTTCGGCCGAGGATGAAGTCGATGTAATCATCCACGCTGCCGTCATATTCGCGCGCCGTTCCGCCATCGACCAGCACCAGCCGGTCCGCGGTCAGCTCGACCATGTGGCGATCGTGGCTGATGAGGATCACCGCGCCGCTATAGGCGTTCAAAGCCTGCACCAGCGCCTCGCGCGCATCGACATCCAAGTGGTTGGTCGGCTCGTCAAGGATCAGGAGATGCGGCGCGTCGCGGGTAATCAGCGCCAGCGCGAGGCGCGCGCGCTCGCCGCCCGAGAGCTTTTCGACCCGTTGCTGCGCCTTGGGACCGGAAAACCCGAACCGCCCCAGCTGCGCGCGCACCGCGCCCGGCGATTGCCCCTGCATCGCGCGGGTCATCAGATCGACCGGCGTATCCTCGCCCGCCAGCTCCTCCACCTGATACTGGGTAAAATAGCCGACCTTGAGCTTGCCCGGCGCGTTCACCGCGCCCTCGGCAGGCGACAGCTGCGCCGCGAGCAGCCGCGCGAGCGTGGTCTTGCCATTGCCGTTGCGGCCCAAGAGCGCGATCCGGTCATCGGCCTCGATGCGGAAATTCAACCGCTTGAGGATCGGCGGCGCCTCGCCATAGCCGACCGCCGCCTGTTCGAGCGTGATCATCGGCGATTTCATCTCGCTAGGATCGGGGAAATCGAAGCTGAGTGAGGGGTCTTCCATCAGCGCGGCAATCGGCTGCATTTTGGCGAGCATCTTGGCGCGCGATTGCGCCTGCTTGGCGGTCGAGGCGCGGGCGGAGTTGCGGGCCACGTAATCGCGCAGCCGCGCGGCCTGCGCCTCCTGCGAGGCCTTGGCCGCGGCGAGCTGCGCGGCGCGCTCGGCCCGCTGCTTTTCGAAGGCGTCGTAACCGCCCGGGTAGAGCGTCAGCTGCCCGCCCTGAAGGTGCAGGATGTGATCGACCACCTTGTTGAGGAGGTCGCGTTCGTGGCTGATCACCACCAGCGTGGCGGGGTAGGATTTGAGGAAATTCTCCAGCCACAGCGTCGCTTCGAGGTCGAGGTGGTTCGAAGGCTCGTCGAGCAGCAGGATGTCAGGCTCGGAAAACAAGAGCGCGCCGAGCGCGATGCGCATCTTCCACCCGCCCGAAAAGCTGTCGACGGGGCGCTGCTGCATCTCCTCGTCAAAGCCCAGACCATTGAGGATCTTGGCCGCGCGCGCAGGCGCAGAATAGGCGTCAATCGCGAACAGGCGTTCGTGGACGTCGCCCATGCGGTCCATGTCGGTGCAGGTTTCGAGCTCCGCCAGCAGCGCCGCGCGCTCGGTGGCCGAGGCGAGCACCACTTCCTCGGGCGTCGTGTTGCCGCTGGGCGCCTCCTGCGCGATGTAGCCGATCCGGGCGCGCGAGGGCTTGGAGATTTCGCCATCGTCAGGCTCGATCTCGCCGATCAGCGCCTTCATCAGCGTCGACTTGCCCGCGCCATTGCGGCCGATCAACCCGACGCGGGCGCCCACCGGCACGGTTGCGCTGGCGCGTTCGAGAATGGCACGGCCGCCAAGCCGCACTGTGACGTTGTCGATGGTGAGCATGGGCGCGCCTGTATCAGCCTATCGCTGGCGGCCCAAAGGAAATCCCTTGCGCGCAAGGATGATGCGGCAAAACCCTCTGCCACCCCCCAAATTTGACGATACGCGCCGCCCCACCACTCGGCTATCCCCTCACCCCATAACGGCAAGCCGGGGAGAGGCGCTATGGATCTGGGACTCAAGGGCAAGAAGGTCATCAT
>JAIYEK010000141.1 GCA_027487015.1 Erythrobacteraceae bacterium | reverse complement strand
CGCGGCCCGCGCCGGAAAGCGCAAGCGTGGGCACGCGCCGATGCGCGATCCGTTCGTCAAGCCTCCCGACATGGCCTTGCCTATTGCACCGCTCGCGCTTAATCGCAATCGCCATTGCGCCCCCCTTCGCGCGCGGCCCGCCGCAGCTTCGGGGCGCCCTGCCATACCTCGGCTTACAGTATCCTTCGGAGTATCCATGCAGATCCATCTCACCGCCGCCGCACCTTCCGACATCCGTCTGCGCGCGCGGGTGGTGAACCAGGGGCAGGCGCTGGCCGGCCTCGTTGCGGCGCTGGTCGAGGGTGCGGCGGCGAGCCGCTTCTCGGGCCGCGCGGGGCAGGTGTTCGAAGGCTTCCAGAGCCTTGATGGCGGAGTGAAGCGCATCGCGGTCGCGGGGCTGGGCGAGCCCGGCTCGGCCGACCGCCGCCATCACTGCGAGCGTGCGGGCGCTGCGCTGACCGCCAAGTATCTGGTCTCGGGCGAAACGGCGATGGTGCTCGACCTTGCCGGTGCAGCGCTGAGCGCGGATGACGCGGCTGCCGTTCTGCTCGGCCTACGCCTGCGGGCCTGGCGTCATGACGCCTACCGCACGCGGCTTGCCGCCGACAAGCGCCCCTCGCTCGCCGCTGTCCACGTGACGGGCGCGCCCGAGGGCACGGACGCGGCATGGGAGCGAGAAGCCGCGCTTGCCAAGGGCGTCGAGTTCACCCGCGGCCTCGTGACCGAGCCGGCCAACATCATCTACCCCGAGAGCTTCGTCGCCGCCTGCCGCACAGCGTTCGAGGGCACGGGCGTCGAAATCACCGTGCTCGGCGAGGAGGAGATGACGGCGCTCGGCATGGGCGCGCTGATCGGCGTCGGGCAGGGCTCGGCGCGCGAATCGCAGCTCCTCGCGATCCGCTGGAACGGCGGCGCGGCGGGCGAGAAGCCGACCGTCTTCGTCGGCAAGGGCGTGACCTTCGACACCGGCGGCATTTCGCTCAAGCCGCCGCCGGGGATGGAGGACATGAAGTGGGACATGGGCGGGGCAGGCGCGGTCGCGGGCGCGATGCTGGCGCTGGCGAGCCGCAAGGCCAAGGCCAATGTCATCGGCGTCATGGGCCTCGTCGAGAACATGCCTGATGCCGCCGCGCAGCGCCCGGGCGATGTCGTCACCACCATGAGCGGCCAGACGGTCGAAGTGCTGAACACCGACGCCGAGGGCCGGCTGGTGCTGTGCGACGCGCTCCACTGGGCGCAAGCGCAGTATGATGCGGCGCGCATCGTCGACCTTGCGACGCTGACCGGCGCGATGATCATCAGCCTCGGCAACGAATATGGCGGGATGTTCGCCAATGACGACACGCTGGCGGCGCAGCTGAGCGCGGCGGGCCTCACCAGCGGCGATAAGTTGTGGCGCATGCCGCTCGGCGCGAATTACGACAAGCTGATCGATTCGCCGATCGCCGACATCAAGAACGTCGGCCCGCGCGAGGCCGGGTCGATCACCGCCGCGCAGTTCCTCCAGCGCTTCATCAAGGACGGCACCCCTTGGGCGCACCTCGATATCGCCGGGATGGTGTGGTCGCAGAAGCCCGGCCACACCTGGGAAAAGGGCGCGACCGGCTATGGCGTGCGCCTGCTCGACCAGTTCGTGCGGGATGTGGTCGAGGGCTAAGAGGGAGGCTTCCCATCCCCAAGATGCGGAAGAAGTCGGATTTGCCGACAAAGACCTGCCTAGCCTGCGGGCTCCCCTTCGCATGGCGCAAGAAGTGGGAGCGCGATTGGGACAATGTGAAGTATTGTTCCGATCGGTGCAGGCGATCGCGAGGTGCCGCTTGAAGCTCGATTTCTGGCAGGTCACCGACGATCCGGTCGAGAAGGTCGTCGCGCTCATCGCCCGCCGGGTGCTGGGTGAGGGCGAGCGGCTGCTTGTGGTGAGCGCTGACGTAGAGCAGCGCGCGGCTATCGGGCGCGAGTTGTGGCAGGCGGGGCCCGAGAGTTTTCTGGCGAATGGCGAGGCCGACGCCCCCGGCGCGGATCGCCAGCCGATCCTGCTTGGCCCCGAGCCGCTCGGACCCAACGGCGCCAGCCACCTGATCCTCGCCGACGGCACTTTTCGCGAGACCGCCGGATTTGCCCGCGTGTTCCTGCTCTTTCCCCCCGAGGCCGCTCCCGCCGCCCGCACCGCATGGCGCGCGCATGATGGGCGCGAGGATGTGACCCGCGCCTATTTCGCGCAGGAAGCCGGACGCTGGGTCAAGAAGGGCTGAGGCCCCCGCGAGCCCCTTGCATCAGCCAGCCCGATGGGTGATGTTCCCCGCCATTGTGTTCGGGGGGATGCGGGCAATGAAGCAGGCAGTTTGGGCGGTCACCGGCAGCGCGGCGCTGATGCTGGCGGCATGCGGCTCGGAAACCTCGGGCGAGTTCACGACCGGGGACGGCAAGAACGCCGAATACACCATCGACAAGGAAACCGGCGAGACCAACATGACGATCGAGGGCAAGGATGGCACCGCCACCTTGCGCGCGGGCACCGATGTGCCGGTCAGCCTGCCGGACGGTTTCACGCTGTTCCCCGGCACCAAGGTCGTCAACAATGCGGTGGTCAACCAGCCGGACGGGCAGGCGACGATGATTACCTACGAATCCGCCGCCGCCGCCGACAAGGTCGTCACCCATTACCGCGATGCCGCCAAGGCCGCCGGGTTCGACATCCAGCTCGAAATGAACACTAACGGCACCCAGATGGTCGCCGGCGAGCGCAAGGCGGACAGCGCGACCGTGTCGGTCACCGCCAGCCCGAGCGAGGGCGAGAGCGGGGCCGTCACCACCGGTCAGATCATCATCGCCGCCAAGAAGGGCGGCTGATCCGGCCTCAGCCTTCGCCGAGCACGATGTCCCAGCGGTAGCGATCGGCCTCGGCCTGCTGCTGGGCCATCGCCGTCACCGCGTCTTCGCCG
The DNA here is from genome assembly GCA_027487015.1 of Erythrobacteraceae bacterium. Classification (GTDB taxonomy): domain Bacteria; phylum Pseudomonadota; class Alphaproteobacteria; order Sphingomonadales; family Sphingomonadaceae; genus Erythrobacter. The sequence continues at coordinate 6,110 of JAIYEK010000141.1, read as the reverse complement.
AGCTGGTTGTAGAGCACGTCCGCCGAGTTGGTGGCGTGATCCTCGGTGAAATACATCTGCGTGATGAGCCGCTTCTCGCGGCCCTTGATGTCGAAGTGGATATGCGGCGTGCGGTGGCCGATGGGGCTGTCATAGCCTGACGGCTTGATGGTGCGGATGCGCCACTCGCGCCGGTCTCCAGCTTGGCGAAGCCCTGAAAGTTGGGATCGAGTGGCGCGGTCGCGACATCGCCCGGGTGGGCGTAGCGTCCGGCGGCATTGCATTGCCACAGCTCGAGCACGGCGCCGCGCACCGGATTGCCCTTGCTGTCGAGCACGCGGCCCGTCACCTCGATCACCCGCCCCAGCGCGCGGGCCTTGCGGCCTTTGATATGAGTCATGTCGAAATCATCGTCGCCCGGATGGATGACCGGATAGAACGGCCCGAGCTCGCCGCCGGCCGTCCAAGCCGGCCCGGCCGCGCGCGCGATCCCGCCGCCCAGCGCCAGCCCCGCAACGCCGAGCGCCGCTCCGGCAAAGTGACGGCGCGACAATGTGTGATCGTGGTCCATGCTATTCCCCCCTGAAGCCCCGGCGCAGCCATACCACGCCGCCTGCCCTAGGGATACCGCGCTCGGTCAATCTCTCGTGCGCGCACGCTTGCCATTCTGCACCGCAGCAACTAGGGGCGCGGCCAAAGATCCCCCACAACGAAAAGACGTTCACAGGAGCATACCCATGGCGGTCACCCGCACCTTCTCGATCATCAAGCCCGACGCCACCCGCCGCAACCTCACCGGCGCGGTCACCAAGATGCTGGAAGAGGCCGGCCTGCGCGTCGTCGCTTCGAAGCGCATCCACATGACCCGCGAGCAGGCCGAAGGCTTCTACGCGGTCCACTCCGAGCGTCCCTTCTTCGGCGAGCTCGTCGAATTCATGATGAGCGAGCCGGTGGTGGTGCAGGTGCTCGAAGGCGAAGACGCCGTGACCCGCAACCGCGACATCATGGGCGCGACCAACCCCGAGAACGCCGAGCCCGGCACGATCCGCAAGGAACTGGCGCTCTCGATCGGCGAGAACACCGTCCACGGTTCGGACAGCGAAGAGAACGCCGCGATCGAAATCGCGTTCTTCTTCAAGCCGGAAGAAATCGTCGGCTAAGGCCGCGCGATACCGCTAAGCAAAAAGGGCCGCTCCAGCGATGGGGCGGCCCTTTTTGCGTTCAGCGCGATTGCATCATCGCATTTTGCCGACGCAGGCGTTGAAATCGCCCTGGTCAGCAATCGAGGTCGCACAGATCGCGCGCTGCCAGTTGCCGGGATAGGCGCCCGCGGCGGCCTTTTGCGCGCGGTAGAAGCTCAGGTATTTCTGACGCGCACCCGAAGTGTCCCGATTGTCCTGGATCTGCGCCGCCAGCTTGGCGAGCCGCGCCGGTCCAAATCCGCCGGGGCCATAGGCGTCGCTGAAGGCATATTCGGGTTGCCACGCGGCAGCGCCTCCGTCGCGCGGGCGCAGGCTGTGCACCGTGTAATCGGTCATCGCGCCGGTCGCGGTGTCGTAGTCGGCGACCGTGAAGGAGGGCGCATTGCCGTTCTTGGTGGTCACCGCCGGAGCGATCCGGACGGCGAGATAGGGCCCGGCGCTGCCTGACAGCACGCGGAATTCGTCCATGTGACTATGGCCCGCAAAGGCGCCCAGAATGGTGCGCGAGGATGTTGCCAGCTTGCTCTCGAAATCGGGCTCGAACCGGTCCTGCCACTGGTCCCCGCCCGAATAGCCATCGATCCCCGGGGGGATATGCATGAGCAGGATCGCGTTGCGGGGCGAGGGCGAGGGCTGGGCCGCGCCGCTGCCGATCACCCTGCCAAGCCAGTCGAGCTGATCCTTGCCCGGGTCCGCTCCGCTCGGCAGCGGCGTGCAGCGCGACTGGAAACCGTGGTCGTAGCCGGGAAAATTATGCGACCAGTAGGTGCTCAGCACAAGAAAATCGGTGTTGGCGACGGTCGGGTGCGGAATCGCGTAATATCCGTAAGCGGCGAAGTCCTTTTGCGCGGTGGGATCCGCGCTGACCCCCGGCATGTCCGGCGCAAGGGTCGGCCAGAAATTCGCCTCCGGGATGCAAGGTATAGTCGCCGCAGCCCCCGTCATTATTGCCCAGCATGCCGACAATCGGCTTGCCCGGGAGAGCCTGCGCGATCTTGAAATTGACGAACTCGACCACCTTGGCCGCGAAGGCCGCTGATTCCTCCTCGGTCTGGCCGAAGAAGTAATCGTGCGGCAGATAGTCTCCGGTATAGAGGATGAAATCATACGGACCGGCAGCCTGCGCAGCGGCCAAGGCCGAGACCAGCAGGGCGTAATTGGTATCATTGCGCCCGGAGCTTGGCGCCGATGCGGCATCGAGATGCTGGTCCCACTGATCAACCGGCAGATCGGCCAGCACTGAGACATCGCCGCCGGTGACGCTGCTGGCGACGTCGAAGTGGATATCACTGAGATGGAGGAACTTGCCCGTCGGCGCGGCCGGGCTCGCCATAACGGTGAGGGGCGCTGCGTCGTCTCTGGGGGCTTCGCCGCATCCGCCCGGAAGCATCGACAAGCCCGCGACCAACGCGATGCCAAGATGTGCGAACTTCATCATGCAGACCCCCCGATCAATTCCGGCGGCGCGGGCTTAGCACGAAAACCGGGCGAAGTGGGGGCAATCGCGACTAGTCCATCGCGAACCGCGCGAGCTGCGCGGAATGCGCGCGGTGCTGGCCGGTCTCGCTCGCCGCCATCAGTTTGCGCATCGCCGCGAGCGCCGGGGCTGAGAGCGGGAGGCCGAGATCGGCGTAACAGCGCGCGATGGCCGTCTCCCAATCCGCGTTCAGCGCATCGAAGCAGGCGCGCGCGATTGGACCATGCCAGCCCTCCAGCGCCTCGCCCATGCGCGCCTCGCGCAGAGCGATCTTGTGCCGCCAGCGGGCCTCGATGGCCTCGAGGCAGCAGCTGTCGGACTGCATCGCCATCTGGTTCGCCGCAAGGCTGATCGCGCTCTTGAGCACCGCCTCGCGCTCGCGTTCAGCCAGCACGAGGCGCGCGTCGGGGAACAGGGCGAGCAGCGTTGCGAGATCCTCGGCAAAGGCGGGGACCTTCAGCACGCGAGGCCGACCTGCGAGGCCGCGGTGCGCCGCATCGGTCTTCAGAATGCGCGCGAATTCGCGGTAGACGGGGGCAGGGTCGCGGGCTTCGCTCCACGCCGAATAGGCCGGGATGTGCCACTGGCTCTCGTAAATCGAATGGTGGAGCGCGGCCGAAAGCCACGCCAGCTCCTCCTCGACCGCGGCCGGGGCCATCGGATGGATCGACTGCATCCATGGGTTGAGCAGGCCGAGCATCGCCAGCTCCATCGCCGCCTTGACGCGGTTCATGCCGAGCCTGCCGGGGACGGGGTGATAGGCGTCGCAATAGCGGGTGTGCGACAGGGCCGGATCGGCCGCCAGCAGGGTGTGGATGCGGGTCGTGCCGCTGCGCATATGGCCGATGACGATGATCGGGGCTGCGAGCGGGGTTTCGAGCAGCTCGGGCCGCTCCAGCCATAGGGCCCCGAACGCCAGCCGGTTCTTCACCACACGCGACAACTGCCCCCAGGCCATCGCCCGGCCCAGGGGATTGAGGTCGGCCTGCGCGTCGATGCTGGCGATCAGTCGTGCGAGCCGCTCGCGGAAATCGGCGACGTCCTCTTCGCTGCGCCCGCCATGCTCCGCCGCCTCGGCGCGCGAGCCATAGGGCTTGGCGGCGAGGACCCACAGCGCTTGCGGGTCGAGTTCGGGCGGGGGAAGCCAGCCGCGCTCCCATGCCTTGCCGAGGAAGTCGTTGGCACGCGTCGCCAGCGGGCCGCGGGCGAGCAGGTGATCGCGGGTTGGCGGGGGCATCAAAACTCGTCCGCAATGTCGAGCAGGCGGGTCAGCCGCTTGGGCGCCGCGCCGCGCCAGCTGCGCTCCAGCCAAGCGGCGACCGCGTCCCAATCCACTCCCGGGCGGTTAAGGATGATGCCGACCCACCCGCTCGCGCCGTAATAGGCGGGCTTGAAATAGACCTCGGGCTGATCCTCGACCAGCGCGAGGAGCTCGTCCATCGAACCGGTGCGCACGAGGCAGGCGATATACGGGCTGCCGTGGTGCTGGTCGGCGAAATAGGCGAAGAACTTGCCGCTCTTCTCGCCCCCGACGCGGAAGGCGGGGCTACCGTGGCTGACCTTCTCGTCGGTTTCGGGAAGGGCGAGGGCAAGCGCCCGCACCCGCGCCAGTAACGCCACCGGGTCCTGCCATCGGCTGACGTAGTCAGCCAGCGCGCGCGGGTAGAGCTGGTGTTCGGCCAGCTTCACGCGGGCAGCGAGGGTTTCGGGCGTGTCGCCGGGCGCAATCGGCACTGCAATCTGCGCCAGCACCTCCCCAGCATCGAGTTCGGGCGTCACCAGATGGACGCTTGCCCCGCCGTGGCTGTCCCCCGCCGCGATGGCGCGGGCGTGGGTGTCGAGCCCCTTGTAGAGCGGCAGCAGCGAGGGGTGGATGTTGAGCATCCGGCCCGCCCAGCGCTCCACGAACCCGTCCGAAAGAATGCGCATATAGCCCGCGAGCGCGATGTGATCGGCGCCCGCTTCGAGCACGGCAGCTTCCATCGCGGCGTCATGCGCCTCGCGGGTCATGCCCTTGTGAAGACAAGCGAAGGTCGCGATCCCTTCCGCGGCCGCGAGATTCAGGCCCGCCGCCTCGGGATCATTGCTGGCGACCAGCACCACCTCGTAGGGGCTCTCCGGCATGCGGCTGGCATAGACCAGCGCGGCCATATTGGTGCCTTCGCCGGAGATGAAGACGGCGATTTTGGCCTTCTCAGCCAAGGTGCGTCGCGCTCCAGTCGCTCTTGGCTGCCCATGTCTCGACCGAGCCGCGCACGGTGCAGCCCTTTTCGCCCGCCCCGATCTGGCCGACGGGGAAGACGGTCTCGCCCGCTGCAGCGAGCCGCTCGGTGACCTCGGCGACCTGCGCCTCGCTTACAGCCAGCACCATGCCGACCCCGCAGTTGAAGGTTCGCGCCATTTCCTCGGGCTCGATATGCCCCTGCGCCTGAAGGAAGGCCATCAGCCGCGGCTGCGGCCACAGGTCGGCGTCGACCACTGCATGTGCGCCTTCGGGCAGGATGCGCGGGATGTTTTCGAGCAGGCCCCCGCCCGTGATGTGGGCGAGCGCGTTGATGTGGCCTTCGCGGATCAGCGGCAGCAGGCTCGCGACATAGATGCGGGTCGGCGCGATCAGCGCGTCGATCAGCAATTGCTCCTGATCGAACAGGGCGGGGCGGTTCAGCTTCCAGCCCTTGTCCGCCGCAAGCCTGCGGACCAGCGAATAACCGTTCGAGTGGACACCGGAGGAGGCAAGGCCGATCAGGAAATCACCCGGCGCAACCTTGTCGCCCGTCAGCTGCTCGCCGCGTTCGACCGCGCCGACGCAGAAGCCTGCGAGGTCATAGTCGCCCGGCGCATACATCCCCGGCATCTCCGCCGTCTCGCCGCCGATGAGCGCGCATCCGGCCATCTTGCAGCCCTCGGCAATGCCCGCAATCACGCGCTCGGCGACGCCGTTCTCGAGCTTGCTGGTGGCAAAATAGTCGAGGAAGAACAGCGGCTCGGCGCCCTGCACGATGAGGTCGTTCACACACATCGCAACCAGATCGATGCCGACGCTGTCGTGCCGGTCATGCTCGATCGCCAGCTTCAGCTTGGTGCCCACGCCATCATTGGCGGCGACCAGTAGCGGATCGATGTAGCCCGCGGCTTTGGGATCGAAAAACCCGCCGAACCCGCCCAGCTCGCTGGTCGCCCCGGGGCGCGCGGTGGCCTTCGCCAGCGGGCCGATCGCCTTGACCAGCGCATTGCCCGCGGCGATCGAAACCCCCGCATCGGCATAGGTGTAGCCCGAGCCCTTGGGCGCGCTCTCGTCGTTTGTCCCCGAAGTCATGCACGCCGCCATAGCTGTTCGCGCTTGGAATTCCACTCGCCATTGGGCAAAGGAGACGCGATTTTCCCCATGAGCGCGACGCTTTCTCCTTCTGGCCCGGTGGCCACACCCTCCCGCGCCGGCCGGCGCTGGCTGG
>JAIYEK010000261.1 GCA_027487015.1 Erythrobacteraceae bacterium | reverse complement strand
GCCAATGACCGCGAGCCGCGCCATTCGCTCACCTACGCCCAATACGGGCGCGACGGGCAGAGCATTACCGCCGACCCGACCATCGCCGAGAAGATCGCGCATGCGTCCGGCTATGAGGAGAAGCCCGGCGGCCACGGCGGGGTGAAGGAGCCGGGGCACAAGGATCATGCCGTCGATGACGGCGCGCTGCGCACTGCCAGCGGCGGGGTCAAGGAAAGCGGCCACCCCCTCCAGCACGTCTTCACCCGCGCCATCCCGACCAGCCAGTGCATGAATTGCCACATGCACCAGCCGAACATCTTCCTGAATTCGTTCCTCGGCTACACCATGTGGGACTACGAAAGCGACGCGCCCTTCATGTGGCCCAAGCAGCAGAAATACCCCACCGCCGAGGAAGTGCGCGCGATCACCGACCGCAACCCCGAAGGCGCAGCGCCCAAGGGCAACTGGGCCGACCTCGATTTCCTGCGCAACGTCTATGACCTGAACCCGCAGCTGAAGGACACCCAGTTCGCCGACTATCACGGCCACGGCTGGAACTTCCGCGCGATCTTCAAGCGTGACCGCGAGGGCAATCTGCTCGATGCCGATGGCGCAATCGTCGATCCCGACGATCCCGAAAAATGGCGGCGCGAGGGAGAGGGCAAGTTCGTCCCCCCCGGCGTCAATCCGGGCAAGGCGGTCCACCTCATGGACATCCATGCCGAAAAGGGGATGCAGTGCGCCGATTGCCACTTCGAGCAGGACAGCCACGGCAACGGCCTCATCTACGGCGAGGTCGCCAACGCGATCGAGATCACCTGCAAGGATTGCCACGGCACCGCCGATGCCTATCCGACGCTGCGCACCAGCGGCCCCGCCGCGCCGCCCGAAGGCCACAACCTCGCCCTGCTGCGCAACCCTGACGGCAAGCGGCGGTTCGAATGGCTCGAGGGGCCCGACGGCAGGCAACGCCTGATCCAGCGCTCAATCATCGACCCGAAGCTCGAATGGGAGATGAGCCTCGTCAAGGACTCGGTCGATCCTGCGACCCCGCAATTCAACGCCAAGGCGGCGCGGGCGAAGCTCGTCAGCCGATACGGGGCGGAGACCGGCAATTTCGAATTCGGCACCGGCATATCCGAACCCGACCGCGCGCACCGCGAGCCGGAGATGGCCTGCTTCACCTGCCACCTGTCATGGACGACCTCGTGCGGCGGGTGCCACTTGCCCATCGAGGCCAACTGGAAGACCCCCGTCCACCGCTACGAGGGCGGCGAGACGCGGAACTTTGCTACCTATAATCCGCAGGTCGCGCGCGACGAGATGTTCCAGCTGGGCAAGGGCATGACCACCAAGGGCAGCCAGATTACGCCGGTCAGGTCGTCCTCGGCCCTTGTGTTGTCATCGACCAACATAAACCGCGAGCGGATCTATGTGCAGCAGCCGCCGATCAGCGCCATCGGCTTCTCCAGCCAAGCCTTCGCCCCGCACTTCCCGCACACCGTGCGACTGACCGAGACCAAGACCTGCACCGATTGCCACCTCTCCGCCAAGGAGGACAACAATGCGATCATGGCGCAGCTTTTCCTGCTCGGGACCAACTACGTCAATTTCGTCGGCCTCAATGCATGGAGCGGGCTCGAGGGCGGGTTCCAGGCGACCCGCGTGACCGAATATGACGAGCCGCAGGCGGTGATCGGGTCCTATCTCCACCGCTATGCCTACCCCGATTACTGGGGCCTCCATGTCGACCAGAACGCGCGCGAGCTGAAGAACTGGACCCGCGGCAAGACCTTCGACAGCAAGATGTCGGGCGAGACCCAGCCGCTCGAGCAGTTCCTCAATGTCCACGAAGGCACGCCGGACCGGGTCGGCTGCCTGCAGCTGCGCGGCGAATACATGTTCGTCGCCGAAGGGCGCGGCGGGTTTGCGGTCTATGACGTCGCCAGCATCGCCAACAAGGGCACCTCGGAGCGGATCCTCAAGGGGCCGTTCTCCGCGCTCGGCCATGACACCACGGTCAAGACCACCAACGCGACCTGCATGGCGCTCGCCACCAACCAGCCGATCGCGCCGACCCGCAACACCGAGGCGATGCGCAGCGCCAATCAGGAACAGGTGTTCAAGCCGATCTACAACTACGCCGCCGTCACCGACGCGGCTGAGGGCCTGATCCTCGTCAACGTCAACACGCTGGCGGACGGGGAATTCCGCAACAACAAGCTGAGCCACAAGGTGTTCGCCGATGGCTCCACCGCATGGAACCCCGGCGGGGTGCTCACCGGCGCGCGGCATATCGTGCTAGCGGGCGAGGTCGCCTATATCACGGCGGCCAAGGGGCTGGTTGTGGTCGACCTCTCCGATCCCGACACGCCCAAGCTCGCCGCGGTGCGCGAACTTCGCGATGCGCGGGCGAGCGCGGTGCAGTTCCGCTATCTGTGGGTGACCGATGCCGAGGGCGTGAAGCTGTTCGACATCACGAGCTTGCGCAATCCGGTGGCCGTGCCCGAGGGAACGGTGCCGCTCGCCGATGCGCGCCGGATGTATATCGCGCGCACCTACGCCTATGTCGCCGGTGGGCGCGAGGGCCTCATCATTCTCGATGTGAAGAACCCGCGCTCGCCCAGAGAGTATATGCGCTACCGTGGGTTGATGAGCACGGGGGATGCTCCCAACCTTTGGATGGACGATGTTCAGGACGTGATCGTCGGCACCACCAACGCCTCTTTGTTCGCCTATGTCGCCGACGGGAAGAACGGGGTGAAGGTGCTGCAACTCACCAGTCCGGAGAGCCAGCGCAATTTCTACGGCTTCTCGCCGGCGCCGATGCCCGAGCTGATCGCCTGGGCAAGGACGCCGACGCCCGCGATCGCCATGTCCAAGGGCCTCGACCGCGACCGCGCGGTGGACGAGACCGGCGGGCAGATGGCCGTGTTCGGCCGCTTGGGCTCGCGCCCCTTCACCCGCGACGAGATGGAGCGGATGTTCATGACCCGCTCGGGGATCCCGTGGAAGGTGACCGACGAGGTCGACATGAAGCGCTGGGTGGGGACCAATTAGGGCTCCCCGCCCCGGGCTTGACCCGGGGCCCTGCTTTTCTTCGGAAATCGCATATCGCCGCAAGGCAGCGGGGCCCCGGATCAAGTCCGGGGTGGGGGGATTACTCCCGCTCCGCCAACATGCCCTCGATCATCCCCTGCAAGCCCGGCGTGAAGCGCGCGAGCACCTGCCAGTCGCCGACCCGCTCGTAATGCGAGACGAGGCTCATCCCGTCCCAGCGGTGGAGCGCATAGGTCGGCGGCTCGGTGGTGATGAGCTCGCGGTCATCCGGTGTGGCGGCGTCGATCGGCGTCAGGTCCATCGCCACCAGCGGCGCGACCGAGGGTGTGACGCCGAGCGGCATGCCGGCGAATTGCGTGGTAATCTGGCGGTGGAGGTGCCCGCAATGGATCGCCTGCACCTGACGCTGCCCCTCCAGCACCGCGCGCAGGCGGGTGATCCAGTCTTCGCCCGGCGCCGGGTCCATCCAGTCGATCCCGGCCACGACGGGCGGGTGATGCATGAAGATCAGCGTTGGCGCATCGGGCGCTTCGGCGAGCCGCTCGGCCAGCCAGCTGGCACGGGCCTCGCAGAAGGCCCCGCCATGGCGGCCATCCTCCAGCGTGTCGAGGCAGATCACCCTGAGGCCTAGCCCCGCATCGACCACATAGTGCAGAAAGCCGCCCTCGGCCGGGACCACCTGCGGGAAAGCCGCCAGCAGCCCTTCGCGGCTGTCGTGGTTGCCGACCATCGGCAGGATCGGAATGGGGCAATCGGCCAGCAGATGTGCCGTCTTGGCGAAGCTTTCCGCGTCGCCGTGGTCGGTAATGTCGCCCGAAAGCACCAGGAAATCCGGGCGGTTGGGCCCCTCGAGCAGCCGCTGCAAGGTCGCGCGGAAGCGGGTGAGGTTCAACTCCTCGGGCTTCTCATCCGGGGCAAAGCCGACATGGATGTCGGTCATCTGCGCGATCAGCACCGCCCGGCCCGTGGATGAAGCGCCCCCGCTCATCGCTATGGTCTAGCCTGTGCGAGCTTTCCCGCAACCGTTGTTTTTGCTGGCGGCGGCGGCTTGTAGTGCGGCGCGGAGCCCTTGAGCGGTTTCGGACCCTGCCACTGGCCCGAGGGCACGTGATAGGCGTGGCACATCGCGCAGTCGCTGGGGACGATCTTGGCGGTCTTCACGGCGCTCGCGCCGAGGTGGCAATCGCGGCAGCTCTTGAGGTCGGGCATCAGGAGATCGCTCGCCGCCTTGGAGGTGTCCGCCGCGTGGCAATCGGTGCATTTCTGCTTGGCATGCGCGGCGTGGCTGAAATAGCCGCTGGTGAGGAACCGCGCGGGGAAGTTGACCGGCATGAGGTCGGCCTGCCCCGTCGGCCCGCGCGTCGGCAGGTGGCACTCGGTGCATACCCCGCCGACCGAGAGCGCATTCGAGATCCCGATATACGCGCGTACTGGCCGGCCGAAATCGGCGCGATAGGGCGACGCGCTCCCCAACTGCCCCGGACGCTGGCGGCCGGGGGCTAGCGCTGGGCGGGGGCCCATGCTGATCCGCGCGAGATCCTCGGCAAGGTTCTTCACGCTGCCGTGGCGCAGCTTGCTGAACCCGCCCCCGGCGCTCCGCCCGGAGACGAGGCTGTGGCACCCCTCGCACGCCTGCTCCATCTCGACCTCCTTGAACGACACTCGGTCGGGGGTGGCGATGTGGCAATCCTTGCATTCGAGGGGCTTGCCATATTGCGAGAGCGAGACCGCCATGCGCGCCGCTCCGCCGCGGGCATTCATGTGCACATCGTGCGGGAAGACGAGGCCCGAGCGCTCGACCGGCACTGTACCTGCCGCCGCGCGCACCGGCTTGGCCGCGCCGAAGCTCGCGAAATAGAGCGGGCGGAACTGCGGGTGGGTCTTGCCGAAATCATGCGCGTTGGCGAGTGCGGTGTCGGTCAGGCGGGTGCCCAGGTCCTTGTGGCAATCGCCGCAGAAGGCCTCGCTCCCGGCTTGGGTGCGAACCGGGCCCTCGTGTTCGGAGTGGCAGGAGACGCAGCCCAGCGGGCCTTCCTTGCCGAAGCCTTCCGCAATCTTCCATTGGAGCGCGTCGCCTTCCGACAGCGGCGCCATGCCCTTGGCGAGGCGCGGCTTTTGCGCGTGATCGCCGATATCCTTGTGGCACGAGAGGCAGGTCTCGTCCTGCACAGACTCGAAGGCGGCGACGTGGCAGCTTTCGCAATTGTTCTCGAGGCTGTGGTGCTTCAGCGACAATTCGCCCGAGGTCCATGCGCTGTCCATCAGCACGTTGCCGGGCGTCTTGCCGGTGGGATCGGGCTTGGTCGGGGTGCGCAGCAGGTGACTCGCGACCGGCAGGGCGAGCAGCAGGAGCAGGATTGCGGAGGCAAAAATCCAACTCATCGCGCGCTTGCTTGGGAGCTTGGAGGCCAGCGCGAACCCGCGCAGCGCGTCGAGCTTCCCTTCATCGGCGACCACCTGGCGGATGGTGATGGCGATGTTGCCGTCCGCCTCGCGCGCCACCGCGAGCCGCGCCGCGCCCAGCGCGATTTCGCCGCCGGTGCGCGGGTCGATGGTGCCTTCGGTGACCGCGCGGCCATCGAGAGCGAAGCCGAGCGTGCCGAGCGCTGTGACGGCAAGCGTGCCATCGGGCGCAAGATCGATCCCGACGTGCTGTTGCTCCACCGCGAGGTCGGGCAGGTGGATGTCGCACTCTGACGCACGGCCGACGGTGAGGCGCGGCTGGTCCAGCACCCGGTCGCGCACGATCTCGCGCCCGGCGGCGGTGTAGTCGATGGTGCGGATCAGGAACGCCATGCCCGCGCCCTCACCAATAGTAGAACACGCTGATCACATGCGCGGTGAGCGCGGCGATCAGGGCGATG
>JAIYEK010000222.1 GCA_027487015.1 Erythrobacteraceae bacterium | reverse complement strand
GCTGAGGCTGCCGCCCCACATCGTCGCGATCCAGCTGAAGATCTTCACGCCGGTCGGGACAGCGATCACCATGGTCGCCGCGGTGAAGTACATCTTCGTGTTCACGTCGAGGCCCACGGTGTACATGTGGTGCGCCCAGACGATGAAGCCGACCACGCCAATCGCGACCATGGCGTAGGCCATGCCGAGGTAGCCGAACACCGGCTTCTTCGAGAAGGTGGCGATGATCTGCGAGATCATGCCGAAGCCCGGCAGGATCATGATGTAGACTTCGGGGTGGCCGAAGAACCAGAACAGGTGCTGGTAGAGCACCGGATCACCGCCGCCGGCCGGGTTGAAGAAGGTCGTGCCGAAGTTACGGTCGGTCAGCAGCATGGTGATGGCGGCCGCGAGAACGGGGAGCGCCAGCAGCAGCAGGAAGGCGGTGACCAGCACCGACCACACGAACAGCGGCATCTTGTGCAGGGTCATCCCTGGCGCGCGCATGTTGAAGATGGTGGTGATGAAGTTAGTCGCGCCCAGAATCGAGCCGGCGCCCGCAAGGTGCAGCGAGAAGATCGCGAAGTCGACCGCAGGACCAACCGAACCGCTGGTCGAAAGCGGCGCATAGACGGTCCAGCCGGTGCCCGCACCGGGGCCGGTGCCGCCGGGGACGAACAGCGAGAACAGCAGGCTGAAGAAGCCAGCCACCGTCAGCCAGAAGGAGACGTTGTTCATGCGCGGGAAGGCCATGTCCGGCGCGCCGATCATCAGCGGCACGAACCAGTTTCCAAAGCCGCCGATCATGGCGGGCATGACCATGAAGAACACCATGATCAAGCCGTGCGCGGTGATGAACACGTTCCACATGTGGAGCGCGGTGTTGAGATCATTGCCGCCGCCCATGAACTGGGCCCACCACTGCAGGTACTGGATGCCCGGTTCGGCCAGCTCGACACGCATGATGCCTGAAATGGCACCCCCGACGATCCCCGCGATAATCGCGAAGATCAGGTACATCGTGCCGATGTCCTTGTGGTTGGTCGACATGAACCAGCGGGCGAAGAAGCCCGGCTTGTGGTCCGCGTGGTCGTGGGCGTCATGCCCGTGATCGTGGATGTCGAAGCCTTCTGCGGTGGTTGCCATGGTCAGCTACTCTTCTCAGGTCAAATTGTGTCGGTTCAGCCGGCGGTGGCCGCGGCAGGCTCGGCAGCGGGGGCCGCGGCAGCAGCCGGAGCGGCTTCCGCTTCGCCCGGCATCGTGCCGCCCTGCGCCTTCACCCATGCAGCGAACTCGGCCGGCGGCAGCGCCTCGACGACGATCGGCATGTAACCATGCCGTGCGCCGCACAGCTCGGAGCACTGGCCGTAATAGACGCCCGGCTCCTTGATGGTCAGCAGCTTCTCGTTGAGACGGCCCGGCACCGCGTCCATCTTGAACCACAGCGAGGGCACCGCGAAGGCGTGGATCACGTCGCTCGCGGTGGTCTGGATGCGCAGCGGCACGCCCGCGGGCACGACCATGCGCTTGTCGACCGCCAGCTGGTGCGGCTCGCCCGCCTTGGTGGCGGCGGCTTCATCGAGCATGTTCGAGATCACTTCGATCTCGCCATGGTCAGGATAGGTGTAGCCCCAGTACCACTGGTAGCCGGTCGCCTTGATGGTGACGGCATTGGCGGGCGGGGTCTCGTACTGGCGCGCCAGCAGCGTGATCGAGGGGACCGCGATAATCACGAGGATGATCACCGGCAGGATCGTCCACACCACTTCGATCATGGTGTTGTGCGTGGTCCGCGAGGCGACCGGGTTGGCCTTGCGGTTGAAGCGCACCACCACATAGAGCAGCAGGCCGAGCACCAGCAGGCTGATCGCGGTGATCACCGGCATCAGGATGACGTTGTGCATCCACAGCGCATATTCGCCGTTGTCCGAATACTGGTCCTGGAAGGTCAGGCTCTTCATCGCATCGTCCTCGTAGGACGTCGGCATGCCCTTGCCCGCGGTGGGCTTCATCGGGGTGTAGGTGCTCGCCGTTTCAGCGGCCGCAGCGTCTGCCGTGGGCGCCGAAGCGGGCGATTCCAGTGCGTCTGTCGCAGGGCCAGCAGCAGCCGCAGCGGCATCGGTGGGCGCGACTACCGCGTGCGCCGGAACGGCCAGCGGCATAAACGCCGCGAGCCCGGCAGCGATCGCCGCCAGAATAGCCTTTTTCATACGGGTGTCCCTCTGACCCATGTGCATGTGTCCAAGTGGTTCGAATCTGATCCCATACTGCCCTTGCAGGAGGCCCCCTCGAGACCCGCCACGGACAGCGTTTGGCCAGCCCTTGGGCCAGCTTCCTCTGCGCCCTTAGCGATGCTTGCCGAGGGCCTCAAGCGCTTCTAGGGAGAAAATTATGCACGGGCCCGTGTCGCGCACGCAAGTCGGTGCCAATCCCTATGACTTCCAAGGAGTTCGTCCGTGAATCAAGAGCAAGTTCTGGCCGAGTTCCGTTCCTCCGGCGCGCTGCTCGAAGGCCATTTCAAGCTCTCCTCCGGGCGGCACAGCGGTCATTATCTGCAATGCGCCCGGGTGCTGATGAACCCCGCACGCGCCGCCCGGATCGCCGAGGCGGTGGTGGCGGGCATCCCTGCCGAGGTGCGCGAGAAGGTCGACGTCGTGGTCTCCCCGGCGATGGGCGGGATCATCATCGGCCACGAAGTCGGCCGCGCGCTGGGCCTCGATGCGCTGTTCCTCGAGCGGCCCGAGGGCGTCTTCCACCTGCGCCGCGGCTTCACGCTCACAAAGGGCGCCAAGGTGCTGATGGTCGAGGACGTGGTCACCACGGGCCTCTCCAGCCGCGAGGCAATCGCTGCCGTCGCGCGCGAGGGCGGCGAGGTAATCGCCGAATGCGCAATCATCGACCGTTCCTGCGGGTCGGTCGATCTGGGCGTGCCCTTCTACCCGCTGCTCGCCATCGATTTTCCCACCTATGACGAGAACGACATCCCCGAGAGCCTGGCGGCCGTAGAGGTTACGAAACCCGGCAGCCGGAAGGAATAGCGCCTCCAATGATCCGCACCCTCGCCGCCATACTGGCCCTGTCGCTCCCGGCAGCGGCAGCAGCGAAGGATTTTCCCTTCGACGAAGTGGGCGCAGTCATCCGCGCGGCGCAGTTCGAGGGCGATATCGTGATCTCGGACAGCACCGACCCCGCCCGCGACGATTACCCGGCGCGCTTCAGCTGGACCGGCCTCCTCCCCGAACCCGATCGCGGGTGGCCCGACGGACTGACATGGCGTTGGGCCTCGGTCACCAAGCAGGTCATCGCGATCCTCATCATGCGCGAGGTCGAGCGCGGGACGATCGACCTCGACAAGCCGGTGGCGACCTACCTGCCCGCCTTCGGTTCGGCCAATGCGGGCACGGCGACGATCCGCAACCTGCTCCAGCACCGCGCAGGGCTACCCAACCCCGCCGATACGCCGGAGTTCTACGGTGCCGAATTCAAGGGCAGCCGCGATCCCGTTACCGGCTTTTGCGCCGGCCCGGTGACGGGCGCACCGGGCGGCGATTGGGCCTACAACAATTGCGACTACATGGTGCTGGGCGCAGTGCTTCAAGCGGTCACGGGGCTGAGCTGGGGCAAGCTGTTCGAGCGCGACATCGCAAAGCCGCTCGGCTTCGAGTTCGCGGGCGCCTATCCGGGTGAGCAGTTCACCCGCTGGGGCTTTATCGACGGCAAACGCGAGGAGGAAGTCGATCTGTCGACCTACGGCGCATCCGCCGGGCTCTATGGCGAGCCTGACGATATCATCACCATCGACAATGCCCTGATGCGAGGCGACCTGCTCGGCCCCGCAGCGCTCGCGGAGATGTGGAAGGGCGACCCGGCGCTTGGCTACATGGCGCTCGGCCAATGGGTGTTCGAGGTGCCGCTTAAGGGCTGCAAGGCGCCGGTGCGTATCGTCGAGCGCCGCGGCGATGTCGGCGCGGTGCAGGTGCGCAATTTCATCCTGCCCGATAAGCAGATGGCCGTGGTCGCCTTCAGCCAGCAAAAGCCCTTCGATTTCGGCGAAGTGTGGCAGGGGAGCGGTTTCAGCCACGATCTGCTCGCCGCTGCCGCCTGCCCGCAAGGAACACAATGACCCTGACCCCCTCGCACCTTCGTCTCGGCGTCAACATCGATCACGTCGCGACTATCCGTAACGCGCGCGGTGGGGATCATCCCGATCCGGTGCGCGCAGCCGAGATCGTCGCGGCGGTCGGCGGCGACGGGATCACCGCGCACCTGCGCGAAGACCGCCGCCATATCCGTGACGAAGATCTCGCGCGCATTCAGGCGGCGACCAACCTGCCGCTCAACCTCGAAATGGCCGCGACCCGCGAGATGCTCGCCATCGCCCTGCGCCACAAGCCGCACGCCGCCTGCATCGTCCCCGAAAAGCGCGAGGAGCGCACCACCGAAGGCGGCCTCGACGCGGCGGGGATGCACAACACCCTCGTCCCTATCTGCGAGGAACTGCGCGCCGCCGGCATCCGCGTCTCGCTGTTCATCGAAGCGGACGAGCGGCAATTAGACGCCGCGCTGCGCCTCGCAGCGCCAGTGGTCGAATTCCACACCGGCGAATATGCCCACGCCTTCCTCGACAATGACGCCGAGCGGGTGACGCGCGAGCTGCGCCGCATCTCCGACATGGCCGCCCTCGCCGCCAAGAACGGGATCGAGCCGCACGCCGGCCACGGCCTCACCTTCGACAACGTGCAACCCATCGCCGCCATCCCCCAGATCGCCGAGCTCAACATCGGCCACTACCTGATCGGCGAGGCGGTATTCGTGGGCCTCGAAAACGCCATTCGCCGGATGCGCGAGCTGATGGATGAGGCGCGGTGAGCGAGCCGGACCTGACCGGCGAACAGAAGCGCTGGGCCTTCGGCGCGGCGGCGCTGTTCTTGCTGGCGGTGGGCTTCCTCGGCTTTGCGCTGAGCCAGAAGGTCATGATGGTCTTCGCGGTCGGCTGGATCGCGTTAATGATTTTCGGCTTCGTCGGTGCGATCCGGGTCGCCAAGGGTGACTTCGCACACCCGCTGTTCAAGGCGCAGGTGATGCTCCACATCATCGCTGTCGGCCTCCTGGTGGCAGTCATGATAAGGGCGTTCAAATGATCATCGGCATGGGCTCCGACCTCTGCAATATCGAGCGTATCGCCAATTCGCTCGAACGCTACGGCGAGCGGTTTGAGAACCGCGTGTTTACCGAGATCGAGATCGCCAAAGCCCGCCGCCGCCCCTTCACCGTCGCGGGAACCTACGCCAAGCGCTTCGCCGCCAAGGAGGCGTTCAGCAAGGCCGTCGGCACCGGGTTCAAGCGCGGAGTCTTCATGAAGGACATCGGCGTCGTCAACGCTTCATCGGGCGCGCCGACCCTCGCGCTGACGGGCGGGGCGGCATTGCGGCTTGAAGAAATGACGCCGAACGGCCATGAGGCGCGGATTCACCTTACCCTCACCGATGATCATCCCTGGGCGCAGGCCTTTGTGATCATCGAAGCGATCCCTCTGCGCTAGGCCCCCGCTCCATGGCGAACCCGATGGCAACAACCGAAAGCCCGCCCGTGACCGACAGCGAAACCCCGGAAAAGATCAACTGGTTCGCCGAAATCCGCGGCCTTGCGCTGATGCTGCTCGCGGTGCTGGCGTTCCACAGCCTCGTCGCCAAGCCGTTCTATATCCCCTCGACCTCGATGATGCCGAGCCTGTGGGTGGGCGACCGGTTGGTGGTGAGCAAGTATCCCTACGGCTGGTCCTGGGCCTCGGCGAGCTTCCACATCCTGCCCCGGTCGAGCACCCGCATCTGGGCTGGCACCCCCGAATATGGCGACATCGTGATCCCCGTTCACCCCGAGCGGGACGAGGACTACATCAAGCGCGTGGTCGCGCTGCCAGGCGATACCATCGAGGTGCGCGGCGGGCTGATCTATCTCAACGGCACGCCGATCAAGCGCGAGGTCGTGCCTCCGGTGCGCCTGCCGTTCGAGCCCGAGTTGATGTGCAAGGACGATGCGGGCGAGCACCCCTGCCTCGATGCCTATGAGCAGTTCCGCAAGACCGGCCCCGACGGCAAGGACTACTTCGATCCACCGACCTGGCGCGAGACCTTCCCCAACGGGGCTACCTTCCTCACAATCGACTTCCTCAACCAGGAGCTCGACACTTTCGGGCCCTACAAGGTGGCCGAGGACTCGGTATTCGTGATGGGCGACAACCGCGATCTTTCCGCCGACAGCCGCGCCCCTCTGCCGCGCGGACTTGGCGGCGCGGTGCCGCTGGCCAATATCGGCGGGCGCGCTGAGTTCATCACATTCAGCCTCGACGGCTCGACCAGCTGGAACCCGGCAAGCTGGTACACCAGCCTGCGCGGCGACCGGGCGTGGACCACCCTGCGCCCCGCCATCGCCGAGAACAGGGGCGCCGAGGGCGCGCCGACGAAGTAACCGGAAGGGCGCGCGCACAGATATGGCACGCAGGTTCCTCTATTTCTTCGCCTTCTGCATCATTCTGGTGATCGCGGGCGCCTTCCTGCTCGCACGCTTCCCTACTGAGCTTACGAAGTTGGCGATGGTGCCCACGGCCGCGTTCACGCCGGTCAAGCCGCTCGACGCCAATGCCTATGAGGACCCCAAGCTGTGGTATTCGCGCCCGGGCATCGGGGTGAGCGATCCGGCGCGCTGGCAGCCCGCCTATGCGGGTGATCGCGGCTTGCTCCCGACCCCTGCCGAGCCCAAGGAACAGTTCGCGGTCTTCTTCGTCCACCCGACGAGCTATGTGAACCGCGCCAGCTGGAACGCCCCGCTCGCAAACGGCGGTGATCCCGAGGCCGAGCGCATCGCCCGCATCTATCTGCGCGGCATGGCGAGCCCCTTCAACGCCGCGTCCGAAATCTGGGCCCCGCGCTACCGCCAGGCGACGATGGGTGCCTTTCTCACCGATGCGCCCGAGGCCAAGCAGGCAGTGGACGCCGCCTATGCCGATGTGCGCGAGGCGTTCCGCTTCTTCCTCTCGACCGTCGATCCCGGCACCCCGATCGTGCTGGCGGGGCATTCGCAAGGTTCGCTGCACCTCAAACGCCTGATCGCCGAGGAGGTGAAGGGCAAGCCGGTCGCCGCACGGGTGGTCGCGGCCTATCTGGTCGGCTGGCCGGTCTCGCCGCTGCATGACCTGCCCGTGATGGGCCTATCCGCCTGCACCGCCACCGACCAGACCGGATGCGTCATCAGCTGGTCGAGCTTTGCCGAACCGGCCGATCCTGCGCTGGTGCTAGACGCCTTTGCGAGCGCCCCCGCTCTCGACGGCAAGGCTCCGGGTAACGAGCCGATGCTATGCACCAATCCGCTCACCGGCCTCACCGGCGGCGCGGCGCCCGCCAGCGCCAATCTGGGCACGCTGGTCCCAGAGGACTCGATGGAGAAGGGCAGCCTTGTCCCCGCGCTCGTGCCCGCAGCTTGCGACAAGCGCGGGCTCCTGCTGATCGGCGCCCCGCCGGAAATGGGCAGCTACGTGCTGCCGGGCAACAATTACCACGTCTACGACCTGCCGCTGTTCTGGGCGAACACAAAGGCAGACGTGGCGCGGCGGGTGGGCGCGTGGAAGCCGGCACGCTGATCTTCGAGGACGCGCGCGGCTT
>JAIYEK010000196.1 GCA_027487015.1 Erythrobacteraceae bacterium | reverse complement strand
ATTGCCGAAGCCCACGGCACGCAGGCGATCATCTGCACCCATTGGTCCGATGGCGGCGCCGGTGCGGAGCAACTGGCCCGGCGCGTGGTCGAAATCGCCGATGCGCCGTCGCAATTTGCTCCGCTCTATGATGATGCCATGCCGTTGTTCGAAAAGATCAACACCATCGCAACCCGCATCTACCGCGCCGGGGCGGCGGTGGCGTCCCCTGAAGTGCACGCGCAACTCGCGCGGTGGGAGGAGGCGGGGTACGGCCATCTCCCGGTCTGCATCGCCAAGACGCAATACAGCTTTTCGGCCGACCCTGCCTTGCTCGGCGCACCGACCGGGCACACCGTGTCCGTGCGCGACGTCCGTCTGTCGGCAGGAGCAGGCTTCGTCGTCGCCATCTGCGGTGAGATCATGACGATGCCCGGCCTGCCGCGGGTGCCGGCGGCCGAGTTGATCCACGTCGACAAGGATGGCCTGATCCAGGGCCTGTTTTGAGGCACCCGTTCAGCGTGGCTCGCGCCGGTCCAGCACGCTAACGGTGCGGAGCGCGATCCGCACGTAGCGGCCGCCGCCCGTTCGGGGAACGGGCATAGGCGATGCGCGCCGGGATCAGCAGCTCTACCACCGTGCCAAAGCCGCTCGCGCTTTCGACCACGAAGCGCCCGCCCAGCGCCTCGGTCCGCTCCTTCATGCCCACGAGGCCGAAATGGCCGGGAGCGCCGCCGCCGGTGATGACGCCCTCGGCCATGCCGATGCCGTTGTCGCGGACATGGGCCACGAAGCTCCAGCGCCCGAACCGCACCCCGATCTCAATGCGGCTCGCGCATGAGTGGGCGGCGGCATTGCCGAGCGCCTCGCCCAGCACCGCGAGCAGATCGTCGATGATGCCGGGCGCGATCGTGCGCGGGGTGCCGGCGATCACCAGCGGGGCGATGCGGTCCTGCGGGAAAATCGGATTGCTGGCGAGCCGCGCCAGCTCCTCGGGAAAATCGCCGACCCGCCGGGTGCGCAGTTCGGTCACCCGCTCGCGCCCTTCGACCAGCACCTCCTCGGCCCGTTCGAGCGCGGGCTGGACGATCCCTTGCACCTCGGGGTCATCCCCCAACCGGTCGGCGACCGCCTGGAAGCGCAGGATCAGGCCCTGCACACCTTGGATCATGGTGTCGTGCAATTCGCGCGCGATCCGCTCGCGCTCGGCCGTGCGCACCAGCATCCCGAGGCGCATGCGCCCTGCCAACTGCTGCAGGCGGATCGCGTAGACGAGGTAGAGCGCGCCCGCGATCGCCAGCGCCACAGCCACGCGGAACCACCACGTTTCGTAGAAGGCATGGGCGATGGTGAATTCGAGCACCGCCGCGCGCGGGCTCCAAACGCCGTCGGCGTTGGCGGCGAGGAGTTCGAAGCGGTAGTCGCCCGGCCCCAGCCCGGTGAAGCTGGCGCTGCGCCGCGCGCCGGCATCGATCCAGTCGCCCCGGTCCGCCCCGACCGCCCCGACCAGACGGTAGCGGAAGCGCACGCGGCCCGGCACGGCGAGGTTGGTGGCGGTGTATTCGATCGCGAGCGCGCTGACCTGCGCGGGCAGGCGCACGCCCGGCGCGGCGGGCAGGCTGTCCTGCCCGAAAGCGACCGTGCGGATCATCTGGTCGGGCGGGCGGGTGTCGGGGGCAAGGCGCGCCGGATCGATCATCTGCACCGTGTCGCGGGTCGCAAACCAGATGCGCCCGTCCCCCCCGGCGACGATCTGCGGCCCCGAGGATTTCTGCGCGAAGCTCGTCAGGCCGTCGCGGAAATCGAACAGGCGGTAGGGGACGGAGGCGCCGGGGCTGGCGAGCGCGCGGTCGAGATCGGCGGACTTCAAGCGCACCACGCCGAGATCGCCGATCGTCCAGGTCTCGCCCGCCGGGGTCTGCACCAGTCCGTTGATCGAACTCGCCCAGGGGTAGGCGCTGGAGGGCAGCGCGGGGCGGCCGGGCAGCAGCGGGGCGGCGAGCCCCGCCGCGCCGCTGGTGTAGAGCGTGCGCGCGCCGGGCAGCAGGCCTTCCACCCCGTCGCTCGCCACGGCATTGTCGGTCAGCGCGACGAAGGCGGTATCGGGCGCCGGGGCTTGCCCGCGAAAGTGGACCGCCGCGCGGCCATCGGCCTGGATCGCGATATTGCCCGGGATCTGCGTCTTGCCCTCGATCCCCGGCCATGCGCGCGCCGTGCCCGCTTCGAGCACGTAGAGCCCGTTCTGGAGCGCCGGGAGCCACAAGCGGCCCGCCGCATCCTCGCCGCAGGAATTGGCCGCAAAGCTATCGGGCAGCGGGGAGGAGCCCGCAATCCGCCCGCCCTGCCAGCGCAGCGCACGGCCGCGCAGCACGATCCAGATGCCCTCGCCCGAGCGCAGCGGACAGATCGCCTCGATCAGCAGCGGCGAGGCATAGGCGGGGCGCGGATCGGCACCCGGGGCGACGGTGAAGACGGTCTGGTCGTTGGCGATATAGACCGTGCCCGAGCTGTCTGCGGCGAGCATGTGGTTGGTCGAAGGGTCCCCGGGCACGCCGCGTGCTGGCGCCACGGGCACGCGGCGCACCATGTTGAGCCCCATCTCGCCGCCGATCCACACGTTCCCCTCGCGGTCCTCGAACACCGCGCGCACCGGATCGGCGAGCAGGCCATTGGCGCGGGTGAGATGCGCTTGCTCGCGGCGCGCGCTGGCAGGGTCGGTGAAGCGGAACACCCCGTCGCTCCAGGTCGCGAGCCACAGGTCGCCGTGTCGGTCGAACATGGCGCGGATGCCGAAGGGGGTGGGGAAGGCAGGACCGTCTGTGATCAGAGCGCCTTTGCGGGCGATGGCGCGGGTCTGCGCCTTCTCGGTCATCCAGATCGTCCCGTCGGGCGCCTCGGCAAGGCTCGCGCGCGGCTCGGTGGAGATGCCGGTGGCGACGAAGCGGTCGCGCCCGGGCTCCTTGCGGTAGACCGCATCCTCGGTGGTCAGCCACAGCGTCCCGTCGCTGGCGAAGAACGGGTTCCAGACCGGCTTTTCGGGGAGGCCCGAGGAAGCGTCGAACTCGGTCCAGCGGCCCTTGTGCCAGCGGGCGAGTGAATTGGTGCCGCGCCCGCCCCGGGTCACCCAGATCGCGCCGTCGGGCCCTTCGGCGATGTCGTTCACCTCGCGCGAGGGGTTGGGCATTCCGGCCGGGGAAAGCTTGCCGCCGCGCCACACCATCACGCCCTTGCGCCGCGCAAGGCCGATCCACAGCGTGCCATCGCGGGCGACAAGCAGCCGGGCGACGACGATGCGGCCGGGGTCGGTGGGCGCGGGGCCGATGCGCTCGAAAGTGAGGCCGTCGAAGCGGAACAATCCGTCCACCCCGCCGACCCACAGGAACCCGTCGCGGGTCTGGGTGATCGCGTTGATCCGCCCGGGCGAGCCTTCCTCGAGCGACCAGTGGTGAAGCTTGTAACCCTCGAGCGGGAGCAGCGAAGCGCTTTGCGGCGGCGTTGGTGCAGCGCCCGTCAGCGGGGCGAGCAGCGCCAGCAGCAGCGCAGCCCACAGGGCGCGCACCATGCCTTTAGCGGCGTGCCTAAAGCTCAATGATGCCCCGCTTGGCCGCCGTCGTCACCGCATGGGTGCGGTCGGAAACCTGAAGCTTGGCGAAGATCGACTTGATGTTCGATTTCACTGTCTCCTCGCCCACCCCCAGCCGCCACGCGATCTGCTTGTTGGGGTGCCCGCCCGCGATCAGTTGCAGGACCTCGATCTCGCGCGGGGTGAGCGGTTCGTGGATCGCGTGGAGCGCGATGTCCTGCGCGACGTCGGCGTGGAGGTGGCGCTGGCCCTTGTGCACCGCCCGGATCGCGCCAAGCAACTCGCGCCTGAGGCTGCTCTTCAACAGAAACCCCGAAGCGCCCGCGCGCATTGCGGCGAGCGCCTTCGCGTCGCCGGCATAGGTAGTGAGCACGATCACCCGCGCATCGGGATGGTCGGCGCGGATCACCTCGATCGCCTCGACCCCGCTCAAATCGGGCATCTGCAGGTCCATCAGCACCACATCAGGGCGCAGCGCGGCATATTGCGAGATCGCCTCGCGCCCGCCCGCAGCCTCGCCGACAATCGCCATGTCGGTCTGCAGCTCGATGATCGCAGCCACGCCCTCGCGCAGGATGGGGTGGTCGTCGACGATCAGCACCCGGATCGGGGCGTCAGGCGCGGTGGCGGACATGCGGTACGGCGCTCCCCTTCGGCGCGACCCTATGGAAGTTCCGCTGTGATACCATGATTGTGCGGGTTTCGGGACACCCGAAAGCGGAAGACCAGCGCCCCCCGTTCGGGTGTATCACCCCGCGCGTCCCCGCGCCATTGTGGGCGGCGAGCCAAGGGGAACCGCAATGGACCGCCGCCAATTCATCGCCGCCAGCGCCGCTGCAGGCGCGCTTGCTGCCATGCCAACACCCCTCACCGCCGCCGCGCCGCCGCGCGAAGACACTTCAGGAGAACGCAGGATGGGAACGATCACCACCAAGGACGGCACCGAGATCTTCTTCAAGGACTGGGGCCCCAAAGACGCGCAGCCGATCGTCTTCCACCACGGCTGGCCGCTGACCGCGGATGACTGGGACAACCA
Organism: Erythrobacteraceae bacterium; assembly: GCA_027487015.1. Classification (GTDB taxonomy): domain Bacteria; phylum Pseudomonadota; class Alphaproteobacteria; order Sphingomonadales; family Sphingomonadaceae; genus Erythrobacter. Next base: position 14,243 of record JAIYEK010000196.1, on the reverse strand, counting down.
GATGATGGTCTTCCTGCTGGAAGGCTTCCGCGTCATCGCCCACGACCGGCGCGGGCATGGCCGCTCGACCCAGACCGACACCGGCAACGAGATGGACACCTACGCCGCCGATGTCGCCGCGCTGACCGATCACCTCGACTTGAAGGGCGCGGTGCATATCGGCCATTCGACCGGCGGGGGCGAGGTGACGCGCTATGTCGCCCGCGCCAAGCCGGGCCGGGTGAGCAAGGCCGTGCTGATCGGCGCGGTGCCGCCGATTATGCTCGACACGCCCGCCTACCCCGGCGGGTTGCCGAGGGAGGTGTTCGACGGGTTCCGCGCCGGGCTCGTCGCGAACCGCGCGCAGCTCTTCCGCGATGTCCCTGCGGGGCCGTTCTACGGCTTCAACCGTCCGGGCGCGGCTGTCAGCCAGGGGCTGATCGACAACTGGTTCCGGCAGGGCATGATGGGCGGCACGAAGGCCCACTATGATTGCATCAAGGCCTTCTCCGAGACCGACTTCACCGAGGACCTGAAGGCGATCACCGTGCCGGTGCTGGTCCAGCACGGCGAGGATGACCAGATCGTGCCGATCGACCATTCGGCCAAGCTCGCGGTCAAGCTGCTCAAGCAGGGCACGCTCAAGACCTATCCGGGCCTGCCGCATGGCATGGCATCGACCCATCCCGAGGTGATCAACGCCGATATCCTCGCTTTCATCCGGGGCTGAGCGGACCGTTCATTCACTGCCCCGGTTCCCGGCCCACCGATGTCCCGGCCGCCTGTACGCCTCTCGCTGCGCACGCCTGCCCCGCTGGTGCGGCTGCTGCTGGCCCTGTCGGCAACGACGGGGATGGTCGATGCGGCCGGCATCCTCGGCATGGAGCGGGTGTTTGCCGCCAACATGGCCGGCAATCTCGTGTTCGCCGCGCTTGCCGTGGCGGGGAGCCCCGGCTTCGCGCTTGCCCCCTGCCTTGCGGCGCTCGCCGCGTTCATGGCGGGCGCGATGGCGGCGGGGCGGATCGGGCGCGCTGGCCCGGTGCGCCCCGGCCACTGGCTGGTGCGCGCGGCGGTGATCGAGAGCACGCTGCTGATCCTTGCCGGGCTGCTCGCGCTGTGGCTCGAGCGGGAGGGCGCGCTGCCGGGCCACGCGATCCTTGCGGTGATCGCTGTGACGGCTGGCGCGGCGGGCTTCCGCAGCGCGGTGGTCCGCCAGCTTGGCGTGCCCGACCTGTCGGCGGGCGTGCTCAGCGGGCGGGGCGGGGCGCTGATGTTCCTGGCGGGCGCTGCCGCAGGGGCGGTGCTGGTGCTGCGCGCTGGCCTCGGCGCGGCGCTGCTCGCCACCGGCATGATCGTGCTTGCCGCAACTCTCGTCTTTGTGCGCCACCCGCAGATGAGCGAAATCGAGCGGCCTTAGCGCTATCCGGCGATCACCTCGACAAAGCGGCGCGCCACCCAGCCTGACCGGCACGGGCCATAATAGGGCTTGGGCTTGCCCGCAACCGGGCTCGACACGCGGCAATCGGTCACGATCGGCCCGCCCCACGGCTCGGGATAGACCACGCCCAGCCACTCACCGTCGGCGCTGTCTTCGCAGAGCAGCAGCTCGCGCCCCGGTCTCAGCTTGTCGAGCATGCGCGCCTTGACTGAAGGCGCGGCGCGCACCGCGACAAAGCCGTCACCACCCTTGCGCAAGGGGATAATCGCGCCGACGCTCGGACAGGCGTCAAGCTCGGGCTCGCCGCCGACCATCACCGGACGGACGGCGGGTGCCTTGGCCTCAGCCGGCACGACAAGGGCCAGCGCGAGCGCGGCGGCAAGGACGGTGCGGTTCATCGCCGCCAGCTTAGCCTTGGCCGCTCACTTGGCGCAATCGCCGATGCGCTCGCTCGTCAGGGTCATTTCCATATTGGCCTTGCCGCCCGGCAGCTTGTCGTCGGCCATCTCGCCCGCCATCACCATGGTGACTTTCTGGGGGGTGTAGGTGCCGGTCATCGCCATCTTGGGCGCGCCGAAGCTGCCTGCGCCCTTGCAGACCAGCGTGCCCGACATGGTGCCGCCGCCCTGCTGGAAGTCCTCCATCGTGCATTGGCCCTGCTGCATGCTGCTCGACATGGTTCGCACCCCGGCCCTGGCTTCGGCCTCGCTCATGCAGGCCTCGGTGGTCTGGCTCTGGCCAAGCATCGCCTTGGCGCGCGCGGCCACTTCGGGCGGGGCGCCGGGGATGTCGAATTTGGTCATCGCCATGGTGTTCCTCCAGTTGCCCGGATCAAGCTCGCCATCGGCCTTGCCGCAGGCGGCAAGCAGGGCGATCAGGGGCAGGGCGGCAAGTGCGTGTTTCATGGTGGTGTCCTTGAAGCTGGGGAGGGCGCTCAGTCGAGGCAGCCGCAGGGGATGTATCCGGGGGTGAAGTTCACCGAGATGCCGCCGGGCGCATAGGTGCCGCCGCCGGCATATTTCTCGGTCACGGTGTGGCGGTGCGCGGCGCAGAACTTGGCCCCGCGCGAATAGATCGTCACATCGGTCTCGCGCTCGATCGGGATGCTGGTGAGCTCGTTGACGGTGATCTTCCACTGGCTGCCGGTCGCGACAGCTTTCACCGGGGTGAGATCGGGCCAGTCCCAGTAGCGCTTGGCCTCGCTCAAGGCGCGCGCCTCTGTGGCCGCGGTTCCCGCTCCGCCGCGGCCCGGACCGCACACCGCCTTGTTGCCCGCCTTGAAGATGCCCGGCGGCACAGTGAGGTTGAAGCTGCCCTTGGCAACCGTGCCTGCGGTCAGCTTGCCGCCAGCCTCGGTGTTCGCAAAGGGGATCACCTCCATCGTGAGCGCATGCTTGCCCGGCGCGAGCACGCCCGCAGCGGTCGCGCGGCTGAGCAGTTCAAGGAAGGCATCCGTCCCCGGCGTCAGCTGCGCATTGCCGGGGTTGACGAACTGCCCGCGCCAGGTGGTCCAGGTCTCGTGATCCTTGCGGTTGCCCCACGGGAAGATCCCGGTGTCGAAGCTCTGCCCGCCGACGGTGAAGCGCGCGGTGTAGTAGACCCCGTCGGCATAGACGTCCTTGGCGGGCATATTGTTGGCGAGTGCCAGCGCATTGGCGGCCGACCGCTCGGTGAAAACGCGGAAATACATCGGCTCGCCCAGCGTGAAGTCCGAGGCGATGTCAGCCTCGGTGATCGCCCCGATTCCGAGATCGCGGCGGGTGAAGACGATCTGGCTCTGGTGCGCGGCGTGGACGGGGTTGTGGACGCCCTGATCGGGGAACAGACCGCCAGCGGAGGCTGCCGTCGCCGGTTTCGCTGCGGCGGCGGTGGGCGCGGGAAGCGGGCGGCGTGTCGGGCGTTCGGGAGAGGGGGAAGAAGAGGGCGCGGGCGTTGTAGGCTTGCCGACTACGTCGCGTAGCCGCTTGAACGGGTCCTGCCCCGCCGCTCCGGCCACCGCCGATCCCGTCACTGCGATGCAGCCCAAGGCCGCAGCCGCGATCCAACCTTTGCGCATGATTCGAGCCCTCCCATACCGTGATGCCGTCATGCTGCGGCGTCGGGCGGGCGCGGGCCATCCCCCCATCTGGCGGGGATGCTGCGGGCGCGGTCCTGTGATCTGTTCATCGGCAGATCAGAAAGGACGGGCGCATGGGTTGGTGGAGCACTTTGGTCGGCGGCGGCTCAGCGGAAGAGCGGGCAGCGCGGGCGCAGGCCAAGGCTGACAAGCGTGCCGCGCGCGAGGCGGCAGATGCGGCGGAGAAGGCACAGCGAAATCTCGGATTGTTCGACCGGGCGCTGGGCAATGACCCCGACAACACCGGCCTCGCTGCGCGCCGCAAGGCTGCGATCAGCCTGGTCCTGGCGAGCGAGCTGACCATGGGACGCGAGGCATGGCTTGCCATCGCGCGCGACCACCCGTCCGAGCTTGCCATGGCGCTCGAACAGGTCGGCGTCTGCTACCAACTCGAAAAGGACTATGCGGCGGCGCTCAAGCATTACGAGGATGCGATCCGCGTTGGCGCCGATGCCGGGCAACTGGCCGACAACATCGCCGAAGCGCGCAAGGGCCTTGCAGCGCTCGGCTGAGTATTGGCGCCGGTTGATGCGCCTTGCCGATAAGATCATAACACGGGTTGCAGGCAAAATGGACATGATGATGGCGCAAGGCGAAGAGCATCAGGCACGCGCAGGCGAGGCTCTCGGGCCTGCCCCTGATCCTGCCAGCACGGCCCGCGTGATCATCGTCGAGGATGACGAGCGGCTGCGCGCCTATGCCAAGGGCGCGCTCGCCGCGGCCGCGGATATCGCTGTGGTGGGCGATGCAGGCAATCTCGCTGAAGGCCTGCCACTGGTCGACCTGATGCCCGATCTCGCGCTGCTCGATCTGGGCCTGCCCGATGGCAGCGGTATCACCGTGATCGAGGCGATCCGCGCCAAGGTGCCTGCCTGCCGCGTGCTGGTCTTCACCGTCTTCGAGGACCGTGCGAGCGTGCTCGGTACATTGAAGGCGGGCGCGGACGGCTACATCCTCAAGGACACCAGCGCCGACATGGTGCTCGCCCATGTCCGCGCGACGCTGGCAGGCGAGACCCCGATCAGCGCGCGCGCGGCGGGGCACCTGCTCAGCCTGGTGCGCGACGAGCCCGTGGCCGAGACCGCCGGGCCCGACGCCCCCCACCTCTCCCCGCGCGAGCGCGAGCTGCTCGAATATCTCGCGCGTGGCCTCAGCCGCAAGGAGGCCGCGCGGATCATGAACCTCTCGCCCTACACCGTCGCCGAATACGTGCAGGGTATCTACCGCAAGCTGCACGTCAAATCGCGCGGCGAGGCGGTGTTCGAGGCGATCCAGGCCAAGCTCATCCGGATCGACCGGGAGTAGGCTCGAGGGGAGGCCAAGGCCCGCACCCCCCTCGCCTGTGGGGATGGTGCAAAACGCCCCCCGGCGCGATTGCGACATGGAAATCAGCACCCTGGAGGGGAGTTTCCATGTCCGTTACCCGTCGCCGTTCCAACCGTCGCCCGCTTGCCCATGCCGCCCTGTTGGCGTCAGCCTCGTTCCTGTCGCTGACCTTCGCGACCGAGGCGCAGGCGGCGTGCAACCCCAACCCGGCGCAGCCTCTCGGCAACATCACCACCGATGGCACGACAGTGCTGTGCAGCGGGAGCGTCAGCGGCACGCCGGTGACGGTCAACGCCGATGGTGTCCTCGTCGACATCAACGGCCCGAGCACCAATGTCACCGGCACCGACGTCACCATGACCGGTGACAACAACGTCCTCGCGATCCGCAACGGCGCGGTTTACAATGGGTCGATCATCAATCTGACCGGTCCCGGCAACACCATGTTCTGGGACTCGGGAGCCGTCTCCGGCAACCTGATCATCAACGTCAGCGGCGCCAATTCGCAATTGCTGATGAACATCGCGCAGGTGACGCAGAACCCGGGGCAGATGACCATCTCCGCTGCCGCCGGAGAGCAGAATTTCGTGACCATATCGGGCACTGCCGGCCTGTTTGCGACCGGCAGCAACGGCCAATATCTGCTGCGCGGCACGACCGGCAACCAACAGGTGGTTATCTCCGGCTTCTTCCAGGCGGCAACCGACGGCTTCGGCATCTCGCTGGGCGATGGCAACGACTCAATCGCGATCGGAGGCAGCTCGAATATCAGCGCCCAGGGCGGCGGCGCGGTTCTGTTCGACGGCGGGTCGGGCACCGACACCTTCAGCATCAATGACGACGGCACGTGGATCCACAACACGATCGGGTTCGAGATCATCAATCTCAACCCCAACACTGCCATCACCCTGACTGGCAGCAACGCCGATGCGACCCAGATCAATGTGCAGGGCGGCAATGTGTCTGTCACCAGCGGTGCTGCGCTGGGGGTGGCCAACAGCACAATCGACATTGGCCAGTTCGGCAATCTCACGCTCGCCTACACGACCTCTGCCAACTTCGATCACACGCTGACCGGGAGCGGCGGCCTCAATGTCGATGCGTCGGGCAGCACGGTCAACTTTGGCGGCAATGGCAGTGGCTACACGGGCGCGGTCGGCATCAGTGCCGGCACAACCGCCGTGCTGGGGAACGCCAGCGCGGTCGGCTCGGGCGCGATCACCAACAACGGCACGATTTCGTGGGCCGATTTCAACCTCACCAACAATATCGGGGGCACCGGACGGCTAATCTACACCGGGGTCGGCACCGGCGACCTCAGCGGCACGAACAGCTTCAGCGGCGGCATCGACATCCAGAGCGGCAGCCTGCGTGTGGTGAATGTCGGGGCGCTTGGCACCGGCACGATCACCACCACCACCGGCGGTGTCATCCTGCAGCTCGACAACAGCAGCAACCAGGTGCTGGCCAACAATCTCACCGGCGCGCTGGCGCTCGCCAAGACCAGTGGCGGCATCCTCGATGTGACCGGCACCAACACCTACACCGGCGGCACGCTGATCGACACGGGCGCGATCCGCGTCGACTCCTTCGCGCGGCTCGGCACTGGCCAAGTCGTCGCCAATGTGGGCGGCAGCCTGATCCTCAATTACAACAGCGCGAACCAGCTGCTCCAGACTACCGCGTTCCTCTCTGGCGCGGGCTCCTTCATCAAGGAGGGCAGCGGCGACATGGTGATCGACGTCGCCAACACCTACACCGGCGGCACCACCATCCGCGCCGGACGGCTCGGCCTCAACGACGGCGATGCGCTTGGCACCGGCAATATCCAGATCGATAGCGGCGCTGTGCTCGGCATCGGCGGGGTGACGCTGCAAAACGAGATCACCGGCAGCGGCAGCATCGTCAAGACGGCGAGCAATCAGGCCATACTTGGCGGCGACAACAGCGGCTTTAGCGGCCTCATCGACATCCAGAGCGGCTCGCTTGTGATCGAGGATGGCCGCTCGGCCGGTGTGGGGACCGTCACGATCGGCGGCGGCACCTCGCTGGTGGTCGACAGCGCGGTCGGCGATACCATCCTCGCCGCGAACCTCAGCGGGGCGGGCGACCTCGAGAAGATCGGCCCCGAGCGCCTGACGCTGACCGGCACCAACACGCTGACCGGCACCGTGTTCGTCGGGGCAGGCACGCTCCAGATCGGAGGCGGGCAGAACATCGGGACGGCCAATATCGTGCTGTCGGGCGCGGCGGGCGTGCTCGATCTCAACACCAGCGGCAGCACCACGCTGGGCAATCTCATCGCGGGCAATGGCCGGGTGGTGAAGACCGGCAGCGGCACGGTGTTCATCACCGGCGCGAACACCTATGCGGGCGGCACCGATATCCAGCAGGGCGCGATCCGGGTGACGGATGTGAGCGTCCTCGGCACCGGGGCGATCACGGTGCAGGCGGGCGCGGCGCTCGACCTGTCGATTGCCGGCGCGCAGACGCTCAGCCAGAACGTTACCGGGGCAGGCATCCTGCGCAAGTCGGATACGGGCGATCTCACCCTGCTCGCCAACGGGCTGACCGGCGGGGTCGACATTGTCGGCGGGCGCGTGATCGTCAGCACCACCTCGGCGCTGGGCGGCGGGCCTGTGACGACCGCGGCAGGCACGCGGCTGGTGTTCGACAACGCGGCCACCGAAGTCAGCAACACGGTGATCAGCGGCGCAGGCGGGCTGACCAAGACCGGCACCGGGCTGCTGGTGATGAACAACGCCAACAGCTTCACCGGCGGCACGACCATCACCTCCGGACGGATCGGCCTGAATGACGGGCTAGGCCTTGGCACCGGCACCGTCACCATTCAGCAGGGCGCGATCCTGGGCGTCGGCGGCGTCAACGTTGCCAATGCCATCGTCGGCGCCGGGCGGGTCATCAAGACCGCGAACAACACCGCCACGCTCACCGGCAACAACGCCTATTCGGGCGGGACCGAGATCCAGCAGGGCAATCTGCGCGTCACCAACCCGGGATCGCTGGGCACCGGCGGCGTGCTGATGGCGAGCGGCACGGCGCTGATCGTCGACTACAGCGGGGCGAACAACGCCGCGTTGGGCAACGTGCTCAGCGGCGCGGGCGCGCTCATCAAGGACGGCAGCGGCACCGCGGTGATCAACACTGCGGGCAACACCTACAGCGGGGGCACCACGATCAACGCAGGCCGGCTGGCGCTCAACTTCGGCGACGGGCTGGGCACCGGAGGCGTGACCATCGCCAGCGGGGCGGAGCTCGCGATCGGCAACGTGAGCCTGGCCAACAACGTCTCGGGCGCCGGGCGGATCATCAAGACCAGCAGCGGCACCGGCGCGCTGACCGGCACCAACACCCACACCGGCGGGATCGACATCCAGGGCGGAAGCCTCGCGGTGAGCGGCAACGGCGCGCTGGGCACCGGGGCGATCAGCATCGCGGGCGGCGCGAGCCTCGATTACACCAACACCGCTGCTGCTACCTTCAGCAACGGGTTGTCGGGCGCGGGGACGTTCAACAAGCTGGGCGCCGGGCAGCTGACCTTCGGCAGCAACTTCACCCTTGGCGCGCTCAACGCGCAGGCCGGGCGCATCCGCATCAACGCGGTGGCTACCACCAATGCGACCGTCGCCAGCGGCGCGACGCTCGACGGCACCGGGCGCATCATCGGCAACCTTGTCAACAACGGCACGGTGGCGTCGGGCAACTCGATCGGCACGCTGACGGTGCAGGGCAACTACACCCACAACGCCGGATCGGTGCTCGAGATCGAGTTCGACGCCAACGGCAATATCGATCTGCTTGATGTCACCGGCAATGCGGTGCTGAACGGCGGGACGCTCCGATTTGTCGGGATCGGCGGGGCCGAAGGGCAGGGCGGCACCTTCCTGCGCACCGGCGGTACGCTGAACGGCACCTTCAGCACGGTCGAGACCGTCGGCGCGCAGCTGCCGCTGGCGGTGTTCTACCAGCCCAACGCGGCGCTGATGGCGCCCTCGGTGCTGACCGCGCGGCCGTCGACCTTCAACGCGCAGAGCCTTGCTGCGGCCGACACGGCGCTCGGCTTCATCGAATCGCTGGGGCTTGCCGATGCCCGCCATGGGCGCGGTAACCGCCTGTGGCTCTCGGGCTTCGGCGCATGGGGCAACCGCAGCGCATCGGGCACGACGCTCGCTTATGACCACGAGACCCGCGGGATCAGCGGCGGGATTAATCTCGTGGCGGGCGGCGGCTTCACCCTCGGCGCGGCGGTGGGCTGGGCGGATGGCGAGGTCACGCTCGGCAGCAATGGCGGGGGCGGTGACCAGACCCACCTCCTCGGCAGCATCACCGCGCGCTATCAGGGCGAGGGGCTGACGCTGGGCGCGGGCGCGGTCTATGGCCAGGTCGATCAGACCACCTTGCGCAATGTCAGCTTCAACGGCTTTTCGGGCAGCGTCGACGGCGCGACCGAGAGCACGATCTTCGGCGGCTTCGCTGAAGTCGGCGTCCCTCTCGGGGCGGTGAAGGGCTGGAACTTCGAGGCGAACGCGCGCGGCAGCGTGATCCGGCAGGAGCAGGACGGCTACACCGAAAGCGACACCAGTCCGCTGCGGCTGCGGCTCGATGACCTTGCCACCACCACGGTGGAAGGCCAGGCGCGCCTGATCGGCACCACACGTCTGTGGGACGCGAGCCGCGGGGCCGAGGAGGATTCCGCGGGTCTCGACCTCAGGGTCGATCTCGGCCTGCGCTACCTCGGCTTGCAGGGGGATCGCGAAATCCCGGTGGTCTTCGCGGTGAGCAATGCCGGGATCGTGCTGCAGGGTGACACCCGTGACACGGTGCAGGGGGCGGGCGGCATCGCGCTCGATTACACCACGGGCAGCGGCGCGCGGTTCAGCCTCGGCTATCGCGGCGAAATCGCCCGCACTGATCGCCACACCGTGCAGGCCGGGGTCAGCATTGCCTTCTGACACGCTTCGGCGCGGGTCCCCCTCGCGCCAAAGCCGGGGCCGGTTCCTTACCCTGACCGGCTCCGGACGAGCAAGGCCGATGGCAGCGGCGACCCTGTCATTGGCCTTGCTCCTTGCAGGGGCGCCGGTCCCCGTCAGCGCCGCGGTGCCCGACATGCCGCGCTTCCTGCGCACGCTCGACCGGGCGGTCAATGCGGGCGACTGGACGCTGCAATGCAATTCTTCGCAGTTCTGCCAGATCATCGGCGTCGTCACTCCGCCGCGTGACCATATCGGGGTGCGCACCGTGGTGATGATCGAGCGCGGCATCGGGATGGACGCAGCGCCGCGCCTCAGGCTTGCCTTCCTCGATTCCATGGGCGCGCTGGCGGTGCCCCCGCCCGATAATCACTGGCGGCTGATCCCTAGAGGGCGGCTGCGCGGCACGCAGGCTCTGCCCTTGGGGCTGGGTGCGATAGAGGCGGACGGCGCCTACCGCGCCGACCCGCAAGCGGCGGCCGCGATCATCGCCGCGCTGCGCCGCTGGCCCGGAGCCGCGGTGCATAATGGCGAGCGGGTGATCGCGCGGATTCCCCGCGGCAATCTCGACCGGCTGATACGCCAGATGGACCGCTTGCAGCACCCCGGCACAGACCCGCTGACGCCGGAAGAGCGGTCGCAGTGGCTGCAGGAATATCACTACACCGTGCTGCGCGGCGACCCGCCCGAGCCCGTCGAAGGCCTCGCGCCCGACGCGGTCGAGGCGGCGTGCGCGGGCCGTGCGCTCGCCAACCGGCCGTTCCTTTACCGCATCGGACCCGCGCACCGGCTGTGGATCGCCGAATGCCCGGAAGGCAACCAGATCTTCCTCCACCCCGATGGCGGCGCGCCGATCCACTTCGAGTTGCGCGACCTCGCCGGGACCATACGCCCGCACGACTATGCCGGGATGGGCGGGGATGGACTGCTGGAGCTCCAGCTGCCCCGCAAGGACCGGATCGATTGCGGCCACCGGGTCAAGTTCGGCTGGACAGGGAGCGCCTTCGCCATGATCCTCACCCAGCGCTATGATCGCTGCCGCGGCGTGCCTTACGATTTCTGGCCCAGGGTCTGGTACCCCACCAGCTGGCACTATGCCGATGCACCCCCCTCAGATGGGGGGAATGCGCCCCCCTCGGGCAAGGCGCTAAGCCGCGCGGAAGATACGAGGGGGGACAGACCGTGAATATTGCTGTGCGGCCGTTGATCGGCTTCATTTTCAAGGGCTGCGCCGCGCTCGCGCTGATCTTTGCCTTCATCTTCTTCATGCGGATGCAGGAGGAACAGTCCTTCACCGACCGCTACCGCAACGAGGGCACGGTCAGCCGCGCGATGGTGACCGGGATGGAGACCGACGAGCTCGTCAGAACTGGCCGCAAGGGCCGCACCACCAAGACCGACATCCAGGTGCTGAGCGTGCGCTTCAATCCCAAATCGACCCTCGCCTTTCGGGACTATGAGGACGGGGTCGAGGTCCCCTCCGCGCCGCCGCCCAGCGGCGCTGCGGGGGGTGACTGGGAGTATTCGGACGTCATCTGGGTGACGAAAGACGTCTATGCCAAGACCAAGGTGGGCGACAGCTTCCTCGTGGTCGACACCCCCTACAGCGGCGACGGGCCCGAGCTGATCGAGGACATCCGCAGCTTCGATCCGGCGAGCTTCTATCCCGGCATCGCGATCTCGCTGGTGCTGGCCTTGGTGCTGGCGGTGATCGGCTGGGCCGGGCCGTGGAAGCGCCGTGGCTAATTCGCGGGGCCGCGCGTTGGCGGCGGCGACGTTGATCTCGGCCGCGCTGGTGGGTGCCAGCGCGCGGGCCGAGGATTCCGCTCCCGGCGATTGGACCGCGCCCGAGGTCAGCGAGTTTTCCGACTGGTCGGTCGCCTGCGACAATGCCCGCGAATGCACCGCGGTCAGCATCTCGCGCGAATTCGTCACGCGCGTCTCGCAAGGCGATCCGGGCGATTACGCGCAGCCAAGGCTGTGGGTGAAGCGCGCCGCCGGGCCGGACGCGCGGGTGCGGGTGTTCCTCGACACCACCGTATGGGGCGAAGCGGGGCGGGGTGAGGAGCCGGCGACTTTGCACGTCTACACCGCATGCGATGGCGACTGCACAGGGCCCGCCTATCGCCTGATCCCGCGCGAGGCGGGGCGCTTCGAACTCGCCCCTGCCGATGTCGCCGCCTTCCTTGCCGAGAGCCAGCAGACCCCGCGCGCCGCCACGCGCTTTGCAGGCGGGGACATGCACGGGATCGTCACCACCGCCGGGATGACCGCCGCGCTGCGCTTTATCGACGAAGTGCAGGAGCGGCGCGGGACGGTGACAGCGATCTACGCCAAGGGCCCCGCACCCGCCCGCTCGGTCCCGCCCCCGCCGCCCCGCGAGCGGGTGCGCGTGACGCGCGGCGAGGAGGTGGACGCCGTCGGAACACCGGCAACCGAGGCCGCGCTGTTTGTTGCCCGCGCGCGGGACTGCGCCGATATCGACCTCGACGGTCCCGATCCCCATCGCGCCCGCTGGCGGCTGGCGAGCGGGCAGTATCTCTGGGCGCTCGGCTGCTCGGACAATCCCCACGCAGTGCGCCGCATGTGGCTGATCGAGACGCCGGGGCAAGGGGTAGCTGCCTTCACCCTCTCGCGCCCCGAACAGGGCCGCCCCGCCGAGCAACCGGTGCTGCCCAACAGCGACTTCGATCCGGCCAGCGGCCAGATCACCGTCTATTCCGACGGCAAATGCGGCTGGCGGCGGCGCTGGGCGTGGACCGGGCAGGCCTTCGCAATGGTCGATGCGCTTGAAATGCCCTCCTGTTACGGAATACCGCTGCACCAGTGGCTTCAGACATACCGGGCGGTGCCGGATTGACATGGCGCGCCGGTGCGGACAGCATTTCGGGCAAGGGGCTGCTGCGACGCTGCCTCGGGGGAGGGGCTGAATGACTCTGTCGCCGCAGCTGCGCACATGGCTGTTTGCCGCGCTGTTCCTGCTCTTCTCCCAGATCCTGTTCTGGCCGCTGGTGGATTTTGCCGAGCGCATCGCCCGCCCGGCCGCGATCGATCCGCGCACCGCAATCACCTTCACCGCCCTCGACGAGGAACGCCGAGTGATCGCGGACGGCGAGGTCTTCACGGCGAAGCGCCAGAAGCAACAGGGCTATTACGCCCCGCTAGTGCCGGGCGCCGCCTATGCGCGCTTTGCCATCCCCTTCAACGTCACCAACCCGCACACCCCGACCGGCTTCTACATGTCGCTGCGCGACGACGTTGCCGAGGTGCGCCTCAATGGCATGATCGCCCAGCCCGAGGTTACCGTCTCGCGCCAGCAGGGCAACGTCAATGTCGGCCCGCATTTCGTGCCCTTGCCGCCCGCCGCGCTGCGCAAGGGGGCGAACATGCTCGAGCTGGACGTGCGCAGCACCGGGTCCGTCAACGACTTCCCGACCTTCGCCATCGGTGATGCCGACGCGCTCGCGGGCGCGCATCGCTGGCGCACCTTCATGCTGCTCGATCTGCCGCTGGCGGGCATCGCGCTCCAGCTATTCACCGTGCTGCTCTGCGCGGTGGTGGTCTGGCCGCGCGAGGACCGGCCGCGCATCAACGCGATCATGCTCCTGTTGGGGCTCAGCGCCGCGTCGACCGCGGTGCTATCCTACATCCCGCCAAGCTGGCCGCTGACCATCACCATCTGGCTCTACACGCTCAGCAGTGCCGGCATCGGGCTGTCGGCGGTGCAATATGCGCAAAGCGACGGTGCGGTGAAGCTGTTGCCTGCCAAAGCGATGCGTTGGGCATGGCTGGCACCGCCGGTGGTGCTGGGGCTGCCGATGATCTGGGCACAGATCGAGCCCGCCACTGCTCCGGCGCTCATCGCCGGATCGGTCAAGGCATCGTTCTGGTTCGTCAGCGGCTTGTGCGCGCTCGCGATGGTCCTGCTGGCGGTGGCGGCGGCGCGCGGCGGCATGGCCTCGTGGTTCGAACGGCTGGTGCTTACGGTCAGCTTCTCTTTCTTTATCCTCGATCGGCTGGGGAGCATCTTTGAACTCCATTCGCTGTTCGATCCGTCGCTGCCGCTGACCCTGCCGTGGTCGCCGATCGTGGGCGTGCCGCTCGGCCTGTCGATGATCCTGTCGCTGGCCCGGCAGGCGAGCGAGGCGCGACGCACCGTGGTGCAATCCAACGCCATCCTCGCTGCCGAACTCACCCAGCAGAACGCCAAGCTCGAAGCGAGCTACGAGGCGCAAAAGCAGCTGCTCCAGCGCGAGGTCATGCTGGTCGAGCGGCAGCGGATCGTGCGCGACATGCATGACGGGATCGGCGGGCAGCTGCTCGGGCTGATGATGCAGGTGAGGGGCGGCGGGGCGAGCCCGGTCGAGGTCGAACAAGGACTTCAGGCGAGCAT
>JAIYEK010000045.1 GCA_027487015.1 Erythrobacteraceae bacterium | reverse complement strand
GCGGCCTTGGCGGCCTGAGCGAGCGCGGCGCGGAACGAGGGCGCGGTGCCGATCATCGCGTCGAAATCGAGGGTCGCCGACATCTTCTCGGTCAGCGGGGCGAGCTCGTCACGCGGGGATTCGCGGGTGGTGACCGAGCGCAGCGCCTCCATCAGCCGGTCGGGCGAGACGGGTTTGACGAGATAGTCGCTGGCGCCTGCGCGCATCGCTTCCACCGCCAGCAGCGGCGAGGCGCTGGTGGTGAGCATCAGGATCGGCAGCGCGGGACGGCGCGATTTCAGCTCGGCGATCAGCGCGCAGGCATCATCGCCCGGCACCCATTGATCGAGCAGGATCGCGGAAAGCTGCATCCCTTCGCGCGTGCCGAGCATCGCGATCGCGGTCTCGGCGTCCGAGGCGACGATTGTGCGCCAGCCATCGCGCGCGGCGATTGCGGTGATGAGGCGGCCTTGCGCGGGCTCATCATCGATGAGCATGACAATCCGCGCATCATCCTGCGCCTGGGGAAGGCAATCCATCTCTGCCATCGCGTGTGCCGTTCGGCTCCCTTGCTGGTCCGGGCACAGTCCCGGCACCGACATCGTCGGACGCTGATAACCATGAGGGGTAAAAACCCGATTAAGACTGTGCCGCTGCGGGACAGGTTTGCGGACGAGGCTTGGATCGGGGACGGCGCGCAGGCTGTCACTAAAGGTGACTTGAGATAGGCGCGCGGCTTCGATACGGGAGCGGCAGGGCCGATGCGGCCCGTTTTTTTCGATAACCATTCGGCAACCAATCGCTCGCCCGAGCGTTAGGCGGCCCAAGGGGAAGAGACATCATGAGTGTTCACGACATGGAAAAGGCCACGGCCACCTACAGCGGCTTCATGGCCACGCTGAAATGGGCCGTCCCGGTGATCGCGGTGATCACCTTCGCTGTCGTCGCTGCGATCGCCAGCTAAGCGCGCCCTCGTGAAAATCGCCATCCTGACAGAGCGCGCCTCGGGCGAGACGCGCGTTGCCGCCACGCCGGAAACGGCCAAGAAGTTTGCAGCCCTTGGCTGCACGGTCGCGGTGGAGGCGGGCGCGGGGGTGATCGCCTCGATCACCGACGAAGCCTATGCCGAGGCCGGCGCAACCGTCGGTGACGCAGACGCGACGGTGAAGGATGCCGACATCGTGCTCGGCATTCAGGCGCCCCATGTGGCACTGCTCAAGGGCGCGAAGCCCGGTGCATGGGTGGCGGCGCTGTTCGATCCGTTCACGAAGAAAGATGTGGTCGAGGCCTATGCTCTGGCGGGCTTCGAGGCGCTGAGCATGGAGTTCATGCCGCGCATCACCCGCGCGCAGTCGATGGACGTCTTGTCCTCGCAGTCGAACCTTGCGGGCTACAAGGCGGTGCTGGCGGCGGCCGACGCCTATGGCCGCGCTTTCCCGATGATGATGACCGCAGCCGGCACGGTGCAGGCCGCGCGCGCCTTCATTATGGGTGTGGGCGTTGCGGGCCTTCAGGCAATCGCCACCGCGCGGCGCTTGGGCGCACAGGTCTCGGCGACCGACGTGCGCTCGGCCACCAAGGAGCAGATCCAGTCGCTCGGCGCCAAGCCGATCTTCGTCGAGAATGTCGCCGGGATCGAAGGCGAAGGCTCGGGCGGCTATGCCACCGAAATGAGCGAGGAATACCAGAAGGCGCAGGCCGAACTGGTGAGCGGGCACATCGCCAAGCAGGACATCGTCATCACGACGGCGCTGATCCCGGGCCGGGCCGCGCCGCGCCTGATCACCGACGCGCAGATCGCGACGATGAAGCCTGGCAGCGTGATCTTCGACCTTGCGGTGGCGCAGGGCGGGAACGTCGAAGGCTCGGTGCCCGACGAGGTCGTGGTCAAGCACGGCGTCAAGATCATCGGCTACGCCAACACCCCCGCCGCGCTCCCCGCCGACGCCTCGGCGCTGTTCGCGCGCAACCACTACAACTTCCTCAGCGCCTTCTGGGACAAGGAGAGCGGCAAGCCCGTGCTCGACGAGGAAATCGGCAATGCCATCCGCCTCACGCAGGGCGGCAAGGTCGTCAACGAACGGCTGCTGGGCTAGCCCCATGGGCCTCCTCAACGCCACTGTCTGGGACGCCGCAGACGCCGCCGATGACCTTGCCTATGCGCTCGCGCATGGGGAGCAGGTGCGGTTCGCCTTCAAGCTGGTGCGGGATTCGATCCTGTTCACCGACCGGCGCATCATGATGACCGACATTCAGGGGCTGACCGGATCGAAGCGGCGTTACCTCTCGATCCCCTACCGCGCGATCACCACCTTCACGCTGGAGAGCGCGGGCCACTTCGATCTCGATACCGAACTCACAATTACCGTCTCGGGCAGCGAACCCATCGCCTTGAACCTCAGCCGCGGCGCCGACGTGCCGGGGCTGGTCACGCTGCTGACCGAATATCTTGCGCCGGGGAAATAGGGGCAACTCATGGACTTCATCTCAATCTTGAGCATCTTCGTGCTGGCCTGCTTTGTGGGCTATTACGTTGTCTGGTCGGTGACCCCGGCGCTGCATACCCCGCTGATGGCGGTGACCAACGCGATCTCCTCGGTGATCATCGTCGGCGCGCTGATCGCATCGGCCGAGGCGAACAGCCCGATTGCCAAGTATCTCGGCCTGTTCGGGGTGGTGCTGGCGAGCATCAACATCTTCGGCGGCTTCGCCGTGACCGAGCGCATGCTCGCAATGTACAAGAAGAAGGAGAAGTAAGAGATGACCTTCTCCATTCTTGCAGGTGCAGCCCACGGCGGCGGCCAGCCCGCTTGGGCGATGCTCGCCTACCTCGTCGCGGGCGTGTTCTTCATCCTCGCGCTGCGCGGACTTTCGAGCCCGGCGACCTCGCGCAGCGGCAACCGCAACGGCATGATCGGCATGGCGCTGGCGGTAGGCACGACGCTTGTCACCCATGACATCGCCAATATTGTCGAGATCCTGATCGCGGTCGGCATCGGCGGCGCGATCGGCGTGGTTGTGGCCCGCCGCATTGCGATGACCGCGATGCCGGAACTGGTCGCGGGCTTCCACTCGCTGGTCGGTCTGGCGGCGGTTGTCGTCGGCTTTGGCGCATGGCTCGATCCGCAGTCCTTCGGGATTGTCGATGCTGCGGGGCAGATCCTGCCCGTCAGCCGCATCGAACTCGGCCTCGGTATCGCCATCGGGGCGATCACCTTCTCGGGTTCGGTCATCGCCTTCTTGAAGCTCTCGGGCCGGATGAGCGGTTCGCCGATCATGCTGCCGGGGCGGCATGTGATCAATCTCGGCACGCTGGCGGCGATTATCATCCTGATCGGCCTTTACACCATCTCGCCCGCAGGCGCTGCGGGTGAGGGCTGGATGGTGATCGCGGTCGCGCTGCTCGCCTTCATCATCGGCTTCCTGCTGATCATCCCGATCGGCGGGGCGGACATGCCGGTCGTGGTGTCGATGCTGAACAGCTACTCGGGCTGGGCGGCAGCGGCGATGGGCTTCACGCTCGGCAACACTGCGATGATCATCACCGGCGCGCTGGTCGGCTCCTCGGGGGCGATCCTCAGCTACATCATGTGCCGCGCGATGAACCGCAGCTTCATCTCGGTGATCGCGGGCGGCTTTGGCGCAGCACCCGAAGCAGGGCCCGGAGGCGCGCGCGAGCAGCGGCCCTACAAGCAGGGCTCGGCCGAAGACGCGGCCTACATGCTCGAACAGGCCGAGAAGGTCATCATCATCCCCGGCTACGGGATGGCGGTTGCCCAAGCGCAGCACGCGCTTCGCGAAATGGGCGACAAGCTCAAGGAAAAGGGCGTGGAGGTGAAGTACGCCATCCACCCCGTCGCGGGCCGCATGCCGGGGCACATGAACGTGCTCCTCGCCGAAGCCAGCGTTCCTTACGATGAGGTGTTCGAGCTCGAAGACATCAACTCCGAGTTCGCCCAGGCCGACGTTGCCTTCATCATCGGCGCCAACGACGTGGTGAACCCCGCGGCCAAGACCGACAAGTCTTCGCCGATCTATGGCATGCCGGTGTTCGACGTCGACAAGGCCAAGCAGGTGTTCTTCATCAAGCGCTCGATGGGGGGCGTCGGCTATGCCGGGGTCGACAACGACGTGTTCTACATGAACCAGACCGTTATGCTCCTCGCCGATGCGAAGAAGATGGTCGAGGAAATCGTCAAGTCGCTGGATTGACGCCTTAACGGTGTCAGTCGCCGAATTCGGCGAGGATCAGCTTCAGCAGGCTATGATCGGGCGCAGGCGCGCTGCGTTCATGGCCTGCGAGCCGCAGCGTCTCGTTCCATAGATGGACGGCGAGGGTCTGCTCGGGCCCTTCGATCCGCTCGGCGTTGGGATAACGCGACAGCAGGGCTGACGCGGCAAGCCGGTAGCTCAAGGGATAGAACGTGTCCTGCGGAAGCACGTTCCGGGTGTACCCCATGTCGTGCACCAATGCGGTCAGCAGATGCGGCCCGGTATAGGCCCAGGGACCGATCGCCCCGACCTGAGTGGCGATCTCCACCGCGCGCTCGAGCAGGGGAGGGGCCGCGCTGCCGCACAGCACGGCGTTGTTGACCATCACCTCGTCCTGAAACCCGGCCACAAGGGGCCAGTCAGGCCAATCGGGCTTGAGGCACACGACATCGGTGTCCACCCAAATCAGCCCGGTCTTGAGGATCATCGCATAGCGGAACAGGTTGGCGAAGGCTGCCGCAGTCCCCTTGTGCGGGCCGTGACCTGCCCGGAAGAACCGTTCGCGCGGCACAATCGTTGCCGCATCGCGGACATCCACCCCGTGCGGAACCGCGCCGACCGGCTCGAAAGCGTAGAGCGCGATCGAATGGCCATGCTGCACGAACGAACGAAGGCAGCAGCGTTCGAGCCACGATAGCTGACCAGCAAAGAACGTCCCAAAATCTGCCACTGGTGCAGAGCGTTAGGTTCACATTTCGGTCAAGTAAAGCTCGATACGGACCAGCAGGGCGAAGCGGAAGTTTGCCTTGATGACCTCTGTGCGTATTGGCGAAATCATGGCATCGTTGATCGCCCGCTGGGCCGCTGTCGGGGTTGAACGGACGGCATCGGGGCAGGTTCGAACAAGGGAAACGACATACTTATGCGGAAGCTGATCATCGGCGTGTTGCTGGTGCTGCTGCTGGCGGGCGGGGCGGTCTATACCGGCCTCGCCAACCCGCTCATCGCAATGCAGGTCAAGGGCGCGCTGGTCCAATCCGGCATCGGCGAGAAGCGCGCGGCCTGCATGGCGGAGCGGATGGTGGACCGGCTCACGCTGCGCCAGCTGTGGAAACTGCGGCAAGGCATGGCCGCGCAGGAAGGCGAGCCCGAGGAAGGCTTTGGCCTTGGCGAGCTCATCAAGCGCCTGCGCCGCGTGGACGACAGCGAGGCGGTGGCGGTGCTGACCACCTCGGCCGGGCTCTGCGCGGTCGGGCTGGGGTAGGCGCAAAGCTCCCCGCTTGCCTTTCCTCCCCCGCTTGCGCCACAGTGCGCAGCGGAGAGGGAGATTATCATGAACCGACTGGCACTCGCCGCCGCCCTGCTGGCATCCGCTGCCGCCGCGCCGCTCGCCGCCGAAACCCGCCGCATCGAACCGGCGCAAGGCGCAGCCGCCTTGCAAGAGGCGCTGATCCTCGCCGCGCCCGGCGATGTAATCGAACTGGGCGCGGGGCGCTTTACCCTGACCGACGGGCTCAGCCTCGATGTCGACGGGGTAACCCTGCGCGGACAGGGCGAGGGCAAGACGATTCTCGATTTCACCACCCAGGAAGGCGCGGGCGAGGGGCTGCTGGTGACCTCCGACAACGTCACCTTACAGGGTTTCGCGGTCGAGAACCCCAAAGGGGACGGCATCAAGTCCAAGGGCGCGGACATGATCGTCTACTCTGGCATCCGGGTCGAATGGACCGGTGGGCCCAAGGCGACCAACGGCGCCTATGGCATCTATCCGGTCGAGAGCACCGGCGTGCTGGTCACCAACTCCATGGTCTCGGGCGCGTCCGACGCCGGGATCTACGTGGGCCAGAGCCGCGATATCACGGTGAGCGAGAACATCGTCACCTACAACGTCGCCGGGATCGAGATCGAGAACAGCCGCAACGCGCTGGTCGAAAACAACATCGCCAGCCGTAACACCGGCGGGCTGCTGGTGTTTGACCTCCCCGGCCTCCCCGTCATGGGCGGGGGCAACGTGATCCTGCGCGAGAACGTCGTTTCCGACAACGACACCCCCAACTTCGCGCCCCCGGGCAATATCGTCGCTTCTGTCCGGCGCGGCACCGGGGTGCTGGTGATGGCGAATGACGGCGTGCTGATCGAGGACAACGCCTTCGAGAACAACCCGACCGCGCATGTCATGGTGGTCGCCTATCTCCAGAAGTTCGATGACGCGCGCTACAATCCCTATGCCCGCAACGTCATCGTCGGCCCCAATTCCTTCGGGCGCGGCGGGGACGATCCCCAGCTTGAGGGCAAGGAGATGCTGCTCGCAGCCTTCGGCGGGGCGCTGCCGCCGGTGCTGTGGGACGGGATCGCGCAAGGCGACACGGGCCTGAGGATCGCCGAGGGCGTGACCGGCTGGACGCTGAGCCTCAAGACGCCCGGCCAGAGCATCGCCGAGGCATCGCCCGGGCCGCTGATGCTGACCCCGATCGAGACCTGGGAATTCCCCGAGGTCGGCGCGCCCGCAGCGCTGGAGGCGCGGCTCAAGTGAAGTGGCCCGCCGCCCTGCTCGCGCTGTCGTTGGCGACGCTGGGCGGCGTGATGGCCGACGCGCGCCTCACAGCGCCGCCGGTCGCGGACGCGGCGATCACCGGCACCGCCTTTCCCGCCAAGCTCTCCGAATTCGGCTTCTTCGCCGATGGCGCGCGGCAGGTGCCGGCGGCGCGGGTCTATCCTTACGCGCTCAATACGCCGCTGTGGTCTGACGGAGCGGAGAAGCTGCGCTTCATCTACCTGCCCGAAGGCATGCAGCTTATCGCCGATGGGGAGGGCCTGCTGCAATTCCCGGTCGGCGCGGCGATCCTCAAGACCTTCGCCTTCGGGGAAGGCGCCGAGCGCCGCCTGATCGAGACCCGCGTGCTGCTGCGCCGTGCGGATGGCTGGGTCGCGCTCCCCTATCGCTGGAACGCCGAGCAGACCGAGGCGACCCTTGCGCTGGCCGGAGGACGGATCGATCTCGTGACCCCGGCGGGCGAGGCGATTTCCTACGCCATTCCCAACAAGAACCAGTGCAAGACCTGCCATGCGAGCAGCAACAAGGTCACCCCCATCGGGCCCAAGGCGCGCAATCTTTCGGTGCGGTGGATGGGCGACATGCTCAAGGCGGGCAAACTCGACCGCCTGCCGCCGGGCGGGGCGACCATGCCGGTCTGGGCGGGCTACACCGCCAAGAGCCCGGCCGAGCCCTTCGCGCGCGCCTATCTGGACGTGAACTGCGCCCATTGCCACCAGCCGGGCGGGGGCGCTTCCAACAGCGGTCTCGACCTGCGCTGGGAGCAGAGCGATCCCCACGCCTTCGGCATCGGCAAGCGTCCGGTCGCGGCGGGTCGCGGGGCGGGGGAGAATGAGTTCTCAATCGTCGCAGGGCACCCGGACGAATCGATCCTGCTCTACCGCATGGCCAGCGCCGCCCCCGGCATCGCCATGCCCGAACTCGGCAAGGCGAGCGTCGACAAGCAGGGCGTTGCGGTGGTCGGGCGCTGGATTACGGAGATGGACCAGTGATCAAATGGGCCTTGCGCGGTTTGCTGGCGCTTGTCGCGCTGCTGGTCATCGCCTTCCTGATCTTCCGCACCCCGGACACTGACCCCGCAGAAATGCGCGCCAAATATGGCGGTCCGCCCTCGCAATTCGTGGCAATCGGCGGCGGGGTTACCGTCCACCTGCGCGACGAGGGGCCGAAAGATGCGCCCGCGATCATCCTCCTCCACGGCTCCAACGCGGACCTTCACACCTGGGAGCCGTGGGTGCAGGCGCTCAAGACCCGCTACCGCGTGATCCGCTTCGATCAGGTCGGCCACGGGCTCACCGGGCCTGATCCCAAGGAGGATTACTCCACCGCCAACTTCGTCGGCGATATCGGCGAGGTGGCGGACAAGCTCGGCCTCACAACCTTCATCCTCGGCGGCAATTCGATGGGCGCCAAGCACGCGCTCGCCTTCGCGATTGCCCATCCCGAGCGGCTCACCGGCCTCGTGCTGGTCGACGGCAGCGGTGGGCCAATGCTCAAGCTCGCCGCCAAGGAAAAGGACGAGGACAAGGGCTCGGGCAATATCGGCTTTGCCATCGCGCGGATGCCGGGGCTGAACCGCATCGCCGAACAGATCACCCCGCGCTCGCTGATCGAACAGAGCCTCGAGCAAACGGTCTCGGTCAAAAGCATCGCCACCCCGGCGATGGTCGACCGCTATTGGGAGCTGCTGCGCTACCCCGGCAACCGCCGCGCCACGCTCGCGCGGTTCAGCGTGCCCTACGACCCGCTCACCGAGGCCGACATCGCCAAGGTGCAGACCCCGACCCTGATCCTGTGGGGCGAGGAGGACCGGCTGATCCCGGTCGAAGCAGGGCAATGGCTGGCGAAGACGCTGCCGGCCAACACCTTGCGCATCTATCCCAAGATCGGCCACTTGCCGCACGAGGAGGCCCCGGCGGCCACGCTCGCCGACTTGGAAGCGTGGCTTGCGCAGCACGCTCCCGCGCCAAAGCAGCCCTGAGTTTGCAACCTGTCATGTGACCACTGGACGCGGCTGTGCCTCGCGCCCTACAGTTTCTCGCATCTGCACACTGACGAATAGGGACACGGGCCTTTGCGCAAACTCGGGATCAT
>JAIYEK010000051.1 GCA_027487015.1 Erythrobacteraceae bacterium | reverse complement strand
TTCGGCGGGGGAGGATTTTTCCGCTGAGGGGATCATCCACTACCGTTTCTCGGAGACTTCGTCATGGCCAGCGCGCCGCAACCCCAACTTCCGCTGTTCTACAACGACCTTTTGCCGCTCAACAGCCGCGATCACGCCGAATGGAAGGCCGGCTCGCTCGAAAGCGCCGCCTATCTCGCCGCGACCCACGCGATCCCGCTGACCTCGGACGAATTCGTCGATGCGCAGCGCAATTTCCCGATCGTCTTCACCTCGGGTGACAGCCCGCTGCCGATCGCGCTGTTTGGCCTCAACGAGGGCGTCAACACCTTCGTGGGCGACGACATGAAGATCAACGAGGCGATCTACCTGCCCGCCTATGCGCGCCGCTA
Source organism: Erythrobacteraceae bacterium (assembly GCA_027487015.1). Lineage (GTDB taxonomy): Bacteria > Pseudomonadota > Alphaproteobacteria > Sphingomonadales > Sphingomonadaceae > Erythrobacter. The sequence goes on along the minus strand of JAIYEK010000051.1, from coordinate 2,237 downwards.
TCCCTTCATCCTCGCCAAGCTTCAGCAGGGCAGCGACGACATGTCGCTTTGCTTTGATCCGACCGCGGGCCTGCTTGGCAAGATGGACGAAGGCCTGACGCTGTTCAACGCTGACAGCACGCCGACCGACTACACCAACAGCGTGCTCGATTTCTGCCGCCGCTTCGAGGAAGCCGGGCAGCGCACCAAGCTGTTCATGGACGAACTCGCCAAGCTCGACATCCTGATGGACGGCGAAATCGCGATCACCCGCAACGACATGCCCGACAAGCCCTTCATCTACCGCGGCTTCCGGATGGTCGACGAGAACAAGCTGCGCGAGCTTCCCGCCGCGACGCTCGAGGAACTCTCCAAGAATGGCATGCTGATGCTGATCTATGCGCACCTGTTCTCGCTGAACCTGATGCGCGTGATCTTCGAACGCCAGCTCGCCCAGGGCAAGGTGCCCGTGGCTGCCGACGGCTCGCCGGCTCCGGCGCTGAACTGATCTTTTGGTGATGGGCCGGGCTCTTGTCCCGGTTCGTTCGACAAATCGGGCGGGTGGACTTCGGTTCGCCCGCCCGTTTCGTGTCCGAGCCCTATTCGGCCGCTTGCCGCAACCCCTCGCCCCCGCCGAGCAAGGCGGCTTCCGCACCCAGCTCGCGCACAAGATCGGCAAGCATCGCCGCAATGGCCGGGAGCCCTGCGCCAGGTTCCGCCAGATGGCGGTCGAGATAGGTCGCGCGGCACACCTCGATCTGCACCGCATGCACGCCGCCGCGCGGGGCACCGTGACGGTCGAGCACATAGCCGCCCGAATAGGGCCGGTTGAGCGCTGCGGGTACGCCGCGCGCTTCGAGATGGGACAGCCCGCGCGCGACCAGCGCATTGTGGCACGATGCGCCGAAGCGATCTCCCACCACCACCATCGGCGCGCGCGCCTCGCCCTCGCCCGCGCGCAGCGGCGGCATAGAGTGGAGATCGACCAGCAGCGCCGCGCCCCATTCGCTCGCGATCCGCGCCAGCGCTGCTTCGAGCGCGCTGTGATAGGCGCGGTGAATTCCCTCTATCCTTGCGGCAAGTTCAGCCGGCGCGAGCCGCCCGCGCCAGATCTCGCCTGATCCCGGCAGCCGCCGCGGCACCAGCCCGAGCCCGCTCCTCGCCCGCGCATTGCTGCGCTGACCGGGCTCTCCAGCGGGCATGCCGGCAGGCCGGCCGCCCTCGATCATGTCCCAATCGATATCGTCCTCGGCGCGGTTGAGATCGAGCAGCGCGCGCGGCGCATGGGCGACCAGCAGCGCCGCCCCGGTCTCGCGCGCGATGGCAACGCCGAGCCGGTCGGCATGGCGATCCTCGAGCCGCAGCTGAGCGAGATCCTCATCGCGCATCCGCGCCGTCACCGCAGGCGGATAGGCGCGGCCCGCATGGGGTACCGCCACCAGCACCGGAAGCCGCAAGCGCGGCGGCACGGTCAGCGTGAAGGCAGGCGCCGTGTCGAGCCCCGGCACCACCCCGCCGCTGGTCGCGGTACGCTGGGCCGCAGGGCCCGGTCGGGAGGGACGCTGTTGGATGGACATGGAACGCCCTTGCTGACGGGTTTGCGCGAGGGTGTCAAAGCCTGATCGGCTAGCCAGCAAGGCAATCCGCACGGGTCCTGATGCGCGCGCTGGAAGACGGGGAAAGATTTCTTAAGCCGGGTCTGCTAATGGCTCTCACATGACAGCAAGACGCACCCCCCGGATTCTGCTTGCCGAAGACGAGCAGGCGATGCGCACCTATCTTGAGCGGGCGCTCACCAATGCCGGCTACGAGGTGAGCTCCGTCGATCGCGGCACCGATGCCGTGCCGCTGCTGGAAACCGGCGATTTCGACCTGCTGCTATCGGACATCGTCATGCCGGAGATGGACGGGATCGAGCTTGCCCAGCGCTGCGCCGAGATTTCTCCGCGCACCAAGGTGATGTTCATCACCGGATTTGCCGCGGTCTCCTTGCGCGCCAGCCGCGAGCAGCCGGCCGCCAAGGTGCTGTCCAAGCCGTTCCACCTGCGCGATCTGGTGCTCGAAGTGGAGCGCGTCTTCGAGGAAGCGGACGCGGCAAGGATGTAGGTTTTCGGCGGCGCGAATCGCTTGCACCTTACAAAGGGCTGCGATAAAGGGCCGCTCCGCCCCGCGCAGGGGCCGATCCGATGGTGCGGGCGTATAGCTCAGTGGTAGAGCACTATGTTGACATCGTAGGGGTCGCAAGTTCAATCCTTGCT
>JAIYEK010000016.1 GCA_027487015.1 Erythrobacteraceae bacterium | reverse complement strand
TGCGCGGGGATAACGTCCCGCCCTAGAGAGACAGGCATGAACGGGGGATCAAAACGGCGGCCGACATCCTTCGATGTGGCGGAGCGGGCGGGCGTCAGCCAGCCGACCGTCAGCCGTGCGCTCTCGGGCAGCCCCGCCATCGCCGAGGCGACCCGCCGCAAGGTCATCGAAGCCGCCGAAGCGCTGGGCTATTTCGTCGACGAGCGCGCCGCTCGGCTGCGGCGCGGGTCGACCGGCACGCTCGCGGTGGTGGTGATCTGCCGCGAGGGCGATAGCGCCTCGAGCATCAACCCCTTTGCCTATGCGCTGCTCGGCTCGGTCTGCGTCGCGGCCTCCGAACGCGGGTTCGAGACGCTGGTGAGCTTCCAGGCGCGCGAGGCTGATTTCTTCGGGCACTATCAGGAACAGGGCCGCGCCGATGGCCTCGTGGTGATCGGCACCACCACCAATGCCGCCGCATGGGAGCATTTCCGCGGGCTCGACGCCGAGGGGCGGCGGGTTGCCTATTGGGGCTCGCCCTTCGACGAGCTTGACTGGGTGCGCTCGGACAACCGCGCCGCCGGGCGCCTCGCGGTCGAGCACCTGCTGGCAGCTGGCTACCGCCGCCCGTGCTTCCTCGGCGCGCTCAACACGCCGCAGGTGCAGTTCACCGAACGCTATGAGGGATACGCGGAAGGCATGCGCGCGGCGGGGCTCGAGCCGTGCCTCGCCCCCACGGTCAACGCCGCGACCCGCGAGGAGGAAGGCCGCCGCGCCGCGCGCCGCCTGATCGAGCGCGGCGAGGATATCGACGCGGTCTTCGCCGCCTGTGACGCCATGGCATTGGGCGCGATCGAGGCCTTTGCCGCCGCCGATCTGTCGGTGCCGCAAGCGGTGGGCGTGATGGGGTTCGACGATCTGGTCGCAGGCCGCTTCAGCCGCCCGCCCTTGACCACCATCGCCCCCGATCCGGCCGAAGCGGGCGCCGCGCTGGTCGAAGCGGTGCTCGACGAAGGCGAAGCCGCCCGGCGGCGTGTACCGGTAAAGCTTATCGTTCGCGGGAGCACGGCGCGCTAATCCTCCCCCGAGGGGAGGACCAGTCACCCGTGCGCGCCAAACTCGTTGGCGATGGCCGTGCTGATCCGCAGCGACAATTCCTGCGCCCGCGCGATCGGCGTCATGAAGTCGCGCTCGTAGGCGCCGTAGCCCTCCTCGCCGCCATCGGGGTAGTCGCTGGGCTCGTCGAGCGGGAAGTCGCGCGGGCCGGGGATGCGCACCGGGAAGGCGCGGCGCAGCTGGGCGAGCGCCTCGTCGATCCGCAGCGTGAGCACCATGTCGATCACGTCGCGGCGGCTGATGTCGTTGGCGCGGCTGAAGGCGGGGACGGCGACTGCTTTCAGAAACATGTGCTGGAGCAACGCGAGGCGCAGCGCTTGCAGCACGCCGATGCGGCGGCGCACATGCTCGCGCGCCTCGGTATCGCCGGTGTCGTCTGGGAGCAGGTCGAGCAGGCGGTGCAGCTTGAGCGCGTCGATCCGGAGGCGCGAGGCGAGGCGGCGGAACACGCCGGTGCGGTCATCGCCGACCAGAAATTCCGCCAGCGCGGCGCAGGAAGCCGCGAGATGATCCTCGGTCCCGCGATAGGTGCGGCTGGCCCAATAGGCCGAGTTGAACAGCTCGCCGAACGCCGCCACGGTCTTGATGCTGGCGAGCGCGTTCGCCGCGCGCACCAGCCGCAGGATCTGGCGCCCGCGCGGGCTATCGGTGAGCAGCGCGGCGATTTCCTCGCGGTTGCCATCGGCCGCGCTCCCGACACCGGCGATGACGTTCACCGGATAGCCCAATTGCTGGAGGATCGCGTTGTGCGGAATCGCGCGGATCTGGCGCAGGCTCATCTCGCGGTCGGCATTGATGTCCGACTGGCGGCGCGAGACGCGGCTGCCGGTGGGGTTCAGCAGGCCCAACCCGAAGGCGGTCACAGCGCGGGCATAGGTGCGGCTGGCCAAGTGATCGCCCTGATGCTCCTTCACCGCGCGGTAAAAATCCAAGCTGAGATCGGTGCGGTGGTAAAAGGGGTCGGCAGGCGCGGCGAGATCGGCCTCGGCGGGGCGCAGTTCGGCGATGCGGGTGAGGGTGGCGAGCGCGAGTTCGGGGGTCGCGAAGAACAGGTAGCCATCGCCGCCCTGAAAGCTCACCTCGGGCTCCAGCCGGATCCCGGCGCGCGCGAACCGCCGCCGCGCCCAGGGGGAGAGCGGCCATTCGAGCCGGTCGGCGAGCGATGCGGGGTGCGCGCCGCGGCCCATGCTCTCGCCGTGGGTGTTGAAGACGAGCGCGGCGATATCGCCAAGGCCGTTGGCCGCCATGGCTTCGGCAAGGCGGCCCTGCAGGCGTTCGATCGCGAGGGCGGCAGGGACCTGCCCGACGAAGCGCCCGGCGTCCGAGAACCCGGTCTGCACCGCCACCCGCCCCCGTGTCCGGGCATAGGCGCGGTAAGCAGGCTCGGCCAGCAGCGCGTCGAGGAAGCGGCCGCCGTGCTCGAGCGCGCGCTCGGTCTCGAACAGGGGGGAGACATCGACCTTGCCCTCCACCCCGAACAGCTTGGCGAAATAGAGCGCGGCGAGGACCGTGGCGGGCTGCTCGCATTCGGCCACCAGCATCCGGATCGGCGCGTCGGCATCGATGTGCTTGAGGATCTGCGCCATTGCTATGAACTGCCGGATCGCGGTCGAGCTTTCGGTGGCGAGCGCGGCGAAATTGGTGCGCAGCGTTGCCGCCTCGTCGACCAGTCGTCGCAAGGTCATCAACGCGCCTTTGCTCGCCAGATCGACCCCTTCGTCGTCATCGCCGAGCCGGCGGCGCACCGCGTTATGGAGCTGCTTGGCGTTCACCCGGAAGTGGATCCAGCCCATGCCGAGCCCGTCCGCACGCATCGCCGCAGCGAGGGTGAGGAGGGGAATCGCGCGGGCCTCGGGGGCGCTTGTCGCCTCGTCTTCCAGCGCGGCGATCAGCGGCGCGAGGCTGAGCAGGTTGTCGGCGCTGTGTGAGGTCAGCCGGTTTACGGCGGTCGCCAGCGCTTCGGCGCTGGAGAGGTCGCCCGCGAAATCCTCGGCCCGCGCGGCGGCGAAGGCGGCGGCGGGCTGGAGGGTGGCGAGCAGCGGGTGCGCGGGATCGAGCGCTTCCAGCGACGCGGTGTAGCGCGCGAGGCGCTCGGCCTTCTCCTGCAACCGGAAGGCGATCGAGGTGCGCCAGCCGATGTCGGTGCGCCCGTCCATGTCGTAGCCGACCCAGCTCGCAAAGCGGAACGGCAGGGGGCGCAGCTTGCGCCAATCCTGCGGCCAGCGTGTGCGGGCCTCCTCCAACAGGCGGGTGACGATAACGTCGCGCGCGTCCTGCGCGCGGGCCATCGCCGCCATTGCGGCCTCGTGTTCGTGCTCGAGCGTCACCGCGGTGCGGGTGGCCGGAACGGCGCAGACCGTGTCGTCGACGTCCTGCGGGGCGGATGCGGCGAGGGCGACGGCCTCGCCTTGGGCGGGGCTCAGCAGGAAGGTCGGGTGCGCGGTGAAGACGGCGTGGAGCTGCGGGTTCTCCCAGCGCGCGGCGAAGCTCTCGAAGTCGTCGGCCTCGCTCGCCATCGGTGCGGGAGCGGGCGGGCCAGCGAGCAGCGTGCGCAGCTTGCGGGCGCGCGCTTTCAGCCCGTCGCACTCCAGCTCCGCGACCAGTGCGGCGAGATCATCAAGGCTGATCTCGCCCCCCTCCAGCGCCCGCGACAGGTCGAGCGAGAGCTGGAACACCGGGTTGAACAGCGGCGTTTCCCGCGTGCGCTGGTGGAGCTCGCCAAGCCGCGCTTCGAGCGCCGCGAGCGACGTCACGCGCCCTCTCCGTGCTCGCTGGCGAAGGCCGCCGCCGCGCCGAACAGGCCGGGTTGCGGGTGGACGATGAGCTTGACCGGGATGGACGCCATCAGGCTCTCGAACCGCCCCTTGGCCTTGAAGCGCGCCGCAAAGCCCGAGGTCAGCAGCGTGTCGCGGATGCGGTAGCCGAGGCCGCCTGCGATCACGACACCCGCAAACCCGCCCTGCGCCAAAGCAAGGTCGCCCGCGACTGAGCCCAGTGCGAGGCAGAAGCGGTCCACGGCGGCGGCTGCGAGGCTGTCCTCCCCGCTGGTGCCGAGGTTCCATATCTCGATCGCGTCGCGTTCCGGTTCGGAGCGCTGCTCGAGCGCGGCGAGCGCCTGGTAGATGTCGACGATCCCCGGCCCTGCCACCACCCGCTCCACCGAGACGCGGTTGTGGCGGCGGCGCAGGCGGGCGAGGATCGCGTCCTCGATGGAGTCGAGCGGGGCGAAGTCGATATGCCCTCCCTCGGTCGCCTGCACGCGGTAGGCCGAGCCCGAGCGGTAAAGGTGCGCGACGCCCAGCCCCGTGCCCGGCCCCAGCACCGAGATCGTGCCCTCGCGCCCGAGCGGCGCATCGGGTCCGGCAAGGTGGAGGAACTGGCTGTCATCCGCGCGCGCCACCGCATGGGCGACTGCGGCGAAATCGTTGACGATGGTGTAGTCGG
>JAIYEK010000197.1 GCA_027487015.1 Erythrobacteraceae bacterium | reverse complement strand
CGGGGAGGGCAGCGCGGGTGAGCATCTTGAGCGAAGGCATCGAAAGCATGGTGGCACAACCTCTGTCTGGTGGCCATTGCAGTGGCAGCAACAGCCCTTACCCGGGATACTCTATTACACCCGAATGAACGGCAATTGAATATCTGTCGTTTTGTAAGCGCATTTCGTCGCAAAACGGCCCAGCTGGACTTAGTGCCGAACGAGACCCAGCGCACGGTAGACCGCCTCGAGCGTCGGCGTGCCGCGCTCGCGCGCCTTGGCGGCGCCGCGCGCGAGAATCGCGTCCAATGTTTCGAGATCGTCCTTCAGCTCCACGAAGCGGTCGCGGATCGGGCCGAGCTTGGCCACCAGCAGATCGGCGAGAGCGGGCTTGAAGGCGCCGAAGCCCTGTCCGCCATATTGCGCCAGCACCTCGGCTTGGCTCTGCCCGGCAAGCGCGGCATAGATGCCGACAAGGTTCTTCGCCTCGGGCCGCTCGGCAAGGCCTGCTTCTTCGGAAGGGAGGGGCTCGGGATCGGTCTTCGCCTTCTTGACCTTCTGCGCCATGGTGTCGGCATCGTCCGAGAGGTTGATGCGGCTCATGTCGGAGGGGTCCGACTTCGACATCTTGGCGCTGCCATCGCGCAGGGACATGATCCGCGCGGCCTCTGCCGGGATAATCGGATCGGGCAGCGTGAAGATCGGCGCGTCTTCAGTGCCGAAGTCGTTGTTGAACTTCTGCGCGATATCGCGGGCGAGCTCGAGGTGCTGCTTCTGGTCCTCGCCCACCGGCACATGGGTCGCCTGGTAGAGTAGCACGTCGGCGGCCTGCAGCACGGGGTAGGTGAACAGGGCGACCGACTGGCCTTCGCGGTTCTTGCCGGCCTTGTCCTTCCACTGGGTCATGCGGTTGAGCCAGCCCATCCGCGCGGTGCCGTTTAGGAGCCATTGCAGCTCGGGATGCTGGGGGACTTGCGCCTGGTTGAACAGGATCGCCTTGTCGGGGTCGAGCCCGCAGGCGACCAGCGTCGCCACTAGTTCGAGGGTCGAGGACCGCAGCTCGGCCGGATCATGCGGCATCGACAGCGCGTGGAGATCGGCGATGAAGATCAGGCACTCGCCGCCGACGGCATGGGCATCGTCCTGCAGCGCCACGTAATTGCGGATCGCGCCCAGATAATTGCCGAGGTGCGGCTTGCCGGTCGGCTGAATGCCGGAGACCACGCGCATGTTATTCAACCTCCAGTATCTCGTCATCGGCCTTGGTGCGGGCCGGACGCCGCCGCCGTAGCTGGCCGAGCAGGTCCTTGTCGAGCGCACCCACGGCAAAGGCCACGCCGAAGAACACCGCGCCGCCCGCCGCGACCAGCGCAGTGAGCGACCAGACCTTCTCGATGATGTTGCCGCCATAGCGGTCCGCCATCAGCGGCATCAGATACCACAGCACTGCCGTCATTGCGGCGGTCGCGATCAGCTGGCGGGCGACGCGGCTGACCAGCTTGGGGGTGAAGTGGAACCACCCGCGCTTGTGCAGGATCGCGTAGAGCAGCAGGCAATTGAGGCTCGCCGAGGCGGCCGTTGCGGCGGCGAGGCCGACGATGCCGAAGCGCTCGACCACGTAGAGGTTGAGCCCCACGTTGAAGATCAGCGAGCCGAGCGCGGTCCACACCGGTGTGCGGGTGTCCTCGCGCGCGAAGAAGCCGGGGTTCAGCACCTTGACGATGACGTAAGCCGGGAGCCCTGCGACCAGCGCGACCACGATTTGCGCCATCAGCGCGCCGTCCGCCGCGGTGAACTTGCCGCCGACAAAGAACGCCTTGCAGAAGGCGGGCGCGCACACCGCCAGCGCGGCGGCGGCAGGGAGGGTGAGGAGGGTCGCGATCTCGAAGGCGTTGCCCTGCAAGCGCTGCGCCTCGGCATTGTCGCCGGTGTGGATGTGGCGGCTCAGCATCGGCAGGATCGCTGTTCCGAGCGCAATGCCGACGATCCCGAGCGGCATCTGGTTCAGCCGGTCGGCGAGCTTGAGCAGCGTCAGCGAGCCCTGCGGCAGCGAGGTCGCGAAGAAGGTGTCGACCAACTGGCTGATCTGGTAGATTCCCGCGCCGAAGGTCGCAGGCAGGATCAGCAGGCCCAGCTTCTTCACCTCGGGCGTGAACTTGGGCAGCGTGACCTTCAGCTGCACGCCCGCACGGCGCGTTTCCCAGGCGAGATAGACCAGCTGCGCCAGCCCCGACAGCGAAACGGCGGCGGCGAGGATCTGCACTACCACCACATCATCGCCGCTGTCCCCGCGCAGATAATCACCCAGCAGGATGCCCGAAATCAGGAAGATATTGAGCAGCACCGGCGCGACCGCTCCGGGGCCAAAGCGCGAGCGTGCGTTAAGCAGTCCGGACAGCATCGCCACAAGGCTGATGAAGAACAGGTAGGGGAAGGTCACCCGGCTGAGCAGCACCGAAAGCTCAAACTTGCCTGGCACTGTGGCATATTCGCGCGCCAGCAGCCACACGAGTGCCGGCATGAAGATCATGCACAGCCCGCTGAAGGCGAGCAGCACCCACATGAACACACTCAGCACATCTTCGGCGAATTGCGCGGCGGCCTCCTCGCTCCCCGGCTCGCCGTCACGCCCGTGGAGCGCGCGGCTGTAGAGCGGGACGAAGGCGACGCTGAACGCCCCTTCGGCAAACAGGCGGCGGAAGGTGTTGGGGAGGGTGAAGGCGAGCTGGAACGCGTCCGCCGCCAGCCCTGCGCCCAGCGCGCGCGCCAGCAGGATATCGCGGGCAAAGCCGAACACCCGGCTGACTGCGGTCAGCCCGCCGATGGTGCCGACATTCCTCAAGAGGCTCATTGCCGGTGCCCCCGCCCCGCCGTGTGGATCAGGCGTTGCCGGTGACGGGCGCGATCGGAGCGCCGCCCGCGGCTTCCTCGGCACGGCGCGCGGCAAGCTGCTGGGCGTAGATCCCGCCAAAATCGACCGGATCAACCATCAGCGGCGGGAAGCCGGCATCGCGCACGGCGTCGGCGACGACGCGGCGGGCGAAGGGGAACAGCAAGCGCGGCGCTTCGGCATAGAGGAAGGCGTGGCCCTGCTCTTCGGGCACGTTGCGCATGCCGACCAGGCCGCAATAGGCGAGGTCGACGATATACATCGTGCCGCGCGGCGAGGTGGCGGTGAGGGTAAGCTTGAGCGTCACCTCGTGCACATCGACATTCACCTTCTCGGCGCCGATGTTGAACTGCACGTCGATCTGCGGCGGTTCGGGCCACTGGAAGGCATCGGGGGCGGCCGGGTTCTCGACCGAGAGGTCCTTCACATATTGCGTGATGATCCCAACCGCGGGGCTGGTGTCTTCACCATTGGGCTGCGGGCCCGCGCCATCAAGGGTGTCGAGATTGGTGAGGACGCCTTCTTCTTCGGCCATGGTATCGCTTGTCTTTCCGGCTAGGTATTGGTCGCTAAATCGGTAACGGATGGTGCGCGCGGCGCATGCGTCTGCGTGCAAACCGGCCTGCGGGCGCGCCTAGCAGGGGCGGAAGGCTGCCGCAACTGTGCGCCTCGTGCGATTTCCTTCGCCCCGCATGGCAACCTATCACGCGTTGGCGAATTGTAATGACGCCCTATTTAAGGCACTGTGTTCTTCCCCAAGGTGGTGCGGCGTTTCCTCGCGCGCGCCAGATGCGACGATCGGATTGTGATAGTGCTCGAAATCGTTCTTCTTGCCATGGTGGCCGCGTTCCTCGGCCTGCGCCTCTACTCGGTGCTCGGCCGGCGCGCCGAGCAGGAAGAGGAGCCGGTGCCGCAGCGCTTCGAATCGGACGAGACCCCCGCGATCCGCCCTGCCGCGATGCCCGCTGCCGTGCCCGCCCCGCGCGCGGCCGAGCTTGAAGGCGTGATGCCCGCGGTCGAACGCGCGCTGCGCGAGATCGCCTCTGCCGACAGCAAGTTCAACCTCGCCCAGTTCCTCGAAGGCGCGCGCGGCGCCTACCGGATGATCCTCGAAGCCTTCTGGAAGGGTGATCGCGAGACCCTGCGCGAGTTGTGCGACGATGACGTCTACGCCGGCTTCACCGCCGCGATCGACGCGCGCGAGGCGGCTGGCGAAAAGATGGACAACACGCTGATCCGCGTCGAGGAAGTGCGCATCCATTCGGCCTCGCTCGATGGCAAGACCGCGCGCATTGCGCTGCTGTTCGTCGCCGACATCGCCTCGGTCACCCGCGACAAGGATGGCACCGTGATCGCCGGTTCGCTCGACGATGCGATCGAAAGCCGCGATGTGTGGACCTTCTCGCGCAATGTCTCCGCGCGCGATCCCAACTGGCTGCTCGACGAAACCGACGACGGTTGATCCGGGGCTGATCGCAGCGCCACACGGCCTGCCCCTCAGAAGGAGCTGACCATGCGCACGCTGCTTGCTCTGGCCCTGGTGTTGTTGCTCGGGGCCTGCGGGAGAGCGGTGCCGCCGCCCGCCGCCGCGCAGCCCATCGCGATGGCGGCCAATGCGGCGATGGCGGGGGTGGCGCTCGGGCCGTCGCTCGCCGGGCTGAACCTCGCCGATGCCGATGCACGCGGTGCGCTCGCGAGCTTCATCGAATCCTGCCCCAAGCTGCTCGCCCGCGAGGATGTCAGCGGCCTCACCCGCCCCGCCGACTGGCAGGGCCCCTGTGCGAGCGCGCGCACCGCTTCACCAACGCGGGCGCGGGCCTTCTTTGCGGAAACCTTCACCCCGGTGCAGGTCGGCGACGGCAAGGCCTTCGCCACCGGCTATTTCGAGCCCGAGATCGCCGGCAGCCGCACGCGGCGGCCCGGCTTCGAGGTGCCGGTCTTTGCCATGCCCTCCGACCTGGTGCGCGGCTGGCCCGATGACGTCAAACCCTCCGAACGCACCGGCCGCCCGCCGCTGGGGCGCTATGACGAGCGCGGGAAGTTCGTGCTCTACCACGACCGCGCCGCGATCGAGGACGGGGCGCTGGCGGGCAAGGTGCCAGTGATCGCCTGGGCGGCGGACCCGGTCGAATTCTTCTTCCTCCAGATTCAGGGATCGGGCCGGCTGCGCACCCCCGAGGGCGATGTGATCCGCATTGGTTATGCCGGGCAGAACGGGCGCGAATATACCGGTATTGGCGGGGTAATGCGCGAGCGCGGGCTGCTCGGCAGCGGGCCGGGGCAATATGCGGGCTCGATGCAGGGCATCATGGCCTATATTCGCGAGAACCCTGCTGAAGGCCGCGCGTTGATGCGCGAGAACAAGAGCTGGATCTTCTTCACCGAGCTGAAGGGTGACGGCCCGATGGGCGCGCTTGGTGTGCCGGTGCGGCGCGAAAACTCCGTGGCGGCCGACCCCGCCTTCGTGCCGCTGGGCGCGCCGGTGTGGCTCGACCTCGACCGGCGCGAGGCGAACGGGCTCTGGATCGCGCAGGACACCGGCGGGGCGATCAAGGGCGCGAACCGGTTCGACACCTTCTGGGGCGCGGGCGAGGATGCGCGGGTGATCGCGGG
>JAIYEK010000122.1 GCA_027487015.1 Erythrobacteraceae bacterium | reverse complement strand
GTCAAGGGCTCCGAACGCCAGTTCCTGACGCTGAAGCTTGCCGAACGCGATGCCCGGCACAAGCGCATGGGTGACAGCCGCTATGTGGTGGAACCCAACGTCAAGGAGGGCAAGGGCGGCCTGCGCGATCTCCAGACGCTCTACTGGATCGGCAAATATGTCCACCGGGTCGACAACGCGGCGCAGCTGGTCGATGTCGGCCTGCTGACCGCATCGGAATACCGCAATTTCCGCCGCGCCGAGGGCTTTCTGCTCGCGGCGCGCTGCCACATGCACCTCATCACCGACCGCGCCGAGGACCGGCTGACCTTCGACCTGCAACGCGCGGTCGCCGAACGCATGCTGTTCGCCGACCGCCCGGGCAAGAGCGCGGTCGAGCGGTTCATGCAATACTACTTTCTGCAGGTGAAACGGGTCGGCAGCCTGACCGGCGTGTTCCTCGCGCACCTTGACGAGGAGATGGCGCGAAAGCGCCCGCGCACCGGGTTCTTCGCCGGCTGGACCCAGCGCCCGCGCCAGTTCAAGGGCTACACCGTCGAAGGCGGACGCCTGCGCGCGCCGGGCGACGACTGGTTCAAGTCCGATCCGGTGCGGCTGATCGAGGTGTTCCAGCTGGCCGAGGCCGAGGGGCTCGAGGTCCACCCTGAAACCATGCGCCAGGCCGGGCGCGACTCCAAGCTGATCGACGCCAAGCTGCGCCGCGACAAGCGCGCCAATGCGCTGTTCCTCGATCTCCTGAGCGGCCGCAAGGACCCCGAAAACGCGCTGAGGTGGATGAACGAGGCAGGCGTGTTCGGCCGCTTCGTGCCCGATTTCGGCCGCGTCAACGCGCAGATGCAGTTCGACATGTACCACCACTACACGGTCGACGAGCACACCATCCGCGCCATCGGCCTCCTGAGCCAGATCGAACGCGGATTGCTCACCGCCGATCACCCGCGCGCGACCCGCGAATTTCCCAAGCTCGCCTCGCGCCGCGCGCTCTATGTGGCGGTGCTGCTCCACGATATCGCCAAGGGGCGCGGCGGCGACCACTCCGAGCTTGGTGCGGATGTCGCGCACAAGCTGTGCCCGCGCATCGGGCTCGACGAGAAGGAGACCGATCTGGTCGCCTGGCTGGTGCTCCAGCACCTTCTCATGAGCCGCACCGCGCAAAAGCGCGACCTCACCGATCCCAAGACGATCGAGGATTTCGTCGCCGAGGTGCAGAGCCTCGAGCGTCTGCGCAACCTCGCGATCCTCACCGCGGTCGATATCCGCGCGGTCGGGCCGGGCACGTGGAACAGCTGGAAGGCCCAGCTCTTGGGCGAGCTCTATGACGCCGCGCAGGAGCGGCTGCGGCTTGGCCACAAGGGCAACGGACGCAAGGCGCGGGTCACCGCCAAGAAGGACGCGGTGCAGCGCCTGCTGGGGGATCAGGACCACCTCGTCGATTCAATCGGCGCGCTGCTGGGCGATGCCTACTGGATCGCCGAGCCCGAGGAGATCATCGTCGGCAACCTCACCCAGTATGACGCCGCCGCAAGCGCGGGCGAGGCGCTATCGATCGCCTGCGAGGTCGACGAGACCCGCGGCGCGACCCGGATCAGCGTTATCGCATTGGACCACCCCGGCCTGTTCTTCCGCATGGCGGGCGGCATCCACCTCGCCGGCGCGAACATCATCGATGCGCGCATCCACACCGCGCGCAGCGGCTATGCGGTCGACAATTTTCTGGTGCAGGACCACAACGCCCAGCCGTTCCGCGAGGCCGGCCAGATGGCGCGCATCGAGAAGGGCATCCGCGACGCGCTGCTCGCGCAGGTGGAACTGGTCCCCAAGCTCGCCGCGCGCCCGCTCGCCCATTCGCGCGCCAAGGCCTTCGATGTCGCGCCGCGGGTCGACTTCGACAATGACGCCTCCAACCACTTCACCGTGATTGAGGTGACCGCGCGCGACCGCCCCGCGCTGCTCAACCGGCTGGCGCACGCGCTCTATAAGGCCAACCTCATCGTCCATTCAGCGCACATCACCGCTTACGGCGAAGCGGCGGCGGACACCTTCTATGTGACCGATCTGACCGCGGCCAAGATCAAGGCGCCCGAACGCCTCGCCGAGATCGAGGCCGCGCTGCTCGCCGCGGCCAGCGACCAGCTTCAGGAGCAGCTCGAAAAGGCGTAAATGCCACACCTGTGGCAAAATTTGACACTCCGGTGAAAGCCCCGTTTGCACTCGGCCGCGATCCGGTTAGTCCACTAGCAAAACAAGCGTAAACTCTGGGAGAGAGACCTGATGAAATCGTTCACTTCGCTGCGTGCGTTGGCGCTGCTTGGCGCCGGTATGGCCTTTATTCCGACTGCTGCCTTCGCGCAGGACGAACAAGGCGAGGAAGAGCTTCAGCCCGAAAACGTCATCATCGTCACCGCGCAGGGCCGCCAGCAGGCGCTGGCCGACGTGCCGGTCGCGATCTCGGCGATCAATTCGGACACTCTGATCAACTCCGGCGCGAACGACATCCGCCAGCTGAACCAGGTCGCGCCCTCGCTGCTGGTGTCCTCGACCGGCTCGGAAGCCAACGGCTCGGCGCGTATCCGCGGCATCGGCACGGTCGGCGACAACCCCGGCCTCGAAAGCTCGGTCCCGGTGTTCATCGACGGCGTCTATCGTTCGCGTTCGGGCATCGGCCTCAATGAATTGGGCGAGATCGACCGTGTCGAAGTCCAGCGCGGCCCGCAGGGCACGCTCGGCGGGCGCAACTCTTCGGCGGGTCTGATCAGCATCTATTCCAAGCAGCCCGAATTCACCTTCGGCGGCACCGCCGAGGCGACCTACGGCAACTACAACTTCTTCCGCCTCGGCGGCAGCATCACCGGACCCGTAGCCGAGAACATCGCGGCGCGCCTCGATGGCATCTACGTCAAGCGTGACGGTTTCTACACCGACACCGCCAACAACACCGACATCAACGATCGTGACCGCTACTTCCTGCGCGGTCAGCTGCTCATCGAGCCCAACGATGCGCTCTCGATCCGCCTGATCGCGGACTACACCTCCCGCGACGAGCAGTGCTGCGCGGCGACCTATATCGATGCCGGCATCACTCCGTCGGTCGGCAATCTCAACAACCCCTCGACCCCGCTCACCCCGCTGCAGACCAATGGCAACAACATCATCAACGTGTTGCGCGACCTCGGCCAGAACCTCGGCGCGTTCAATCAGGGCTACAGCCGCAACGTCTCGGTCACGCCGGGCCGCAGCTACGCGGGCAAGACCAAGGATTACGGCTTCTCGGGCCAGGTCGATTGGGATCTCGGCGGGGCGAAGCTGACCTCGATCACCGCCTACCGCGAGTATCGTTCGGGCCAGGGCGGGGACGTCGATTACGGCACGGTCGACATTCTCTACCGCTCGCCGAGCGATGACGCCTACCGCCAGTTCCACACCTTCACGCAGGAAATCCGCCTGCAGGGCGAGGCTTTCGATGGCAAGCTCGACTGGCTGGTCGGCGGCTTCTTCGCCAACGAGAAGCTGACGGTGCGCGACAACCTGCGCTTCGGCAACCAGTATGGCCGCTTCGCCAGCTGCCGCCTGGTGTCGGGCGGCGGTCTTGCCGCGTTCTACTCGCCCACCGGGCAGGGCTGCCTCAACGCAACCGGTCGCGGGGCGATTGCCGCCGGCGCGGCGACGGGTGGTTCGACGGCGCTTGGCGCGGCGCTGCTGGGCGGGCTCGACCGGCTCGACACGCTCAACAACCGCGGCTCGACCATCGACAACTACTTCCAGGACGGCACCAACTGGGCGCTGTTCACCCACAACATCATCGACCTCACCGACCGGCTCAGCCTGACCGTGGGCCTGCGCTACACCAAGGACGAGAAGGACTTCTCGGCCCTGTTCGGCAACGACAACACGGTCTGCACCGCACAGCAGGCGGCGCTGGTGCCGTTCCTGGCGACGCTGGGCGCCACCGCGGGCGGGCTTATCGGTCTGGCCTGCCAAGGCAACTCGACCGCCGAACTGAACGGCGTGTCGATCACTGACAACCGCTCCGAGGACGAATGGACCGGCACCGGCATCCTTTCGTGGAAGGCGACCGACGACCTCTTGGTCTATGCGAGCTTCGCGCGCGGCTACAAGGCGGGCGGCTTCAACCTCGACCGTTCGGCGTTGAAGTCGCCGACCCTGCCGTTCGGCGGACAGGCCGGGACGCAGGCTTTGGTGCGCAACCTCCAGTTCGATCCCGAGCTGGTCGACAGCTACGAACTGGGCCTCAAGTACGCGACCGGGCCGTTCAGCCTCAGCATGGCCGCGTTCCGTTCGGATTTCAGCAACTTCCAGCTGAACACCTTCAACGGGACGGTGTTCCTGGTGCAGAACGTCAACGGCTGCGGGGGCGATCTTGTCGGCGGGCCTTCGTCCGATACTGACACCAGCGCGACCACCGGCGCCTGCGCCGCCGCCGATGTCGGCTACGGCGTGCGCACGCAGGGTCTCGAAATCGAAACCCAGATCAATCCGACCGCCGATCTCAACCTGGCCGGCGGCGTGACCTATGCGCGCACCCGCTATGTTGACGATCTCGTCGGCAACTCGGCCGGTGCGCCGCTCGATCCGGCGCTGCGCAAGCTGCCGGGCGACAATCTGTCGAACGCGCCCGAGTGGGTCGCGACCGGCAGCATCACCTGGACCCCGGCCATCGGTTCGGGCGGCCTCACTGGCCTCGTCTACTTCGACGGGCGCTACACCGAGGGCTACAACACCGGTTCCGACCTGTTCCCGCAGAAGGAGCAGGAAGCCTTCGCGCTGTTCAACGCGCGCATCGGGATCCGCGGGCCGGACCTCAAGTGGTCTGTGGAGTTCTGGGGCCAGAACATCTTCAACAAGGACTATGCTCAGGTCGCGTTCAACTCGCCCTTCCAGGCGGGCACGACCTCGGCGCCCTTCGTCGATCCGCAGTTCCCGGGTGGGCGCCAGATCTTCTCGCACTTCCTCGCCGAACCGCGCGTTTACGGCGTGACCGGCCGGTTCAACTTCTGAGCCGCTGCGACACCGCAAAATAGAAGGGGCGCTCCGGCAACGGGGCGCCCTTTTTTTGGCCTACCGCTTCGCTACTTGAGGCCGGGTCAGCCCCGGTGGCCGAACAGCGCCGTCCCCACCCGCACATGGGTCGCGCCGAGCATCACGGCAGTCTCGTAATCCCCGCTCATCCCCATGCTGAGGCCGGTCACCCCGTTATCGGCGGCGAGCTTGGCGAGGAAGGCGAAGAACGGCGCGGCCTCGGTGTCCGCGGGGGGGATGCACATCAGCCCGGCGAGCGGAATGTCGGCGCTGCGCACCGCAGCCAGAAAGGCGGGCAGATCGGAAATGGGGCAACCACCCTTCTGCGGCTCGTCACCGATATTGACCTGCACGAAGCACGGCACCTGTCGCCCCGCCTTGTCCATCGCCTTGGCCAGCGCGGTCAGCAGGCTCGGGCGGTCGAGACCGTGGATGTAGTCGAACAGCGCCACCGCTTCCTCGGCCTTGTTCGATTGCAGCTGGCCGATGAGGTGCAATTCGATATCGGGATGCGCCTCTTGCAGCGCCGGCCATTTGCCCTGCGCTTCCTGCACGCGGTTCTCGCCGAAGACGCGCTGGCCCGCGTCGATCAGCGGCTGGATCGCCTCGGGGCTGTGGGTCTTGCTCACCGCGATCAACGTGACATCCTCGGGCTTGCGCCGCGCGGGCTTGCACACCCGGGCGATGTTGCTGCGGACTTCGGCGAGGCGGGTGGCTGCGTTTTCCATGGACGGGCTCTATAACGTGCACGTGGCCCGCGCAAAGACCCTCCCCGCCCTGTGGCTGATCTCCGACGCCCGCAACGATGCGGAGCTGGAGCGGGCCCTCGCCGCGCTGCCGCGCGGTTCGGGGCTGATCTATCGCCACTATCATCTGGACGGGCCCGAGCGCCTCGCGCGTTTTCGTGCGCTGCGGCGGGTGGCGAAGGCGCGGGGGCACGTGGTGGTGCTCGCGGATTCGGCGCTGACTGCGCGCGAATGGGGCGCGGACGGGATTTACGGTGCCCCCCGATCGCTGTGGCCGCGCCGGGCTGGCCTGCTGCACCTCGCGACGGCGCACGACCTGGCCGAACTGGGGTTGGCCGCAAGGCTCGGCGCGGATGCCGCTCTGCTCTCGCCGGTATTCCCGACCCGCTCGCATCCCGGAGGCACGGTGCTGGGACCGGTGCGCTTCCGGCTGCTCGCGCGGCAATCGCGGCTGCCCGTCATCGCGCTCGGCGGGATGACGGCGAAACAGGCGCGCGCGCTCCGCTGGCCCCGCTGGGCGGCAATCGACGGCCTCTCCTGATGGACGACCGCGACGACGATCAGCTCTATTGGCAGGCCTGCGACTTCGTGATCCGCGGCGGCAGGCCGGCGATCTCGGTTCTCCAGCGCCGCTTTGAGGTCGGGTTCTATCAGGCCGAGCGCTGGATCCGGCGGATGGAGGAAAACGGCATCCTCAAGATCCCTCCAGACCGGCTCCATTGACCGCGACGCGGGGCGAATTCCATTGACCCCAAGCGCCCGAGGATTCATGCTGTGTTCCGCTCAGGAGACACCCCCATGGCCAGCCGCGCGGTCACACCCGTAAAACCCGTTCGCCAGACGGACGCCGAATGGCGCGCCGGCCTCAGGCGCAGCCTGCACCGCATCGCCCAGATGACCGGCGCTGGATTGCTGCTCGGCGCGGCGGTGTTCCTTGCGCTCGCGCTCGCCAGCTACACCCAGACCGATCCCAGCCCCTCGACCGCCGCCGACCCGGGCGAGGTCGCCAACTGGATGGGCCGCGCCGGCGCCTGGGCGGCGGACCGCGTTCTGCTGGTCTTCGGCCTGCCCGGCGTGCTGCTGCTGCCGCTGCTCTATGTCTCGGCGCGCAAGCTGTGGCGCGATGTCGAGAATGGTGACGAGCCCGAGACCACCGCCTGGTGGATGCCGGCGGCGCTGCTGTTCATCGCAATGAGCCTGATCGCGACCGTTCTTGCCCTGGCCTTCGAAGGCCCGGGCGGCACGCTGCCCGCGCAATCGGGCGGCCTTGCCGGCCTGCTCGGTGCAGCAGCGATTCAGGCGGTAGGGGCGCGGTTCGGCGCAAGCGCGGAGGGCTGGGTGATCCTCGGCCTCGCGATTGCCTGCCTCGGCGGGGGCGTTGCGCTGCTCACCCGAATCTTCGCGATCGACTGGCGGGTGCTGATGAGCCTGCCCGATTTCCTCGGCGGCGGATCGCTGGCGGGCCTGATGCGCCGCCTGCCGCTGCCGGGCCGCAAGGCGCAAGGTGCGCTCGGCTATGTGGGCGACATGGACGAGGATGACGGCGAGGCCGCCCCCGCCCGCCCGCGCCGCAGCGCCAAGGGCGAGGCCGCGCCTGCGCCCATCGCCGAGGACCGCCCGCGCCGCGCGCCCGAGATCTCCGACCCCTCCGCCCCGCCCAAGCGCGCCGCCACCGGCAAGACCGCGCAGCGCGATATGTTCGCGCCCTACAATCTGCCCAGCCTCGACCTCCTCACTGAGCCACCGGCCGACAAAGGCCCCAAGCTCGACAAGCTGGCCTTGGAGAGGAACGCGCGCCTGCTCGAGAATGTGCTCGACGATTTCAATGTGAAGGGCGAGATCACCGCGGTGCGCACCGGCCCGGTGGTCACCATGTACGAACTCGAGCCCGCGCCGGGCATCAAGGCGAGCCGCGTCGTGGGCCTCGCCGAAGACATTGCCCGCAACATGAGCGCGATCTCCGCGCGCGTCTCGCCGATTCCGGGGCGCACCGTGATGGGGATCGAGCTGCCCAATCAGGATCGCCAAGTGGTGATGCTGAAGGAACTCGCCGCGGCCGCAGCCTTCGCTGATGCCAAGGGCAACCTGCCGGTGATCCTCGGCAAGGATATCGCGGGCGAACCGATCATCGCCGATCTTGCCGCGATGCCGCACTTGCTGGTCGCTGGGACCACCGGGTCGGGCAAGTCGGTCGGCCTCAACGTCATCCTGCTTTCGCTGCTCTACCGCTTCACACCGGCCGAGCTGCGGCTGATCCTGATCGATCCCAAGGTCTTGGAGCTCAAGACCTACGACGATATTCCGCACCTCCTCTCCCCCGTGGTGACCGAGCCTGCGAAGTCGGTGCGCGCGCTGAAGTGGGCGGTCGAGGAAATGGAGCGGCGCTACCGGATGATGAGCGCGATCTCCTCGCGCAACATCAACTCCTTCAACGAGAAGGTCTCGGCCGCGATCGCCAAGGGCAAGCCGCTGGGCCGCCGGGTGCAGACCGGGTTTGACCCCGAGACCGGCGAGCAATTGTTCGAGGAAGAACAGCTCGATTACCAGCCGCTGCCGCAGATCGTGCTGATCGTCGACGAGCTCGCGGACCTGATGGTCACCATCGGCAAGGAAATCGAAGTGCTGATCCAGCGCCTCAGCCAAAAGAGCCGCGCGGCGGGGATCCACCTCATCATGGCGACACAGCGGCCTTCGGTCGATGTCATCACCGGCGTCATCAAGGCGAACCTGCCGACCCGCATCAGCTTCAAGGTGACCAGCCGGATCGACAGCCGCACGATCCTCGGCGAGCAGGGCGCCGAGCAGCTGCTGGGCAAGGGCGACATGCTCTACAAGCCCAACACCGGCGCGATGGTGCGCGTGCACGGGCCGTTCGTCTCGGACGAGGAGGTCGAAGCGGTCGCCGATCACTGGCGCGCGCAAGGGGCGCCGGCCTATGTCGACGCGGTCACCGAGGAGCCGGAGGAAGGCTTCGGCTTCGGCTTCGAGGACGATCTCACCGCCTCGGACAACCCCGAAGAGCGCAAGTACCGTCAGGCCTGCCAGATCGTGTTCGAGAACCAGAAGGCGAGCGGCTCGTGGCTCCAGCGCCAGATGGGCGTGGGCTACAACACCGCCGCCAAGTGGATCGAGCGGATGGAGGAAGACGGCTTCGTCGGCCCGGCGAACCACGTCGGCCGCCGCGAGATCTTCCGCGACAAGGACGGCAATCCGATCTGACCTGAAAGTCCCTCCCCATTCCTGCGGAACAGGGAGGGACAGAGCGGCACCACCGCAAGAAGGTGCAATTCTGCAACGCCCCGAAACTGTAAGACCGGCGTAACGCAGCCTTCATTGCTGCGTCGCAGCAGCGTCATCCAGCGCTGCCACGGGCGAGGCCTCTCTCCACGGATAAGGGCTTTCCCCCATGCTTCGCACCCGCTTCACGCGCGCTTCGCTGATCGCGCTCGCCACCACTCTCGCCGCAGCGCCGCAGATCGCCTTCGCGCAGGATGACACCGCTGGCGAGGACGACAATGCCTCGGGCAACGAGATCATCGTCACCACCCAGAAGATCGAACAGCGCGCATTGGACGTGCCGATCACCATCACCGCCACCACCGGCGAGCGCATCCGCCAGCTCGGCGTGGGCGATCTCGATGAGCTGTCCTACTATGTCCCCGGCCTCCTCATCCAGGAGCAGAGCGCCAACAACCCCGGCGTCGTGATCCGCGGCATCACCTCGGACTCGGGCTCGGCGCAGCAGGGCCCGCGCGTCACGCTCTATTACAACGGCGTCGACATCTCGCGCTCGCGCGGCTCGTATCAGGCGATCTACGACCTCGAGCGCGTCGAAGTGATCAAGGGCCCGCAGGCGACCCTGTTCGGCACCGCCAGCGCGGTTGGCGCGATCAGCCTCGTTTCGGCCAAGCCGCAAGACGGCTTCTCGGCCGAAGTGCGCGGCGGCTACGGCAACTTCAACCAGACCCTGGTTGGCGGCTTCGTCAACATCGGCAGCGACAAGCTCGCCTTCCGCCTTGCCGGCGAGTGGCGCACGCGTGACGGCTATGTCCAGAACCTCAATGCCAATCAGGAGAAGGAACTCTACGCCCAGAACCAGCTCGGCCTGCGCGCCTCGCTGCGCTGGACCCCGACCGACCGCACGACGGTCGACCTGATCGGCACCTACGACCAGCAGCGCAACGGCGGCACGCCGTTCGTCTCGGGCCGCTTCCCGGCCTTCGCCGGCGCCCCGGGCGGCGCGGCCAACGCCTTCCGTGACGCGAACCTCAGCGGCTATCCCGCAGGTGCAGCGGCGCTGGGCGATGACCAGCTCGGCCTCAACCGCGAGGTCTATGACGTCAACCTCACCATCGACCACCAGTTCGAGGACGACTGGAGCTTCACCACCGTCAACGGCTACCGCGAATTCGACAGCGCCGAAGTGTTCGACGCCGACGGCACCGCCGCGCCGTTCCTCGAATTCGCCGAAATCGCCGATGGCTGGCAGTTCAGCCACGAAGGGCGCTTCACCTATTCGGGCAGCAAGCTGCGCGCGAGCTTCGGCTGGAACGCCTTCATCGAGGACGGCCGCCAGAACGTGCCCTTCGCCACCGAAGAAGGCGTGTTCCTCCAGTGCCTTTCGACCCTGTTCGGCGCGCCGGTCGCCAGCCGACCCTTCGGTGCGGCCCCTTGCGTTGCGGCAGACGGCAGCGTGCCGACCCTCGGCCTCGCTCCCATCCAGTACAACTCGGTGTTCGAGAACCAGGGCCGCAACGAAGCCTATTCGCTGTTCGCCGATGCGACCTACACGCTTTGGGACAAGCTTGAGCTGACCGCCGGGGTGCGCTGGCTCAACGAATACCGCCGCTCGGGCTTCTTCGCCAACGTGCCCAATTCGGTGCTGAGCCGTGCGGCGCTGATCCCGGGCCAGATCGACACCCAGGGTCAGACCTTCACCGCCGATGACCGCTTCAACGCCTGGCTGCCGCGCTTCAACGCGCTCTACCGCATCAGCGACGACGTCAATGTCTTCGCCACGGTCTCGAAGGGCCGTCGTTCGCCGGTGATCAACGTCGCCGCGCGGCGCGTCGGAACGCAGGCCCTGCCCAACGTGACCAACATCGCCGAAGAAACCGTGTGGAACTACGAAGGCGGGTTGAAGCTCGCCACCGGCCGCGTCTCGGGCTCGATCGGGGTGTACTATCAGGTCTACAACGACTTTCAGGTCTCGGTCGCGCAGCGCGATGCCAACGGCAACCCGACCGGCGCCTTCGTCACGCAGAGCGCGGGCCGCGCCTCGAACCTCGGGGTCGAGGCGGAACTGGCGGTCGACGTGACCGACTGGCTCAATGTGTTCGGCAACTTCGGCTATATCGACGGCGGGATCGACCGTGACGGCGCCTTCTCGCCGGCCTTCTCGGGCGCGCGCTTCCGTCTGCAGCCGGAATGGCAGGCCTCGGGCGGGATCACGATCGACAAGGAGTTCGACAACGGCATCCGCTTCTTCGCCACGCCGAGCATCACCTATCGCAGCCAGATCTTCTTCGAGGTGCCCAATAACCCGCTGATCTCGCAGGACGCGGTGACGCTGGTGAACGCGCGCGCAGGCGTGAGCTTCGCCGAGGGCAAGTATGAAGTCGCCGGCTTCATCCGCAACGCCACCGATGAAGACTATCTGCTCGACGCGGGCAACACCGGCGGGGCCTTCACCATCCCCACCTTCATCCCCGCCGAACCGCGCTTCTACGGAGTGGAAGTGACCGCGAAGTTCTGATCGCACGCCTTCCGGGGCAACATGGCGGCGGGGGGCCCTCGGTCCTCCGCCGCTTGCATTTCAGCTGCTTAGCCGCGGCACCTCGGCTGGCCTGAAAAGTTTCCAATCAAGGTTAGGAATTTCTCAAGGCAACCCCCCGTAAGCCGACGTGGTTAACGGGGGCTTCAGCATGATCATCTCGAGGATTGCACACGAACTGCGGCCCGCCCGCAAGGCGTGGCGGATCGCCGCGCTGGCGCTGGGGCTTGCTGCAACCGGGCCGCTGGCGGCGGCGGACGAGACGGGCTGGAAGCTCGAACCCGATGCCCGCGTCGACCTTCAGGCCGTCAGCGCCCAGACCACCACCCGCGACGAGGAACTGGTGATCGACGGCGAGGCGCTGTCGGTGCGCGCGCAGGTGGGCCTGGGCATCGAAAGCAAGCGCACCCGCGTGCGGCTTGAAGCCGACCGGATCGAAGTGTTCCGCCTCGGCAACGGGCGCGATGACGTGTCGCGCGACCGGCTGACCGCGAGCATCGAGCAGGATGTTACCGACACGCTCGAATTGCAGGTGCAGGCGCGGCGCTACGATGATCTCGTGACCGTCGAATCCGCCGATACCGACGCGTGGGAATATTCCGCGCGCGCCACCTTCGAGCCGACCCAGGACAACCGCTTCCGCCTGTCCGGCACCTGGCGCGACCGACAGTATGACAACGGCGCGGGGCCCGCGACCTTCGGCGATGGCGCGCGCTTCGATGCGCAATACCGCCGCCGCTTCGGCGCCTACCACTACCTCGCCTTCGACCTGCGCACCGAGACCATCCGCTCGGGCGATCCGCTGCGCGGGTACGAGCGCGATTCCGCGGGCGTCTCCTACACCCGCCCGGTCGCCAAGGACCTGCGCGTGCGCCCCGCGGTCGAGCTCATCAAGACCCGCTTCGATGGCCGCATCGCCGATGACGGCTCGCTTCGCCGCGACCGGCAGGTGGTCCCTGAAATCGAGCTGCTGTGGTGGCCCGGCAAGTGGCGCGTCGAGGCCGAGGCGAAATATGTCTTCTTCTCGAGCAACGAGAGCGCGCGAGAGCGCCAAGGTTATCGCCTGACACTTTCGGTCGGTTACGCCTTCTGAAATGATCGCCCGCTTCGGTCAGATCTGGGCGAATACAACGCCGCAGGTCCGCCGTCCGTTCTATATCGGGCTGGCGGTTGCTGCGGTGCTTGCCATGCTGGTCGGCCTCGGGGTCGCGAATACCGACAGCTTCATCGCGCTGCCCTCTTCGTTCGAGGGCGTTGCCGCCTCGCAAGCGATCTGGGGGCTGAAGCCGTCTAACCTGCTGATGGTCCTGCCGCTGGGCTCGTTCCTGGTGGTGCTGGCGCGGAGCTTCATCGGGCTCAAGGCCTTTGGCCTCTTCACCCCGATGCTGATCGCGCTCGCCTTCCTTCAGATCGGCCCGGTGATGGGGCCTGTTGTGCTGTGTTCCTCGGTGCTGGTGGGGATGATCGTCACCCCGACGCTGCTCAAGCTGCGCATGACGCGCGTGGGCTTCCTTGGCGTGCTGATCTCGCTGATCGTGCTGGTGCTGGTGGGCTTGCAGATGGTGCTCGACACCCAGCTTCAGGTCGATGCCTTTCCGGTGATCGTGTGCGCGCTGTGTGTCGAGCGGTGGTGGAAGCAGTGGGGCAAGGACGGCGCGAAGCCGGCCGCAAAGATGGCGCTCAACACCTTCGTGCTGGCGCTGATGATCGAGTTCGTGATGGTCTCGGACTTCGCGATGGCGCTGATCGAATGGTCGCCGCTGCTGATGCCCGCGGTCACCGGCATCGCGATTGCGATCCTTGGACGCTACCGCGGTCTGCGCCTGTCGGAGATCGGGCGCTTCGCTCCGATCTGGCTTGAACGGCGCCGCCGGGCAAAGGCGGCCGCCGCGGCCGAGACCTTGCCCGAAGGGGTTGAGGAAGACCGCCGCCAGGGCCTGCCCGACACCCGCCGCCTGCCCGACCCCGTTCCCGAAGTGACCGCGCCGACCACGCCGATACCGGAGCTCGTTCCCGCCGCGACCGGCGGCGCGCCGCCGCTTGGCGGCATATGGGTGATCGGATCGCCCGACGAGATAAGGCCCGGCGCGCGCCGCCGCGTGCCCCAGCCGATCCCCGACAGCGAGGCCCGCGTGCGGCCTCGCCTCGTCGCATCTGGCGGACGCATGGTGGCGGACTGGTCGGACGATTGGAGCGATGACCGCACGACGGGGCGCCCGCCGATCCACAATGCCTGGGTGATCCGCCGGGTGGAGGACGTCTGAGGTGTTCAAAGCATTCAACCGCTGGCTCGGCCTTGGTGAAGGCGGGCTGATCGAGGGCGAGATCCTCGGCATCAACATGCGCAATGCGCTGATCCAGAAATACAACCCGCGCCACGCAATCGAGCGGGCGCGTGACAAGGTCGCGGCCAAGCGCGCGCTCGAGGCGGCGGGAATCGCCTGCACCGGCACCGTGGCGGTGCTCGAAGACCACCAGCAGGTCGCCGATTTCAAACCCACCCGCGACATGCCCGATGCCTGGGCGATCAAGCCCGCGAGAGGCTCGCAGGGCGACGGCATCCTGCTGGCGGTGCGGCGCGAGGGGAACACGTGGTTCAAGGGATCGGGCACGCCGCTCCCTGAGGACATGGTGATGCACCACATCCAGAAGGTGGTCGACGGCGGCTTCTCGGGCGATTCCGCCGCGGAGGATGCTGCGCTGATCGAGCCGCTGATCATCGCCGACCCGGCGCTGTCGCGGATCGTGCCCGAGGGCCTGCCGGACCTGCGCGTCATCAGCCTCCATTACACCCCGCTGATGGCGATGGTGCGGCTCCCCACGATCGAAAGCGACGGCAAGGCCAACTTGCACCAGCGCGCGATCGGGGCGGGGATCGACATGGAGACCGGCAAGATCACCCGCGCGGTGGTCAAGGGCGTGCCGATCACCCATCACCCCGACACGGGCGTCAATCTGATCGGGTTCGAGATTCCGGGCTGGAAGCGGGTGCTGGAGCTGGCCTCGCGCTGCGGCCCCGCCGTGGGCCTCGGCTATTGCGGGGCGGATATCGTGCTCGACGTCAATGACGGGCCGCTGGTGATCGAGGTCAATGCCCACCCGGGGATCGAGATCCAGAACATCTGCCAAGCCGGTCTCAAGTCGCGGATCGCGGCGACGGGCGAGGATTTCCGCTAGGGCTGCTGCTCCATGATGGGCGGCGCGGACGGCTCAATCGGCGGCGCATCGCGCTCGGCGACTTCGGCGGGCGTCAGCGGCCGGAAGCGGATGCTGATGGGCGTGAAGCTCCCATCCTCGCGCTGGCGGATCGTCACGATCCCGCGCTGGTCGCGGTTGCGGAGTTGCTGCTGAAGCTGCTCCGCGCGGTCCTGTCCGATGTAGAGGCGGCCATTGACCAGGCCGTTCATGCGATACACGCCCGCGGCATCCAGCCGCACCAGGTGAGCGCAGGGCTGTCCCGGGACGAGCCGGGTGACCTCACGAAGGCGCGGAGCCTCCCCTACAAGGCAGAGTTCGGAGAGCGCCCCGTCCCGCGCTTCGTCATGCCCCGGCCAGTCATAGCTGAACTCGACATAGTGCCCGCGCAGGTAATCGCGCGGGTCGTAGCCTTCGATGGGCACCTCCCAATCGGTGCCGGAGTTGTAGGTGCGGTGGCTCTGCACCCACAGGCCGATGAGGCCGAGGAGCGGCAGCACCGCGGCTGCGAGACGGGCGTATCGCTTCATGCCTCGCCCTCCGCGCGCGGGGCGAAGAGCTTCGACACCCGCACCGCGACCCACGCCACGCCGAGGATCATCACGCCTGCAAGGATCAGCCCGAGGCCGTTCGTCAGCAGATCGCCCGCCAGCTCGAAGCTCAAGATGATGAGCCGCAAAGCGATCACGCCGACGGCCTGCTGGAACCCCCGGCGCCAGTGTGCGGCCAGAGCGGCTGCGCCAATCCCTGCCCAAAGCGCGAAGAACAGGAGCGCGGCGGGAACGGTCGTCTCATTCGCCCCGTAGGCCAACGGCATCACCAGCCCCGAGCCTGCGATGATCGCGCCCGCCATCCGCCCCGATATGCCGGGCCGCGCCAGCACCACCCCGATGCCGCCCGCGACCAGCACGGCGCCGCAGGTCAGCAGGCTGGCAAGCGCGTGCGAGGGGCCCTTGAACCCGCCGAAGCTTGCAAAGGCGCAGGCGAGCGATCCGCCCGCCACCGCATAGGTCAGCGCCAGCTGCTCGAGCCGTTCCCAGAAATCCTCGCGCTGGCTGCGCGCGCCGAGCCACGCGGCCAGCGGGGCCAGCAGCACCGGCGTCGCGACCACGAAGGCGAGCCAGATGCTCCAGGCCAGATCAGGCTCGACCCCGCGCGGGCCGCTCGCTCCGGCATATTCCCACACCGTCCACACCAGCCCGCCCATCACCGCGAGCGCGGTCGGCCAGCTGCGGCCCGTCAGCAGCAACAGCGGCGCGAACAGCGCCAGCCACAGCGCCAGCGGCTGCCACATGGGCGAGGAGGTCTGGTAGACCTGTCCCAAGTGTCCGAAGAAGGTGAGGCCCAGCACGGCGATGACGAACAGCAGCGCCTCGCTCGCCCATGGCGTGCGGGTCGCCGGCCGCTCCTCGCGCACCAGCGCCAGCAGCAGCATGCCGGTGATCAGCGCGAGGTGGATCGTGAGGCGCACGAAGCCCGGAACGGCATCCCAATTGAACGCGACCACCGAGACCACACCCAAGGCGATTGCCAGCGCGCCGACGCCCCACACGGCCTGCAACAGCAGCGGGCGGGCGCTCGCGTGTTCGTATGCGATCAGCCGATCGCGCGTGCCTGCGTCGATCAGGCCGGCCTCGTGCCAGTGGGCGATCTTGCGCGCGCTCATGGCGGGGAGAGTAGACGCCTCCCCGCCATGCCGCAATCAAATCACCGCGCTACTTCGCGCCGTCGAGCGCGGCGGCGTTCAGCACGGTCTGGTTCTGGATCGCCGCGGCGGCCTTGGCCTGACGGTCGGCGGGAAGCGGCACCAGACCGATCTTGGCGAGCGGGCCATTGTCGCCCCAGCTCTTCGCCCACTGGGCAAGGAACTTGTCGAGCCCCGGGGTGACCGGCAGGTTGGCCTTCTTGACGTAGATGTAGAGCGGTCGGCTCGCCTCGTAGCTGCCATCGGCGATGGTCGCCGGGCTCGGCAGCACGCCGTCAAGCGCCAGCGGCTTCACCGCGTTGGCGTTCTTGGCGAGGTAGGAATAGCCGACGATCGCGATCGCTTCGGGGTTGGAGGCGACGCGGCGGACGATCAGATCGTCCTGCTCGCCCTGACTGCTGTAGCTGCTGTCGGTGCGCAGCGCGTGGCAATCGCGCGCGAAGCGTTCTGGATCGCTCTTTTCGAACGAGGCCATCGCGCTGTTCTGGCGGCAGCCGGGCTGCACCACGAGATTGAGCAGCGCCTCGCGCGTGCCCGAGCTTTCGGGCGGGCCATAGACTACGATCGGCGTGGCCGGCAGCGACGGGTCGACATCGGCCCAGGTCTTGGAGGTCTGCTCGCGGCCGAAGGGCTTCTGCGAGATCGCGCGGTAGACATTGTCGCGGGTCAGCTTGATGTCGATCCCGCGGTCGGTGGCCGAGGCGAAGACGATCCCGTCCAGCCCGACCTCGATCTCGATGATCTCGCTCACGCCGTTGGTCGCGCATTCGGCGAATTCGGCGCGGGTCATGCGGCGCGAGGCGTTGACGATGTCGGGCGTGGTCGCCCCGACCCCGGCGCAGAAGGCGGTGATCCCGTCCCCGGTGCCGGTCGAGGTGATCTTGGGCGCGGCCGTATCCTTGTTGGCGGCGGCGAAATCCTCGGCGATCTGCTTGGCGAAGGGATAGACGGTCGAGGAGCCGACCACGCTGATCGCCTTGGCGGCGGCATCCTGCGGGTTTTCCCCGCAGCCCGAGAGGCCGAGCATGGCAGTCAGCGCCAGCGCTGCGGCCGCGCCGCGACCCATCATCCAATTCCCGTTAGCTTCAGACATCATTCCCTCCCCTTTTGGTCATGAGTCCATGGAGAAGCGGGTCTATTTTGCCTCGAGCTCGGCCTTGGTGAGGATCGTCAGGTTCTGCACCTTGGCCACGTTGGCGGTCATCGTCTCGGCGGGCATCGCGACCATGCCGATGCGCGCGAGCGGACCGTCCTTGCCCCAGCTCTTGACCCACTCCTTCATGAAGTCCTCAAGCCCCGGGATAGCGCGCATGTGCGACTTCTTGACGTAAACATACAGCGGCCGCGCGCCCGGATAGGAGAAATTGGCGATGTTCTCGTAGGTCGCCTGCACCCCGTTCATCGGCAGATCCTGCACCTTGTCGAGGTTCTCCTCGAGGTAGGAATAACCGAAAATGCCGACGATCTTGGGGTTGGCGACGATCTTGTTGACGATCAGGTTGTCCTGCTCGCCCTGGTCCGAATAGGCGCCGTCATCACGGATTTCGGTGCAGGTCTTGGCGTGGAGCGCCTCGTCCTTTTCCTTCAGCGCCTTCATCGCCGGATCGGTGTCGCAGCCGACCACCAGCACCAGTTCCTTGAGCGCATCGCGCGTGCCCGAGGTGCTCGGCGGGCCGTAGACGAGGATCGGCTCGGCCGGGAGCGCCGGGTCGACATCGGCCCAGGTCTTCGCGGTCTGCGGCTTGCCGAATGGCTTGGCGGCGAGCGCCATGTAGATCGTGCGCGGCGACAGGTTCAGCATGATCCCGCCCTTGGCCGAGGCAAAGGCGATCCCGTCGAGCCCGACCTGAAGTTCGATGATCTCGTCGACCTTGTTCGAGGCGCAGGTGTCGAATTCGGACGGCTTCATCCGGCGCGAGGCGTTGACCATGTCGGGGGTGTTGGGGCCGAGGCCCGAACAGAACAGCTGGATGCCGTTACCCGTCCCGGTGGATTCGATCAGCGGCGAACGCATGTCGGGGAAGGTGCGCGAGAAATTCTCTGCGACCAGCTTGGCGAAGGGATAGACCGTCGAGGACCCCACCGCATGGACCGACTGCGCGCCCGGGCCGCCGCCCGCATCGCAGGCCGAAAGCGTGGCAGCGGCAAGCGCCAGAACGGCGCCGGTCTTGAGGAGAGCGGTGATGGATTGCGGCATGATGGATCCCGGTCGGCGCCTATCGCGCGAGGTCTGGCGCAGGGTGGGCTAGGGGCCTTTCGTGACAGGTCCGTTACTTCCCGCTACGCGCCCGGTCGAGCCCGCCCGAACCCTGAGAGCAAGCCCCTCAAAAGCCAGCCGATTATCTCCAAAATGGAGCAAAATCGCTTAACAGCATCGTAAGAGCTTCCATGGTAGGGCTGCGGGTATGGCACTCTTGCGCCTCCTTACCCGGCTCGGCGTGGTCGCCGCGATGCTGGTGCTGCTGGCTGCCCAACCGGCAGCAGCAGACGATCATCTCGTCCAGACCCATGCCCCTGCCTGCCACGCGGCGAGCGGTCTTGCGACCGGGCTCGACGCGATGCGTCCGCGCGCCGGGTGGACCTGCGACGACACCGGCTGGCGCGCGGATGTGCCCGCGGTGTGGCTGCGCTTCGAGGCGGGCAGCTGGAAAAACGACAAGCTGCCGCGCCACTTCTTCGCCCGCAACGCCCGCTTCACCTCGATCACCTTCCACGCGATCGACAAGGACGGCGCGGTGCGCAGCCTCGCGCTCAAGGAAGCCGACGGCGTGCCCTTTCCCGCTGGGCCCGTGTTCCAGCTCCCGCTGCCCGAGATCACCGCCAAGACCACCACGCTGATCGCCCGGATTGAGGCGCCGCATTCGGTGCCGCTGCTGACTGAGGCGCGCGTCACCCATGATCCGGGCAAGGCCGACTGGTCGCAGGTCGACATGATGCTGCTCGCCTTCGTGGCCGGGATGCTGGTGCTGCCGCTCTTGTTCGACATCAGCTTCTTCGTGGTGCTGCGCGAACGCTTCGTGGTGTTGCACGCGGCAATGGTCACCGGGATGATGATCTATGTGCTGACCGCAGGCGGGCTTGCCTCGGCCTTTGTGACGCTCCCGGTGGGGGTCATGGCGGTGACGGGCGCCTTCTCATGGGCGGTCGGCGTCGGGATCTCGGCGCTGTTCCTCGCGAGCTTCCTTGAGCGCGGTGCCCAGTCGCGCACGATGCGGCAGATCACGATTGCGACCGGCTGGTTCACGATGATCGTGCCGGGCTTCTTCGCGCTCCAGCTCGATGCCACCCAGCGCTTCGACGATGTCGGCTACTTCGTCACCTTCATGCCCGCGATTGTCGTGATCAGCGGCGCGGTGCTCGAGGCGGTGCTGCGCGGCAGCCGCTCGGCGCGTTACATCGCGCTGGCCTGGGCGCCGATCATCATCGCCTCCACCGAGCGCCTGCTGCGCGGTCTGGGCTGGCACACCGGCCCCTCGAGCCTCGACCAGATGCTCTATGTCGCGGTCGGGATCGAGGTGGTGGTGATCAGCCTCGCCATCGCCGACCGCTTCCTCGCGCTGCGCCGCGAGCGCGATGCGGCGCTGACCGAGGCGCGGATGCTCGAACAGATCTCGGCGCGCGATTCGCTCACCGGGCTGATGAACCGCCGCGGCATCGAGGCCCGCTTCGACGAGCTGCT
>JAIYEK010000342.1 GCA_027487015.1 Erythrobacteraceae bacterium | reverse complement strand
TCGCCGGATCGATCGCGCTGGCGCTGAAAGGCATGGAGGCAGGCGTCCACCTCTTGCGGGTCCACGATGTCGCCGAGACAGTGCAGGCGCGCAACGTGTGGCGCGGCCTCAGGGACGCCGCGCTGACCGATTACAGCACCCTCCCGCCGCTGTGAGCGGCTGCCACGGTTCTGTCACGAGCCGCCGCCAGAACTTGCTTGCAAACCCTTGAAGACGGAGAACCCGATGCGCCTCGCCCTGCTGTCCGCCGCCGCTCTGCTTGCGCTTGCCGCGCCGCTCGGCGCCCAGACCCCGCAGGCCGTCGAGGTCACCCCCGACCAGATGCTCTCGCCCTATTACGAGGCGCTGATGGCCAAGGTCGATATGCCGGTTGCCGGGCCCAATCCGGCGCTGTCTCCCGCGACCACGCTCACCCGCATCGCGGTCGGCAGCTGCAACCACCAGAGCGCTTCGCAGCACATGTGGGCGCAGATTGCCGCGCAAAATCCCCAGCTATTCCTGATGATTGGCGACAATGTCTACGGCGATGCCGGGTGGGATGGCGACGCGGGTCTCGCGAGCTTGCGCAGCGCCTATGCCCTGCAGGCCTCGCACCCCGAATTCGCCGGTTTCCGCGCCAAGGTGCCGATGCAGGCGGTGTGGGACGACCATGATTTCGGCTTCAACGATGCAGGCGCGAGCTTCCCCTTCCGCCGCTGGTCCGAGACGCTGTTCGAGACCTTTTGGGGTTCGTCCGAGGCGGTCAAGGCCCGCCCCGGCGTCTATCAGAGCACCATCACCGGACCCGAAGGCAAGCGCGTGCAGGTGATCCTGCTCGACACGCGGTTCTTCCGTTCGGACCTGAAGCGCGGGCCCTGGACCAAGGACCGCCAGCCGCTGGGCAGCTATCTGCCCGATGACGACGCGGGCAAGACCGTGCTCGGCGAGGCGCAGTGGGCGTGGCTCAAGGCGGAGCTGGCCAAGCCCGCCGAGCTGCGGATCGTGGTCTCCTCCACCCAGGTGCTCACCACCGCGCACCAGTTCGAGGGCTGGACCAATTTTCCTGCCGAGAGAACCCGGCTGCTCGACCTCTTGGGAACCCGCGCCCCGAGCGGGCTGGTGCTGCTCTCGGGCGATCGCCACTCGGGCGGGATCTACAAGGTCGAGCACGGAGGCCAGACCATCTGGGAGCTGACCAGCTCCTCGCTCAACCTCGCCTTCGGGGATGATATCGAACGCAGCACCGCGCGCGAGCCCGATCCGGCGCGGGTCGGCAAGTTCTTCCCCGTAGAGAACTACGGGCTGGTTGATATCGACTGGAAGGCCAAGGCGGTGACGGTCACCCTCAAGGGCAACACCAGCGCCGCGCTGGCGAGCCAGACCTATAGCTGGTGACACGCTTGCCGTGACCGCGGCTTTGTGCAACCCTTTGGGAAACCAAGGGGAGGAACGGGTTATGACGCTTCGCAAGATGATGCTGACGGGGTTCGCGGCGGCGGCCGTGCTGGCGGGCGGCGGCGCGCTTCCCGCGGCGGCGCAGGATGTGACCGACATCTTCGGGAACAAGATCGTCAGCGGCAAGGAACTCGCCAAGCTGGTCGAGGCGGCGCAGGCGCACCCGCTCGGAAGCGAGCAGAACCCGGTGCGCGCCGATATGCCCGGCGGGCAGCGCGCCTACCTCAACCGCCTGCGCTGCGCCGACGGCAAGCGCCCGGCCTACTTCCGGGTCGGCAGCTTTGGCCTCGGGGTCTATGACCGGATCATCGATGGCTACGAGGTGACCTGCAAGGACAGCACGCCGGAGAAGGCGATGATCTACATGGACATGTACCACCCCGGCCACAAGGAACCGGCGGCGGTGCCTGGCTTCACGATCGAGCCGGCCTGACGCCCACGAAGCGCTGAAAATGTTTCACGTGAAACATTTCAAAGGCTTAGTGTAGGAATTCCCCTCGGGCAATCCATCACAGCGTGAAGCCCCCGTCCGATACCAGCACGGTTCCGGTGATGTTGGCGGCGGCGTCGGAGAGCAGGTAGAGGATCGAATCCGCCATCTCCTCGGAGGAGGCGAAACGGCCCGAGGGGGTGGTTTTGGCCATCCGCGCCATGGTCGCTTCGCGGCCGATGGCAGCGACCGAGGCCTTGAAGTCCTCGCCGCTCTCCCAGATCGCGGTGTCGACGCCGCCCGGCGCTATCGCATTGACGCGAATGCCGTTTTTGGCATTCTCGGCCGCTGCGATGCGGGCCATGTGAGCAACCGCCGCCTTGGCGACACCATAGGGGCCGATGCCGGGGATGGGCTTGAGACCAGTCGTCGACGACACGACAACCACACTGCCACGCTTGCCCTCCATCGCCCGCAAGGCATGGGCCAGCGTGAGGAAGGCGCCGTCGAGGTTCACGTCCATCACCCGCCGCCATTCGGCGAACGAAACCGACGCAATGGGCCCGCCCGAACCGATGCCGGCGTTGACAACGGCATGGTCAAGACCCGCCAACGAGGGCGCGACGGCTTGCCAAAGATCTGCGTCAGCGACGCTGCCGACAATGCGGTGCACCTCGCACCCCGGAAGATCGAGCGCATCAAGCCCCGCGCCGTCGACATCGACCAGCACCAGCCGCGCCGCCCCCCGCGCCGCAAACGCCTTCGCGCAAGCCGCCCCGATCCCCGAAGCCGCGCCGGTGACGAGCGCCGAGCGCCCTGCGAAATCCTGAACCTGTGTCATGGCCGCGCGCTAGGCGCGCAAGCCGCGCCGATCAAGCCGCGTTGTCGATCCCGAGATCGCTGAGCTTGCGATACAGCGTCGAGCGCCCGATCCCGAGCCGCCGCGCAACCTCTGTCATCCGGCCGCGGTAGTGGCCGATAGCGAGGCGGATTACGTCGGCCTCGATCTCTTCGAGCGGGCGCAAGTTGCCGTCGTCGGTGTAGAGCATGATGCCCACGCCCTCGTGGGTGCTGGCTTGGGTGACGCTGCCCTGTTCGCCGAGCATTTCGGAGAGCTGCGGGAAGCTGTCGGCGGTGAGCGAATTACCCTCGCAATAGACCGCGGCGCGGAACAAGACCGATTGCAATTGGCGGACATTACCCGGCCAATCATAGGCGGCCAGCAGCGCCAGCGCAGAATCGCTCACCGAAAGGTGGTTGAGCCCCGGCTGCTCGCCGATCCGGGCGAGGAAGTGGCGGGTGAGGGCGGGAATATCGCCGGTGCGCTCGCGCAGGGGCGGCAGGACGATGCGGGTCGCGCCCAGTCTGGCGGCGAGGCGGGCGTCGAATTGCCCGGCTTCGACCATCCGGTCGAGCCCGATATTGCTGGTGACCAGCAGCCGCACGTCGACCCGGAAGCCGTAGCTCGCGCCCACGGGGCGGATGATGCCGCTCTCGAGCGCCTCGGCCAGGCGCTGCTGGAGCGCCGGGGTGAGGCGGTCGATCTCGTCGAGGATCAGCGTGCCGGCATCGCAATGCTGGAAGGCGCCGATCTGGCGGTCGAAGGCGCCGGGGAAGCTGCCGGGCTCGTGGCCGAACAACACTGAATCGATCGAGCCGGGGGGAACCGAGGCGAGGTTGATGATCCGGAAGGCTTCCTTGGCGCGCGGCGAAGCGCCGTGCATCGCGCGCATCAGCATTTCCTTGCCGGTGCCGCTTTCGCCCTCAATCAGCACATGGCCATGCCCGCGAGCGGCCTTGGCGGCCTGAGCGAGCGCGGCGCGGAACGAGGGCGCGGTGCCGATCATCGCGTCGAAATCGAGGGTCGCCGACATCTTCTCGGTCAGCGGGGCGAGCTCGTCACGCGGGGA